>LJTQ01000042.1 GCA_001303445.1 Betaproteobacteria bacterium SG8_39 | reverse complement strand
CCATCGCCGACCCGCGTGCGCCGTACGAGCTGGTGCGCACCATGCGCGCCTCGGTGCTCGTGCTCGGCCCGCTGCTCGCGCGCTGCGGTGAGGCGCGCGTCGCGCTGCCTGGCGGCTGCGCGATCGGCCTGCGCCCGGTCGACCAGCACGTCAAGGGCCTGGAGGCGATGGGCGCCGAGATCCGCATCGACCATGGCGATATGACGGCGCGTGCGACGCGCCTGCACGGCGCGCGCATCGTGATGGACCTGGTGACCGTGACCGGCACCGAGAACCTGATGATGGCGGCGACGCTCGCCGAAGGCACGACGGTGCTCGAGAACGCGGCGCGCGAGCCTGAGATCGTCGACCTGGCCGCCTGCCTGAATGCGATGGGTGCGCGCATCCGTGGCGCGGGCAGCGACGTGATCCGCATCGAGGGGGTCGAGGCGCTCGGCGGCACGGCGCACCGCGTGATGCCGGATCGCATCGAGACCGGCACCTACCTGGCCGCCGTGGCGGCCGCGGGCGGGCGGGTGCGCCTCGCGGGTGCGGCGCCCGACACGCTCGATGCCACCCTGGACAAGCTGCGCGAGGCCGGCGCCCGGATCGCCGTACAGCCGGAGGCGATCGAGATCGAAATGCGCGGCCGGCCGCAGGCGGTCGACGTGCGCACGGCGCCCTACCCGGGATTCGCAACCGACATGCAGGCGCAGCTGCTCGCGCTCAATACGGTGGCCGAAGGCACGGCCGTGGTCACCGAAACGATCTTCGAGAACCGCTTCATGCACGCCCTCGAGCTGCAGCGCCTCGGCGCCGACATCACCATCGAGGGCAACACGGCGGTGGTGCGCGGGGTGGAAGCCCTGCAAGGTGCCGCGGTGATGGCCACCGACCTGCGCGCCTCGGCAAGCCTGGTGATCGCCGGGCTGGTCGCGCAGGGCGAGACGCTGATCGACCGCATCTACCATCTAGACCGGGGCTACGAGGCGCTGGAGGCGAAGCTGGGCGCCCTCGGCGCGCGCGTCGAGCGGCGCCGCTGAGTTAAAATCCGCCGGCACACCGAGGCGGTTTCGGCGCCGCGCCGCACGCGCGCAGGCGGCGTTCGGCACCGCGTATCGCTTCTATTCTTCGCATGTCGACCCGCACCATTCGCATCGCGCTCTCCAAGGGCCGCATCTACGACGAAACCGCGCCGCTCCTGGCGCGCGCGGGCATTCGCGCGCAGGACGATCCCGAATCGTCGCGCCGGCTGGTCATCGCCACCAACCGGCGCGGCGTCGAACTGATCATCGTGCGCGCCTCGGACACGCCGACCTACGTGCAGTACGGGGGCGCCGATCTGGGCATTGCCGGGCGCGACGTGCTCGTCGAGCACGGTGGCGACGGCCTGTACCAGCCGGTCGACCTTGGCATCGCGGCCTGCCGCATGATGGTCGCGGCGCGCAAGGACTTCGACTATCGGCTCGCGGTGCACCAGGGGGCGCGCCTGCGGGTGGCGACGAAGTACGTACGCGCGGCGCGCGAGCACTTCGCGGCGAAAGGCGTGCACGTCGACATCATCCGGCTCTACGGTTCGATGGAGTTGGCGCCGATCGTCGGCCTGGCCGAGGTGATCGTCGACCTGGTGTCGAGTGGGCAGACGCTGCGCGCCAATAATCTGGTGGCGGTGGAGGAGGTGATGCCGGTGTCGGCGCGCCTGGTCGTCAACCAGGCCGCGCTGAAGATGAAGCGATCGCAGCTGCAGCCGCTGATCGACGCCTTCGCGGCTGCGGCCGACCTCGGGCGGGCGCGGCGCAAGGCGGCACGATGAAGCTGCGCCGGCTGCGCGCGCGCGACGCGGGGTTCGACGCGGCGCTCGAGGCCCTGACGCGCTACGAGGCTGCGCAGGACGACGCGGTCGAGGCGGCGGCGCGCGGCATCATCGCCGAGGTGCGCGCGCGCGGCGACGCGGCGCTGCTCGAATACACGGCGCGCTTCGACCGGCTCGAGGCGCCCGCCATGGCCGCGCTCGAGGTCGGACGCGATGCGCTCGGGGCCGCGCTCGCGGCGATCGCCCCGGCCGAGGCCGATGCCCTGCGCGCCGCGGCCGATCGCATCCGGCGCTTCCACGAGCGGCAGCGCGCCGAATCCTGGCAATTCGAAGACGCCGAGGGCACCCGGCTCGGGCAGCGCATCACCCCGCTGGAGCGCGTCGGCATCTACGTGCCGGGCGGTAAGGCCGCGTACCCGTCTTCGGTCCTGATGAACGCGATTCCCGCCAAGGTGGCGGGCGTTGCCGAAATCGTCATGGTCAGCCCGACGCCGGGCGGGGTGCGCAATCCGCTGGTGCTGGCGGCCGCCGCGCTGGGCGGGGTCGATCGCATGTTCGCGATCGGCGGTGCGCAGGCGGTCGCCGCGCTGGCCTACGGCACGGCGTCGGTGCCGCGCGTCGACAAGATCGTCGGCCCGGGCAATGCCTACGTCGCCGCCGCCAAGCGCCAGGTCTTCGGCCAGGTCGGCATCGACATGATCGCAGGGCCGTCCGAGATCCTCGTCGTGGGCGACGGTTCGACGCCGGCGGCCTGGATCGCGCTCGATCTGTTCTCGCAGGCCGAGCATGACGAGGTCGCGCAGGCCATCCTGGTGTCGCCCGATGCGGCCTACCTGGATGCCGTCGAAGCGGAGATCACGCGCCTGCTGCCGACGCTCGATCGGCGCGACGTCGTCGCCGCCTCGCTCGAGGCACGCGGTGCGCTGATCGAGGCACGGGATCTGGAAGAGGCCTGCGTGATCGCCAACCGGGTCGCGCCAGAGCACCTCGAACTGTCGGTCGCCGACCCGCAGGCCTGGCTGCCGAAGCTGCGCAATGCCGGCGCGATCTTCCTCGGGCGCTACAGCTCGGAGGCGATCGGCGATTACTGCGCGGGACCGAACCATGTGCTGCCCACCGCGGGCACGGCACGCTACTCCTCGCCGCTCGGCGTCTACGATTTCCAGAAGCGCACCAGCGTGATCGAGGTCTCGCGCGCGGGCGCCGCGTCGCTCGGGCGCCTTGCTGCGACGCTCGCGCGCGGCGAAGGACTCGATGCGCACGCCCGCTCGGCCGAGGCGCGCCTCGACGAGAAGCGCTAGCTATGGCGCGCGGTCCCGCCGAGCTGGTCCGGCCCGAGATTCTCGCGGCCAGGGCCTATCACGTGGCCGAGGCCGAGGGCATGGTCAAGCTCGACGCGATGGAGAACCCCTACGCGCTGCCGGAGGATCTGCGTGCGCGGCTGGCCGAGCGACTTGCGCGCATCGAACTGAACCGCTATCCGGAGCCGACCGGGCGGCTGCTGCGCCAGCGACTGGCCGAAAAGATGGCGGTGCCGGGCGGCATGGAGCTGCTGCTCGGCAACGGCTCGGACGACCTGATCCAGATCGTGACGCTGACGCTCGCGCGTCCCGGTGCCGCGGTGCTGTTTCCCGAGCCGACCTTCGCCATGTACCGCGCGAATGCGGTGCTCTCGGGCATGCGCCCGGTCGGCGTGCCGTTGCGCGACGACCTCGGCTTCGATGCGCGGGCGTTCGTCGAGCGCGTGCGGGCCGAGCAGCCGGCGCTGGTCTATCTCGCCTACCCCAACAATCCCACCGGCGTGCTGTACGACGAGGCGGCGGTGCTCGAGGTGCTGCGCGCGGCCGACGGCCTGGTGGTGCTCGACGAGGCCTACCACGCCTTCGCCAAGCGCTCGCTGATGCCGCGGCTGGCCGAGTTTCCCAACCTGGTCGTGATGCGCACGGTATCGAAGCTCGGCTTTGCCGGCATCCGGCTCGGCTACCTCGCCGCACGGCCCGAGTGGGTGAGCGAGTTCAACAAGGTGCGCCAGGCCTACAACGTCAACGCCCTGACCCAGGCCGTCGGCTTGTTCGCGCTCGAGCATCTCGAGCGCTTCGAGGAACAGGCCGAGCGCGTGCTCGCCGAGCGCGCCCCGCTCGGCGCAGCGCTGGCGCGGCTTCCCGGCGTCACCGTGTTTCCCTCGGAGGCCAACTTCTTGCTGGTGCGCGTGCCCGATGCCGGGCGCGCCTACGAGGGCCTGCGCCGCCAGGGCGTGCTGGTGCGCAATTTCCACGGCGCGCACCCGCTGCTCGAGCGCTGCCTGCGCATCACCGTCGGCACGCCCGAGGAAAACCGTATACTGCTGAGGGCGCTCGAAGAGGTGCTTTGAAGCATGCGGTCGGCAGACATACGGCGTGACACCAAGGAAACGCAGATCCGGGTTCGCGTGAACCTGGACGGCGAGGGTACGGCCAAGCTCTCGACGGGGATCCCGTTCCTCGAGCACATGCTCGACCAGGTGGCGCGCCACGGCATGATCGACCTCGAGATCGACGCCAAGGGCGACCTGCACATCGATGCGCACCACACCGTTGAGGACATCGGCATCACGCTCGGCCAGGCGGTGGCCAAGGCGCTCGGCGACAAGGCCGGCATTCGGCGCTACGGCCATGCCTACGTGCCGCTCGACGAAGCCCTGTCGCGCGTGGTGATCGACTTTTCCGGCCGCCCCGGGCTCGAGTACCAGGTGCCGTACACCCGCGGGCTGATCGGCGAGTTCGACGTCGACCTGGTGCACGAGTTCTTCCAGGGCTTCGTCAACCACGCGCAGGCGACGCTGCACATCGACACTCTGCGCGGGGTCAATGCGCACCACCAGTGCGAGACGGTGTTCAAGGCGTTCGCGCGCGCGCTGCGCATGGCGGCCGAAGCCGATCCGCGCGCGGCGGGCGTGGTGCCGTCCACCAAGGGGACGTTGTAGGGGTACACGCGGTCCTCGGCGCGCGCTGCGCGCCACAGGGCGAACGTTCCGAACATCCGATGAAGATCGCGGTCGTCGACTACGGGATGGGCAACCTGCGCTCGGTGTCGAAGGCGCTCGAGCATGTCGCGCCCGAGGCCGACGTGCGGGTGACTGCGCAGCCCGAGGCCATCCTCGGCGCGGAGCGCGTGGTCGTACCCGGGCAGGGTGCGCTGCCCGACTGCATGCGTCAGCTCGCCGCGAGCGGTGCGCGCGACGCGGTCCTCGAGGCGACGCGGACGAAGCCGTTTCTCGGCATCTGCGTCGGCATGCAGATGCTGTTCGACCATGGCGAAGAGGGCGATACGCCCGCGCTCGGCCTGTTGCGCGGCGAGGTGCCCCATTTCCCGCTTGCGCGCATGCGCGCACCCGACGGTGCGATGCTCAAGGTGCCGCACATGGGATGGAACGAGGTGACCCAGGCGCGGCCCCACGCGCTGTGGCGGGGCATCGAATCGGGGACGCGCTTCTACTTCGTGCACAGCTACTACCCGGCGCCGGCGGACGACGTGCTGACCGCGGGCCGCTGCACCTACGGCGTGACCTTTGCCTGTGCGGTTGCGCGCGACAATATTTTTGCCGTACAGTTTCACCCGGAGAAGAGCCAGGCTGCAGGCTTGCAACTGCTACGCAATTTCGTTGACTGGCGCCCGTAATTACACGGCGCGCCGAGCGCCCCCTCCCGCACCCGATTTCCACACTCATCCGCGCTTCCACACTGCCTGATCGCGCGACCGCGCACAGGCGCTCCGCCGCACCGCCTCCCGACCCAGAGCATGCTCATCATTCCCGCTATTGACCTGAAAGACGGCCACTGCGTGCGTCTCAAGCAGGGCGACATGAAGACCGCGACCGTGTTTTCCGACGACCCGGGGGCGATGACCAAGCACTGGGCGGCGCAGGGCGCGCGGCGCCTGCACGTGGTTGACCTGAACGGCGCTGCGGCGGGCCGGCCGAAGAACGAGAAATCGATCCGCGCGATCGTCAAGGCGGCGGGCGACGGGCTCCCGGTGCAGCTCGGTGGCGGGATTCGCGACCTCGACACGATCGAAACCTACATGGACGCCGGCGTGACCTACATCGTCATCGGTACTGCGGCGGTGAAAAATCCCGGCTTCCTGTCGGACGCCTGCTATGCCTTTCCCGGTCACATCGTCGCCGGCCTGGATGCGCGCGACGGCAAGGTGGCAGTGGAGGGCTGGTCGAAGATGACCGGTCACGACGTCATCGATCTGGCAAAGAAGTTCGAGGATTACGGCGTCGAGGCGCTGATCTATACCGACATCGGGCGCGACGGCATGATGAGCGGCGTGAACATCGAGGCCACGCTCAAGCTGGCGCAGGCGATCAAGATACCGGTCATCGCGAGCGGCGGCCTGAACAGCCTGAAGGACGTCGAGGCCGTATGCACCCAGCTGGGTCCCGAAGGCGTGATTGGCGCGATCGCCGGACGCGCGCTCTACGAGGGCAAGCTCGACCTGAAACAGGCGCAGGCCGCCGCGGACAAGGCGTCCGGAAAGGCCTGAGCATGGGCCTCGCCAAGCGCGTCATCCCCTGCCTCGACGTGACCGCGGGCCGGGTGGTGAAGGGCGTCAACTTCGTCGGGCTGCGCGACGCCGGCGACCCGGTGGAGATCGCGGCGCGCTACGACCGCGAAGGTGCCGACGAGCTGTGCTTTCTCGACATCACGGCCAGCTCGGACGATCGGGACATCATCCTGCACGTCATCGAGGCGGTGGCCGAGCGCGTGTTCATCCCGCTCACCGTCGGTGGCGGCGTGCGCAAGGTCGAGGACGTGCGCCGGCTGCTGAACGCGGGCGCGGACAAGGTCTCGATCAACACTGCAGCGGTGCAGAATCCGGCGCTGGTCAGAGAGGCCGCGGACAAGGTCGGCTGCCAGTGCATCGTCGTCGCGATCGACGCCAAGCGCCGCGCCGGCGGCGCGGACGGCGGCTGGGAGGTCTACACCCACGGCGGACGGCGTGCGACCGGCATCGACGCGATCGCGTGGGCACAGCGCATGCAGGCCTCGGGTGCGGGCGAAATCCTGCTCACCAGCATGGATCGCGACGGCACCCGCGAAGGCTTCGACCTGGCGCTCACCCGCGCGGTGTGTGACGCGGTCGGCGTGCCGGTGATCGCCTCGGGCGGGGTCGGCACGCTCGAGCACCTCGCCGAGGGCGTGCTCCAGGGACACGCCGATGCGGTGCTCGCGGCGAGCATCTTTCATTTCGCCGAGCACAGCGTGCACGAGGCGAAGCTGCACATGCGTGGACGCGGGGTCGAGGTGCGGCTGTGAGCGCGCAAGCCGAGGCCTGGCTGGACGCGGTGCGCTGGGACGAGCGTGGCTTCGTGCCGGTCGTGACGCAGGACGCCGCGAGCGGACGCGTGCTGACGCTTGCCTGGATGAACCGGGCGGCGCTCGCCGAAACGATCCGCAGTGGCCGGGCCGTATACTGGTCGCGCTCGCGCGGCAGGCTCTGGCGCAAGGGCGAGGAATCCGGCCACGTGCAGAACGTCGTTGAACTGCGAATCGACTGCGATGCGGACGCCATCCTGCTGCGCGTCGAGCAGGTCGGCGGCATCGCCTGCCACACCGGCCGCGAGCGCTGCTTCTACCTGAAGCTGGAAGACGGCCGCTGGGTCGAGACCGACCCGGTGCTCAAGGACCCCGCGGAGATCTACAGCAAGAAATGAAGACCGGACTCTACGAAACGCTCGAGCGCCTCGCGGCGACGATCGAGGCGCGGCGCGGCGCCGATCCGGCGTCGTCCTATGTCGCGAAGTTGCTGGGGCCGGACGCCGACGCGGTGCTGAAGAAGATCGGCGAGGAGGCGACCGAAACCGTGCTCGCCGCAAAGGGCGGAGATCGGCTGTCGATCGTGCGCGAGACCGCCGACCTCTGGTTCCACACGCTGGTGATGCTCGCGCGTCACGGCCTCGGACCGCAGGACGTGCTCGCCGAGCTGCACCGGCGCGAGGGCATCTCGGGCGTCGACGAGAAAGCGTCGCGCGGAAAGACCAAGCCATGAGCGCAGACTGCATCTTCTGCAAGATCGCGCGCGGCGAAATTCCCTCGAAGAAGGTCTACGAGGACGAGGACGTGTTCGCGTTCCATGACATTCATCCCGTCGCGCCGGTGCATTTCCTCATCGTGCCGAAACTGCACCTGCCCTCGATGTACGAGGCCAACATGGCGCATCATCAGGCGCTCGGCAAGATGCTCGCGCTGGCGGGCGAGCTCGCGCGGCAGGAGGGCGCCAGCGACGGCTTTCGCACCATCATCAACACCGGCCGGGTGGGACATCAGGAGGTGTATCATGTGCACATGCATGTGCTGGGCGGGCCGGAGCCTCTCGGCCCGATGATCATGCGAAAGCAAAGAGGAGCCTGACATGGGATCGTTCAGCATCTGGCACTGGCTTCGTCCTCGTCATCGTGATGCTGATTTTCGGCACCAAGAAGCTGCGCAATCTGGGCGCGGATCTGGGTGGCGCAGTGCGCGGTTTCAAGGATGGCATGCGCGAAGGCGGTGACAAGTCCGCCGAGTCCGGCGCTGCGCCGCAGGTGACGGGAAAGACCGTCGAAGGTGAAGTGCGGGAGAAGTCTGAAACGAAGGCCTGAGCCCGGCTCGGGCACGCGCTTCGCATGGGCGCCCCTCGGGCGCCCTTTTCATCTGTAGGGTCTCCTTCCCGCCATGTTCGACATCGGCTTTACCGAACTGATGGTGATCGGCGTTGTCGCGCTGATCGTCGTCGGCCCCGAGCGGTTGCCGCGCGTGGCGCGCACCGCGGGCGCCCTGCTCGGCCGGCTGCAGCGCTACGTCGCCGATGTCAAAGCCGACATCAACCGCGAGGTCGAGCTCGAGGAGCTGCGCAAGATGAAGGACACGGTGCAGCAGGCGGCGAGCGAGTTCGAGTCCTCGATGAACGAGGACCTGCGCAAGGCGGAGACCGACCTCAACCGCTCGGTGGCCGAGGCGGCAGGCGAGGCGCAGCCCGAGCTGTCGACCGAGGGGCCGGCCGAGACCCCGACGCAGACCTCGGCCGCGCTCGACAAGCCGGACAGGCCTGACGCGCAGGGCGCGCCCCGATGAGCAGCCAGGAAACCTTCATCTCGCACCTGGTCGAGCTGCGCGACCGCCTGCTGCGCGCATTGCTCTCGGTCGCCGTGGTGTTCATCGCGCTGTTCGTCTGGCCCGGCTCGGGTCCGATTTACGACATGCTCGCCGCGCCGCTCATGCACGCGCTGCCGCAAGGCACGACGATGATCGCGACCGGCGTGGTGACCCCGTTCCTCGTGCCGGTCAAGGTGACCGCGCTGGTCGCCTTCATGGTCGTGCTGCCGTACGTGCTGTACCAGGCCTGGGCCTTCGTCGCACCAGGGCTGTACGACAACGAGAAAAAGCTCGTGCTGCCGACCGTGATCGGCAGCACGGTGCTGTTCCTCGTCGGCGTTGCGTTCTGCTACTTCTTCGTTTTCGGCAAGGTGTTCGTCTTCATCCACGAATTCGCGCCGAAGTCGATCACCGTCGCGCCGGACATCGAGGCCTACTTCAGCTTCGTCATCACCATGTTCCTCGCCTTCGGTATCGCGTTCGAGATCCCGATCGTCGTGGTTGTCCTGGCACGGCTCGGTCTAGTGAGCATCGAGAAGCTGCGCGACGCACGGCCCTACGTCGTCGTCGGCGCGTTCGTCATTTCCGCGATTGTCACCCCGCCCGATGTGCTCTCGCAGTTCATGCTGGCGGTGCCGATGTGCCTGCTCTACGAGATCGGCCTGTTCTTCGCGCGCCTCGCGGCACGCAAGAAGGTCGAAGCCGAATCAGCCGCGGCCGAGGCGTCCAAGCCGATGACCGACGAGGAGATGGAGCGCGAGCTCGACCGCGCGGATCGGTGAGCCGGTTATCCACAGGGGTCTGACCCCTTTTTTGTCCTTTCTTACGGCCGCTGCGCCTGCGGCTTCGGCCGCCGCCCGATCGTCACCTCGGCCTCCAGCGCCTCGCCCTTGCGCCGCAGGGAGAGCCGTGCGCGGGCGCCCGGCGCGAGTGCGGCGATCTGGTTGAGCACTTCGGCAGGATTGGCCACCGCCTTGTTTTCGACGGCAACGAGCACGTCGCCAGGCTTGACGCCACCCTGGTCGGCGGGTCCGCCACGCAGCACGCCCGCGACGAATGCGCCCCGCGCCGTGCCCAGGCCGGCGGCCTCGACCAGCTCAGGCGTGATCTCGCGAATCTCGACGCCGATCCAGCCGCGCGTCACGGTGCCGGTCTTCACGATCTGCTCGAGCACGACGCGCGCGGTCGACACCGGGATGGCGAATCCAATGCCCATCGAGCCGCCCGAGCGCGAATAGATCGCGGTATTGATGCCGACCAGGTTACCCCGTGCGTCGACCAGTGCCCCGCCGGAATTGCCCGGATTGATCGCGGCGTCGGTCTGAATGAAGTTTTCGAAGGTGTTGATGCCAAGCCCGACGCGGCCGAGCGCCGAGACAATACCCGAGGTTACGGTCTGGCCGACGCCGAAGGGGTTGCCGATCGCGAGCACGACGTCGCCCACGCGTAGCGCGTCGACGGCGCCGAAGGTGATCGCGGGAAGGTCTTTCGCATCCACCTGCAGCACGGCAAGGTCGGTGTCCGGGTCATTGCCCACGACGCTGGCCAGGAGCTTCTTGCCATTGGGCAGCGCGACCTCGATCTCGTCCGCCGCCTCGACGACGTGATTGTTGGTGAGGATGTAGCCGCTCGGGCTGACGATCACGCCCGAGCCCAGGCTGTTGGCGCGCTGTGCGCCGCCGTCGCCGGGGTCGCCGAAAAAGCGGCGGAACAACGGATCGTCGAGCAGCGGATGGCGCTGCGCCTGGACGTCCTTGGAGGTGAAGACGTTGACGACCGAAGGGGTCGCGCGCTCGACCGCGGTATGCAGTGAGCCGCGCCCGTCCGCAGCGGCCGGCACGCCCGGCGCCGCCTGCTGCACGACGGCGAGCCGCGGACCGCTCCCGCCGCGCTGCGGCAGCCACTCCGGGTGAAAGGTCGACACCACGAACAGGGCCGCGACCGCGATCGTCGTGGCCTGGGCGAAGATGAGCCAGAAGCGGAGCATGGCGCGTGGGACGGTGGTGACTTGTGCAGCGAGCCGGAAACGCCCAGTCTTTGCGCTGCACAAATAATCTACCATAGGCGATCCCGCGCCATGCGTCGCCGGCGCGGTCACTGCGGACATGAAACGCGACGAACTCAACCGTTACCTCGACGCGCTGCTCGAACCCGCGCGCTTTCGCGACTATTGCCCGAACGGCCTGCAGGTCGAGGGACGGACCGAGGTCCGCACGCTGGTCTCGGGCGTCAGCGCGAGCCTTGCCTTGCTCGAAGCCGCGGTCGAAGCCGGCGCTGACGCGGTGCTGGTCCACCACGGCTGGTTCTGGCGCGACGAGGACCCGCGGATCACCGGCACCCGCAAACGGCGTATCGCCTTCGCGCTCGAGCGTGACCTGAACCTGTTCGCTTTTCACCTGCCGCTCGACGCGCACCCCGAGCTCGGCAACAACGCGCAGCTTGCCGCGCGCCTCGGCATCGAGCAGACCGGGCGCGCCGGCGAGCAGGACCTGATCGGCGTGGGACGGATCGCGCCGCCGCGCACGCTGGCCGAGTTCTGCGCGGAAGCCGAGCGGCGGCTGGAGCGTGCGCCGCTCGCGATCGGCGAGGCGGAGCAGCGCATCGAGCGCATTGCCTGGTGCACCGGCGGCGCGCAGGGATTCTTCGAGTCCGCGATTGCGCTCGGTGTCGATGCCTACCTGACCGGCGAGATTTCCGAGCAGCACACGCACCTCGCGCGCGAAAGTGGCGTCGCCTTCGTTGCCGCAGGGCACCACGCGACCGAGCGCTTCGGTGTGCAGGCACTCGGCGCGCATCTTGCGGCGCGCTTCGGCCTCGAGCACCACTTCATCGACGTGCCCAACCCAGTCTGACGCGGGCGGGCAGGCCCTCGCCGGCCTTGCCCGGGGTCAAGAAAAGTGCAATGTGTTCAGCGGGTTAGCGTCGAAAAGTTGGACTTTGCTGCGTCGCCTCACTATAATCGCGGGCTTTCGCCCACTTCCCGCCCGAACTCCCCATGAGTGACGCACAAAAGCCCGATGCGACGCGGCGCAACCTGATCGTTGCCACCGCGGTCGTCGGCAGCGCGGCAGGCGCCGGCGCAGCCGTCCCCTTTGTCGCCAGCTGGTTTCCCTCCGAGCGCGCGAAAGCCGCTGGCGCGCCGATCGAAGTCGACATCTCCAAGCTCTCGCCCGGGGAGCTCGGCATTTACGAGTGGCGCGGCAAGCCGGTCTGGGTGTTCAGGCGCGACAAGTCGATGCTCGACGCCATCAAGAAGACCGATACCAAAGTCTCGGACCCGCAGTCCGAGCAGCCGAACCAGCCCCTCTACGCGAAGAACGAGTTCCGCTCGATCAAGGAAGAGGTCATGGTGGTGGTCGGCGTCTGTACGCACCTGGGCTGCTCGCCCAAGGAGAAGGGCGCCGAGGCGAAGGCGGAAATGGGCGCGGACTGGGACGGCGGCTTCTACTGCCCCTGCCACGGCTCCAAATTCGATTTCGCCGGCCGCGTATACAAGGGTGCGCCGGCACCGACCAACCTGGAGGTGCCGCCGCATATGTACCTCTCGGACAACAAGATCCTCATCGGCGACGACAAGAAGGGGGCCTGAGGCATGTCGACGCGACTCATGGCGCTGTGGGAGTGGTTCGACTCGAGGATGCCCTCGGTCGCACAGGAGTACAAGAAGCACCTCGCTGAGTACTACGCGCCCAAAAACTTCAACTTCTGGTACTACTTCGGCTCGCTCGCGCTGTTCGTTCTCGTCATTCAGATCGTCTCCGGCATCTGGCTGACGATGAGCTACAAGCCCGACGCGACGCTCGCCTTCGGCTCGGTCGAGTACATCATGCGCGACGTGTCGGGTGGCTGGATCATCCGCTACATCCACTCGACGGGCGCCTCGGCGTTCTTCCTCGTCGTCTACCTGCACATGTTCCGCGGCATGCTCTACGGCTCGTACAAGGCGCCGCGCGAACTGATCTGGATCTTCGGCGTGCTGATCTACCTCTGCCTGATGGGCGAGGCGTTCTTCGGCTACCTGCTGCCCTGGGGCCAGATGTCGTACTGGGGCGCGCAGGTGATCGTCAACCTGTTCGCCTCGGTGCCGTTCATCGGCCCGGATCTGGCGGTGTGGATCCGCGGCGACTACGTCGTGTCGGATGCGACGCTGAACCGCTTCTTCGCGCTGCACGTGATCGCGCTGCCGCTCGCCCTGCTCGGGCTGGTGGTCGTGCACCTGCTGGCGCTGCACGATGTCGGCTCGAACAACCCGGACGGCGTCGAGATCAAGAAGCTCAAGGGTTCGGACGGCAAGCCGCTCGACGGCATTCCCTTCCACCCGTACTACACGGTGAAGGACATCGTCGGCGTGGTGGTGTTCCTGGCGATCTTCTGCGTGATCCTGTTCTTCGCGCCGGAGATGGGCGGCTACTTCCTCGAATACAACAACTTCGTGCCGGCCGACCCGCTGGTGACGCCCGCGCACATTGCGCCGGTGTGGTACTTCACGCCCTACTACTCGATCCTGCGAGCGATCCCGCCGCTGTTCCACTCGCAGTTCCCAGGCGTGCTGGCGATGGGCCTGGCGGTCATGGTGCTGTTCTTCCTGCCCTGGCTCGATCGCAGCCCGGTCAAGTCGATCCGCTACCGCGGCCCGTACTACAAGATCGCGCTCGGCGTGTTCGTGGTGACCTTCCTCGTGCTCGGCTACCTCGGCACCGAACCGACCACGGTCTGGGGCCAGTTCGGCTTCGACGCCTTCTTCCTCGACACGAAGGAGATCGCCACCTGGGTCGCGCGCCTCGGCACGCTGCTCTATTTCCTCTTCTTCATCCTGATGCCCTGGTACACGGCGCGCGATTCAGTCAAGCCCGTGCCCGAGCGGGTCACGTCATGATCATGAGAACCCTGTCAGTGAAAAGACTGCTCGTTGCGCTCCTCGCCGCACCGTTGGCCGCGCTGGCCTTGCATGG
The DNA here is from genome assembly GCA_001303445.1 of Betaproteobacteria bacterium SG8_39. Classification (GTDB taxonomy): domain Bacteria; phylum Pseudomonadota; class Gammaproteobacteria; order Burkholderiales; family SG8-39; genus SG8-39. Next base: position 10,526 of record LJTQ01000042.1, on the reverse strand, counting down.
CGGCGCGCAGGCATCCGAGGCTGGCTACCGGCTCGACCCGGCGCCGATCGATCCGAACGATCAGGTCAGCCTGCAAAGCGGGGTGCGGACCTTCGTCAATTACTGCCTGAACTGCCATGGCGCGCAGTTCATGCGCTACAACCGCCTGCAGGACATTGGCCTGACCGACCAGCAGATCAAGGACAAGCTGCTGTTCACGGCCGACAAGGTGGGCGAGACGATGAAGATCGCGATGACCACGGCGGACGGCAAGGCCTGGTTCGGCGTGGCGCCGCCCGACCTGACCGTGATCGCGCGCGCGCGCGGCGCCGACTGGCTCTACACCTACCTGCGCACCTTCTACCGGGACCCGAAGACGCCGAGTGGCTGGAACAACGCCGTGTTCCCGAACGTCGGCATGCCGCATGCGCTGTGGACGCTGCAGGGCGAGCGCGCGCTCAAGATCGAGAAGGTCAAGGACAAGGCGGGACACGCGCACGTCGAGTACCACTGGTCGCAGCTGAGCAAGGGCGAGCAGTCGGCGATCGAGTACGACCGCACGGTGCGCGACCTGGTGAACTTTCTCGTTTACCTGGGCGAACCGGCCGCGGAATCGCGCAAGCGTATCGGCGTCATCGTGCTCTTCGTGCTCGGCATCCTGTTCGTGTTCGCGTACGTGTTGAAACGGGAGTTCTGGAAAGACGTGCACTGACGGGCACCGCCAGTCGCCGCGAAGCCGGGCCTGCGCCCGGCTTTTTGCTCTGACGCAAGGAAACGCACCATGATGCAACTCTACTCGGGCACCACCTGCCCCTTTAGCCATCGCTGCCGCTTCGTGCTCTACGAAAAGGGCATGGACTTCCAGGTCATCGACGTCGATCTGTACAACAAGCCCGAAGATATCGCGGTGATGAATCCTTACAACCGCGTGCCGGTGCTCGCCGAGCGCGATCTGGTGCTGTACGAGTCGAACATCATCAACGAGTACATCGACGAGCGCTTCCCGCACCCCCAGCTCATGCCGGCAGACCCGGTGATGCGGGCCCGCGCGCGGCTCATGCTGTTCAACATGGAGCAGGAGCTGTTCTCCCAGGTCGAGATCATGGAGGCCGGCAAGGAAAAGCAGATGGACAAGGCGCGCGCCAACATCATCGAGCGGCTGCTCGAGTTCGCGCCGATCTTCGGCAAGACACGGCACATGCTGGGCGACGAGTTCAGCATGCTCGACGTGGCGATCGCACCGCTGCTGTGGCGGCTCGACCACTACGGCATCAAGCTCGGCAAGAGCGCCGCGCCGCTGATGAAGTACGCCGAGCGCATCTTTTCGCGACCGGCGTTCATCGAGGCGTTGACGCCGTCCGAGAAGGTGATGCGCAAGTAGTCGAGATCGGGCGCGCGCCGGCCGTTCCCCGCCGGACGGCGAGGGGAGTAAAGTGGCGGCTGCCGATGCCGGAGATTCCGACCAAACCCTACCTGCTGCGCGCGCTCTACGAGTGGTGCGTCGATAACGGCTATACGCCCCACTTGGGCGTGAAGACCGACGGCCGCACCCAGGTGCCTGCCGAGCACGTGCGTAACGGCGAGATCACCCTCAACGTCTCGCCCACCGCGGTGCACCGCCTGCAGATGGGCAACGAAGTGATCGAGTTCTCGGCGCGCTTCGGTGGGGTCGCGCGCCAGATTTCCGTTCCGGTCGCCAACGTCTACGCGCTGTACGCGCGCGAGACCGGCCACGGCATGACCTTCGAAGTCGACGCCCCCAAGGCCGGCGTGCAGACGCAGGCCGAGGGCGAAGCCGGTGCGCTGCTGCCGGCGTCGCAGCACGACGCCGCGCCCTCGGAGCCGGGTGAGCCGCCGACGACGCCGCGCGGCGGCGGGCGGCCGACGCTGCGCCGCGTCAAGTAGCCGCGCGAGCCTTTAGAATCCCCCTCGGGCCGGCTTAGCTCAGCTGGTAGAGCAGCGGTTTTGTAAACCGTTGGTCGCGGGTTCGATTCCTGCAGCCGGCACCAGCGCGGTTCCCCTATGAGCGCAATCGATGCCACGATCGTCGGCGCCTTCCTCGTCTACGTAATCGTCAACGGGTTGCGCGAGCGCGGCCGCGCCTCGGGCGGACTCGAGCAGTACTTCCTCGCCGGGCGCAGCCTGTCGGGCTGGGAGGCGGGGATCAGCATGGCGGCGACGCAGTTCGCCGCCGATACGCCGCTGCTCGTCACCGGGCTGGTCGCCATGGGGGGGCTCTTTGCGCTCTGGCGGCTGTCGATCTACGCGCTCGCCTTTCTCCTGCTCGCGTTCCTGCTCGCGGCCTGCTGGCGCCGCGCGGGCGTTCTGACCGATGCCGAATTCGCGGAGCTGCGCTATCCGGGCCGTGGTGCCGCTGTGCTGCGGCTCTTCAAGGCGCTCTACTTCGGCACGCTTTTCAACTGCGTGGTGCTGGCGATCGTGCTGCTCGCGACGACGCGCATTGCCGAACCTTTTCTGTTGTGGAACACATGGCTGCCGCCGGCGCTGTTCAACGGGTTCGAGGCGCTTGTCGCGCCCATCGCCGGCGCGCTGACGGCAACGCGCCCCGACGACCCGATGTTCGTCGCACGTGCGGCAAGCAATCTGCTGTCGCTGCTCGCGATCGCGCTGGTGACGCTCGCCTACTCGACGCTGGGGGGCTTGCGCAGCGTGGTGAAAACCGATGTCGTGCAGTTCGCCATCATGATGGCCGCAAGCCTGGCCTACGCTGTGGTCGTGGTGCAGGCGGCGGGCGGGCTTGGCCCGATGGCCGAACGTTTGCGCGAAGTCTTCGCGCAGGGCACCGGGCCGGTGCCGATGAATGCTTCGCAACTCCTTGCCTTCACGCCCTCGGCCGCCTACGACGTCGGCGCACTGCTGATCGCGGTGTTCCTGCTGCAATGGCTGATCCAGGTGAATGCCGACGGCACGGGCTATCTGGCGCAGCGCGTGATGGCCTGCCGCGACGACCGCGAGGCGAGCCGTGCGGCCGTGGTGTTCACCTTTGCGCAGATCGTGCTGCGAAGCCTCGTCTGGCTGCCGATCGCGCTCGGCCTGCTGCTCGTCTTCCCGCCCGACGCCGCGTTCGGCGTCGCGGGCGAGTCCGGCTACGTCGCCGCACGCGAAGCGAGTTATGTGCGCGGCATCGCCGAGCTGCTGCCGGTCGGGCTGAAGGGCTTGATGCTGACGGCGATGATCGCGGCGCTCGCCTCGACCATCGATACGCATCTCAACTGGGGCGCGGCGTATTGGACAAACGACATCTATGCGCGCTTCGTTGCGCGCTGGCTGGGACGCACGCCGACGACGCGCGGCCTGGTCTGGGTTGCACGCCTATCCAATGTTCTGCTGCTCGCGCTGGCGCTGGCGATCATGACCCGGCTCGGTTCGATCAAGGCCGCCTGGGAGGCGAGCCTGCTGCTCGGCGCGGGCGTGGGCGTGGTGCTGCTGCTGCGCTGGCTGTGGTGGCGGGTCAGCGCGGCAGGCGAGCTCGCCGCAATCGTCGCCTCGAGCCTGCTGGTGCCGGCAGCGCTCGCCTGGCTGCCCGAGCACCTCGCGCTGGCGCGGCTGCTGGTCGTCGCCGTCGGCGCGACCACCGCCGCCGTGGCCGCCTCGCTCTGGATCCGGCCGCTGCGGCCGCTGCAGCTGGTCGAGTTCTATCTCAAGGTGCACCCGCCGGGATGGTGGGGACCGGTCGCCGAGGCGGCGGGCGAGGACCCGCAGCAGGCGCGCATCGCGCTGCGTCGCGGCGTCACCGCGACGCTGCTGTGCGCGGTTTCGGTCTTCGGCCTGCTGGTCGGCATCGGCAGCTGGATGCTGGAGGCCACGCCGCCGGCATGGTTCGCGCACCGCGGCGGCTGGATTGCCGCGAACCTGGTGCTTGCGGTCGGCGTGATGCCGCTGTGGCTGCGCCGCGCCGCGCCGTCGCGCTAACATTCCCGGGGTGCGACCCGCCGATTTCAAGAGAACATCATGACCGATCTCGCCGACATCGTCTCCTCAGCCTTCTGGCGCGTGAATCCGCCGGACGCCGATCCGGGCGAAACGCGCGAGTGGCTCGAAGCCTTCGACGCGCTGCTCGAGGCCGAGGGCCGTGAGCGCGCCACCTTCCTGCTGATGAAGCTGCTCGAGCATGCGCGCGCGCGCCGCGTGCCGATGCCGCCGGTGCTCAACACGCCCTACCGCAATTCGGTGGCGCTCGCCGAGCAGCCGCAGTTCCCTGGCAACCTGGAGATCGAGGCGCGCATCGCCGCGTTGGTGCGCTGGAACGCGCTCGCCATGGTGGTACGCGCCAACCGCGCACATCCCGAGCTCGGCGGACACATCGCAAGCTACGCCTCGGCGGCCGATCTGTTCGAGGTCGGCTTCAACCATTTTTTCCGCGCGGGGCAGGGCGGCGATGTCGTCTACTTCCAGCCGCATTCCGCGCCCGGCATGTACGCGCGCGCCTTCCTCGAGGGGCGCCTGAGCGAAGCGCAGCTCGCCAACTTCCGTCAGGAAGTCGGCGGTCAGGGCCTGTCGTCCTACTGCCATCCCTGGCTGATGCCCGACTTCTGGCAGTTCCCGACCGGCTCCATGGGCCTCGGGCCGATCAACGCCATCTATCAGGCGCGCTTCATGCGCTACCTCGAGGACCGCAAGATCGCGCAGACGGCGGGGCGCAAGGTGTGGGCCTTCGTCGGCGACGGCGAAATGGACGAGCCCGAAGCGCTCGCCGGCCTGTCGCTCGCTGCGCGCGAGGGGCTCGACAATCTCGTGTTCGTCGTCAACTGCAACCTGCAGCGCCTCGATGGCCCGGTGCGCGGCAACGGCTCGATCGTCCAGGAGCTCGAAGGGCTGTTCACCGGCGCGGGCTGGAACGTGGTCAAGCTGCTCTGGGGCTCGGACTGGGACCCGCTGTTCGCCCGCGACGTCGACGGCATACTGCTGCAGCGGCTGCACGAGACGGTCGACGGCGAGTTCCAGACCTACGCCGCCACCGACGGGCGCTTCAACCGCGAGCAATTCTTCAACAAGTACCCCGAGCTGCAGGCGATCGTCGCGCATCTGTCGGACGCCGACATCGACCGCCTGCACCGCGGCGGGCACGACCCGGTGAAGATCTACGCTGCCTACGACGCGGCGCTCAAGCATCGCGGCCGGCCGACGGTGATCCTCGCCAAGACCAAGAAGGGCTACGGCATGGGGCACTGGGGCCAGGGCAAGATGGGCACCCATCAGCAGAAAAAACTCGACGACGATGCGCTGAAGCAGTTTCGCGAGCGCTTCGCGCTGCCGCTGTCGGACGAGGACGTCGTGCAGCTGCGCTTCTTCCGCCCCCCGGCCGACAGCCCCGAGATGCGCTATCTGCACGCGCAGCGCAAGAGGCTGGGCGGCTACCTGCCGGCGCGCGACGCCACGGCGCCGCGCCTCGCGCCCGCCGGCGACAAGCTGTTCGCGCGCTTCGAGGAGGGTTCCAACCAGCGCGAGCAGTCGTCGACCATGATGTTCGTGCAGCTGCTCGCACAGCTCCTCAAGGACAAGGCGCTCGGCGCGCGCATCGTGCCGATCGTCGCCGACGAGGCGCGCACCTTCGGCATGCAGACGCTGTTTCGCCAGGTCGGCATCTACTCGGCGGTGGGCCAGCTTTACGAGCCGGAAGACCACGAGGAGCTGCTCTACTACAAGGAAGCGAAGGACGGGCAGATCCTGGAGGAGGGCATTACCGAGGCGGGCGCGCTGTCCTCATGGCTCGCGGCGGCGACCGCCTACTCGGCGCACGGCACGCCGATGCTGCCGTTCTACATCTACTACTCGATATTCGGCTTCCAGCGCGTCGCCGACCTGATCTGGGCCGCAGGCGATTCGCGCGCGCGCGGCTTTCTCATCGGCGGCACGGCCGGGCGCACCACGCTCTCCGGCGAGGGGCTGCAGCACCAGGATGGCTCCTCGCATCTCGTTGCCTCGACCGTGCCGAACTGCCGCGCCTGGGACCCCTGCTACGGCTACGAGCTCGCGGCGATCATCGAGGACGGCGCGCGGCGCATGCTCGACGCCCAGGAGGACGTTTTCTACTACGTCACCGTGATGAACGAGAACTACGCGCATCCGCCGATGCCGAAGGGCGCGCGCGAGGGCATTCTCAAAGGCATGTACCTGCTGCGTTCGGCGAAGAATGCCGAAGTGCAGCTGCTCGGCTCCGGCACCATCCTGCGCGAGTGCCTGGCGGCGGCCGAGGAGCTCGAGCGCACCCACGGCGTCGCGGCGAACGTGTGGAGCGTGACGAGCTGGTCCGAGTTGCGCTGGGACGGGATGCTCGCGCGCGGCGCGAGCGAGGCGGTGCGCGAGGTGCGCGGCGAGCCGGCCGGCACGACGCCGTGGATTACCCAGTGCCTCGAGGGCACGCAGGGCCCGATCATCGCGGCGAGCGACTACGTCAGCGCGCTCGCCGACCTGGTGCGGCCCTACCTGCCGGTGGGCCGGCCGTTTATCGCGCTCGGCACCGACGGCTACGGCCGCAGCGACACGCGCGCCGCGCTGCGCAACTTCTTCGCGGTCGACATCCGCGCGATCGTGCGTGCGGCGCTCGCGGCGCGGGGGTAATCGGGGCAGACCCCGGGGTTGGCGGCGGCGCTGACGCGCGTCGACGAGTGCTCGGGCGCTGACCCTTACGCGCCGCTCTCTGCCGCCTCGGCCTTCACCGTGGCGACGTGCCGGGCGAACTTGATCACCTGCACCGCGAGATCGACGCGGTCGTTGAGCGAACGCATCACGGTCGGCGCCACCAGCACCTCGATGCCACTCGCGCGCAGGCCCTCGGCCTGCTCGGCGTCGACCTGGTCGATGACGAAGCCGTCGATCAGCTTGTAGTACTCCATCGCCACGGTGCGCGGCAGGGGCTCCTGGCCAAGCTCGCGCATCATCTTCGCCGCCGAACCCTGCAACGCGCCGCCGCCGACGATGGGGGAAACGGCAATCACCGGCGCACCCTGCTTGCGCAGCAGCTCGCGCATACCACCGGTCTCGAGGATCGGGCGCACGGTGTGGTAGGGGTTGCAGGGGCCGATGATCACGGCCTCGAGGTCGGGGGCGCGCAGCGCGTTGACGATGGCCTCGGGAATCGTCGCCTCGGCGGCGTTGGCATAGTGAAAGCCGGTCACCACCGGCTCGCAGGCGAGCTGCGAAAAATAGTCCTGGAACGAAACTGCGCCTTCCTCGGTGAGCAGCTGGGTGCGCACCCGGTCATCGCTCATCGGCAGCACGTTCGCCTCGATGCCGAGGTGCTGACAGAAGCCGCGGGTGATTTCGGATAGCGTGCGCCCGGCGGCGAGCCCTTCGGTACGCAGGATCGGCATGGCGAGCGACTGGTCGCCCAGCGGCACGCGGTCGGGGCCGCCGACCATCTTGAGCATCTCGTAGAGCCTGCGGGTCTCGCCCTGCGGTTCCCAGCCTGCATTCGGGCTGGCGAGGCCGGCGAGGGTGTAAAGCAGGGTGTCGAGATCGGGCGAGAAGGCGAGCCCGACATGCTCGAAGTCGTCGCCCGTGTTGACGATCACGGTGAGCCTTCTCTTCAGCAGGTGGTACAGGCCATCGGCGAGTTTCGCCCCGCCGACCTGTCCGCCGAGTACGACGAACGTTCCCATCTGTCTCTTTCGCGCCGCGGAAGGGCCTACATTCTAGCGGCTTCGTCCCGCCGCCCTCGGGGCATCACGCCTCGTGCAGTGCGCGCTCGAGCCCGGCCGCGAGCGCGCCGAGGCGGCGCCGGCTTTCAGCATCGATCCCCGCGGGATCGAAGCGGATCTTCTGGTGAAGTTCGAGCGCTTCGAGGAGCCGGGCGCGAGCCGCGGGGTCGAGCGTCGCGCCGATGCGTTCGATCCAGGGACCGAGTGCTTCGTTCACCGCACGCGGGCCGTGGCGCTCTGCGAGGCGCCGTTCCACCCCGTAGAACGCGGAGTCGATGCCCGGCCAGACGCGCAGCATTGCGCCGGCGCCGCGTGCGGCACGCGCCGTGCGCCGTCCCTGACTGAGCCGCCAGACGAGGATCGCGACGAGCAGCGCGAGCAGCGCGTAGGCGCCTGCGCCGGCTTCGAACGGCGCGCGTTGCGACCAGCGGAACCCTGCCCAGCGCAGCAGGTCCGACAGGCCCTGCCACAGCGGGGCACGCGCCTCCTCTACGCCGAACCAGTCGGGCGGCGTGGTGTCGAGTTCGATCCACCGTCCATCGACCCAGGCACGGGTCCAGGCATGCGCGTGGCGCGCGCGCACCACATAGGCCTGCTCCAGCGCGCTGTACTCGAGCATCGCGAAGCCGGTGGCATAGCGCGTCGGTACGCCGGCGGTGCGCAGCAGCAGCGTCGTCGCCGTGGCGAAGTATTCGCAGTGCCCGCTTTTCGAGCGCTCGAGAAAATCGGCGAGCGCAGTCGTGCCGCGCGGCGGCGCGGCATCGGTGTAGGTGGAGTAGCGGTACGCGGCGAAATGTTCGCGCACGCGGCGCACGGCTTCCGCGGGCGGGACCCCCGCCAGATCGAGCTGCGCAGCGAGACGCTCGAGCGCGGCCCGCTCCGTTTCGGGGATCGCCAGGTCGTCGTGCGACGGTGCCATGGTGTCGCCGATCGAATCGCCGGCTTCGACGAGGTACTGCGCCCAGTCGCCGCCGATCGACGCCCTGACCGTGCCGAGCGCGTTGGTCTCGAGCGCTTCGGCGGGCAGCTGCAGGACCTCGAGCACGCCGGCAGGCAGCGCCAGCACCGCTTTGCCCGATTCCAGGCGCAGCGCAATCCGAGCGGAGGCGCTGGGGCGGCCCTGCGCGAGCCGCCAGGTGGCCCCGCCTGCGCCGGGCGTCAGCGGCGCAAGCGGCGCGTTGCGCGCGATCCAGGCCGTGCGCTCGTAATCGTTGAAGCTCGCGCGGTGCAGCAGCTTGAGGCGCGCGGCGTCGGCGTGCTTCGCGTAGACGCGCAGCAGGATGGTGTCCTGCAGCTTGAGGCGCCCGATCGCGCCGATGTCGGTGCGCGAGCGATACGGGTCGGCGTCCATGCCACTCAAATACCAGTCCGAGATCCAGTTCTCGACCTGTGCCTGCAGCTGTGTCAGGCCGACGTGCCCCGCGTAGCCCGCGCCGGCGCCGACCGCGAACAGCGCGGCCCACAGCGCCAGCGGCGCATGGCGGGGACGCAGTGCGAACAGCGCCCAGGCTGCGAGCAGCACGATCCCTGCGTAGTAAAGCGGGCCGCGGTCGTTGGCGAGGCCCGTGGAAAGGAGGATGAGCGCGAGATAGGGTCCGGTGAAGTCGATCAGCGGATCGCGTGCCTCGGGGTTGCGTCGCTTGCGCTGGCGCATCGCGCGCAGCAGCGCGGACAGGCGCAGCCGCCCGGCGCTCGAGACCAGCTGCGCCGCGGCGATCGGTGCGACGAAGGCCGGCAGGACCTTCAGCCCGGCGAGGATGCTGCGCGACACACCGGGCGAATCGGCGGAGGCTGCGCTGACCACAATGAAGCCGACGAAAAACACCGTGCACAGGTCGGCCAGTCGCTCGTAGGACGCGGGCTGCAGGTCGATGCGCCACGGCGAACGCGCCGCGGCCTCGAGCGCAGCGCCGAGCGCAATGCCGAGCGCCAGCTGGCCGACCTCGAGCCCCCAGAAGGCGAGCGCGGCGCCGAGCAGCAGCGGGGGAAGTTTCACCACGTACGTCATCGCAGACGTAGCAGGCCCTGCTCGATCCGGCCGGGATGCAGTGCGAGCACGCCATGCGGCAGATCGCGCGGCATTGCGTCCTCTGCGCAGACCAGCAGTGCGCGCAGGTCCATGCCCGAGGCCGACAAGGCGCGCATCAGGCCCGCGCGTGCGGCGTCCCATTCGACGAAAACCAGAATGCAACTGGAGAGGCGGCTGCGCTGCGCGAGCACCGCGCGCGCCAGCCCGTCGAATGCGGCCCGCGGGCCCGGCGCAACGCCGGCCAGGATCTCGAGCATGTGGTCGGCCTGCAGCTGACCACGTCCCGCGGTGTACTGGTGCACCTGGTCGGCGACAAACAGCAGATCGAGCAGGCACTCCTGCGTGTCGATCGTGTAAACAAACGAGGCCGCAAGCGCCACGGCTTCCTCGAAAACCGTGTCCTCGCCCTCGCCGCGCCCGGTGTCGAGCACCAGTGCGTGGCGTTCGAAGAACTCGTCCAGGTACTCCTTGACGATCGGTTTGCCGCTGCGCGCGAAGCTTTTCCAGTGGATGCGCTGCAGCGGATCGCCCGGGCGGTAGTCGCGCAACGAGACGAACTCCTCGGAGTCGCCGACCGACGTCGCGAGCGACACGCCGCCTTGCTGGAATTTGCGTGCGCCGGGCAGCACCAGCTCGGGGAGCCGGTAGCGGCGCGGCAGGGCAATCACGTGAGCGGGCAGCGCGTAGCGGCGCAGGCTGCGCACCAGGCCGAGTGGATCGGGCCGGGCGAGCGTCAGCCCCGCAAGCTCGATGCGCCCGCGCCGGCGCGGCTCGAGCGTGAGGCGGACGCTGGCGCGCTCGCCCGGGGCGATCGCGGGCAGCGTCACGGCCGGCTGCGCGCGCGGCACGCGCCGCTC
>LJTQ01000224.1 GCA_001303445.1 Betaproteobacteria bacterium SG8_39 | reverse complement strand
ATTGGCGCGCAGCAGGACCGACTGCGGGATCGTGAGGCCCAGCGCCTTGGCGGTTCCGAGATTGATGAATAGGTCGAGCCGATCGATCTGCTCAACAGGTATGTCCGATGGGTTGTCGCCGCCCAAGATGCGCTGGACGGGCTTGGCCGCAAGCCGGCCCGCCTCGTAGTAACTCACCCCATAACTGACAAGTGCCCCTTTGCCGACGCTTGCCGAGTCCGGGACCATTGTCGCCAACCGCTTCGCTCTAGCGGCTTCGATGACCATCCCGGTTTGGCTGACCACCAACGAATCGACGTAGGCCACAGCATCTGCCTCCTCGGGCTTGAGGGAATCCAGACTTGCCCGAAGCGCCTCGACCGAGTTTACCGGCCGTTCCACGAGCTGAATGTCGAGATGGCGCGCCGCATCCCTCTGCGCGCGGGTCACTTTCTGGGCGAGCGGGTTGCGCAGGTCGTAGAAATAGGCGACCCGCTGGATCGAGGGAATCATCTCCTTCAATAGCTGGAGACGTTTCGCCATCAGCGACGTAATACGGCTGTGGATACCCGTGAGTCTTCCCCCGGGATTGCCAAGGCTTTGCACGAGACCAAAGCGTACGGGATCGGAACCCGCATAAAAGACGACGGGAACATTCTTGGTCGCACGCTTGACAGCGATCGTGACCGAAGTGGTAACCGAATAGATGATGTCAACGTTCTCTCTTTCGAGGTCTCGCGCTGCGGATTCCACCAAATCCCGGTTTCCGTTGAGATCACGCACATGCAGAACACACTGCTTGCCTTCCTCCAGTCCCAGATCCCTCAGCCCGTGCCGCAGCCCATCAATGGCCTCCAAGTACCGGCCACCCAGCACGACGACGCCAACTTGATAGACGCGGGCCTCCTGTGCCGCAACGGCATGCGCCGCGGCGAGCAGCAAGCCTGCGGCGATCGACGCTCATGGCGTTCCCCATCCGACCCAAGCCTCCGGGCAACTCTACACCGCCGGCGTTCCAGTGAACTGCAATTCGACAACGCTGGGGTGCGAGTCGTCCACGCTCTCGACCGTCTGCTCAGGCTCGGTCGCTGCCGATCGAGGTAGTCCGATAGCCGACGTTCGGCAGGCCGTGCAGTTTCGGTGCGACGCACCATTTTGTTCAAGGACGTGCCTGATTCTCGGAAGTGCCGCAAGCGACGAGCGCCACCTCTGGCACGGTACTCTCCACCGACCGCGCGATTCCTTCCGTAACCCGATGCGCGCATCGCTATAGTGACCGGGGCGCGCCCTCAGATGACGACGACGACAGACTTCATCCACCTCGCGGCGCGCGCGGACCGCGCGCTCCGGTTGCCACCGGTCGCAGACATCTACTGCCCGCCCGGACGCGGGCTCAGCCGCGACGCGGAATTCCTCGCCATACAGCTCGCCGACGGCAGCACCGGCATGGCCTACACGCTGCTCGGCGACACGCTCGAGCGGCTGCTCGCTTCCGACCTGAAGGCCTACGTCGGCCGCGCGCCGCTCGACATCGCGCGAGGCTATGCCGAGCGAGACTCGGTCGCACGCGCGCTCGGCCTCGCCGCCTACAACGCCATCTCGCACCACGTCTTCCGCCAGGCCAACTACCTGCCGGAGACCGCGTCCGATTCGCTCGGCGCCTTCGGCCTCGGCCCCGGCGACCACCTCGGCATGATCGGCTTTTTCCGTGTTCTGGTGCCACGCGTGCGCGCGGCGGGCGCGCGGCTCACGGTGCTCGAGCTGCGGCCCGAGCTGGTCGAGACGACGCCGGACTACGAGGTGACGCTCGACCCGGCGAAGCTCGCCGCGTGCACGAAAATCATCGCCACCAGCAGCGTGCTGTTGAACGACACGCTCGACGACGTGCTCGCGCACGGTGGCCATGCGCGCGAGTTCGCGCTCATCGGGCCTTCGGCGAGCGGCTTTCCCGATCCGCTCTTCGCGCGCGGCGTGACGGTGGCCGGCGGCTACCGCGTCGACGACCCGGCCGCGCTGCTGCGCCGCGCGCGCGCGCTCGAAGCCTGGGGCGACGCCGGCACGAAGTGCGCGATCCGGCGCGACGCCTACCCGGGGTTCGAGGCGCTTATCGCGCGCGCCGCGCGCTGAGCCTACTTCGCCGCCACCACCATGATCTCGACCAGCGCGCGCGGGTCGGCGAGCTTGGCCTCGATGCAGGCGCGCGCCGGCAGGTTCTTCGGATCGGCCCAGGCGGTCCAGGCCTCGTTCATTGCCGCACGGTAGCGGATGTCGCTCACCCAGATCACTGCCGACAGGATCTTCGCCTTGCTCGAGCCGCATTTCGCCAGCAGCGCGTCGATCGCCGCCAGGATCTGCTGGGTCTGGCCCTTCGCATCCTGCGACCAGTCGTCGGCCACGATGCCGGCGAGGTGCACCAGACCGCCGTGCTCGACCGCCTTCGACAGGATGCCCGCGGATTCATGCCTCACGATGCTCATGCTTGCTCCTCCTCTGCGTTTCAGTCGTGCGTCAGTGGTTTCTTCGTGAACAGGTAGTCCTTCAGCTCCTTGGAGAAGGTCGGGTCCTGGCGCCGGATCCACTCGAGCACCATTGCCGCGTGCTCCTTTTCCTCGTCGCGGTTGTGCGCCAGGATCGCCTTGAGTTCCTTGTCCTTGCAGGCGTCGACACGCTGGTTGTACCAGTCGACCGCCTCGAGCTCTTCCATCAGAGAGACGATCGCGCGGTGCATGTCGCGCGTCGCGTTCGACAGTTCCTCGACCGGCTCGTGATAGCCCTCGTTTGCCATGTCCGTCCTCCTTGCTTGCAGTGAATGTACTAGTCCACCCAGACCCGCGCGTTGCGGAACAGGCGCATCCACGGCGAGTCCTCGGCTGCGCCGTCCGGCACCCATGACATCTGCACGCTGCGGAACACGCGCTCCGGGTGCGGCATGATCGCGGTGAAGCGACCGTCCGTGGTGGTGAAGCCGGTCAGCCCGCCGGGCGAGCCGTTCGGATTGAGCGGGTAGGTCTCGGTCGGCTGGCCGTAGTGGTCGACATAGCGCAGCGCGGCAATCGCGCCGCGCCGATCGGCCTCGCTGGCGAACACGGCCCGGCCCTCGCCATGAGCGGACGCGACCGGCATGCGGCTGCCCGCCATGCCGGTGAACAGGATCGACGGATTGTCGAGCACCTCGACCATGACGAAGCGTGCCTCGTACTGCTCGGAGCGGTTGCGCAGGAACGTCGGCCAGTGCGCCGCGCCGGGAATGATCGCCTTCAGCGCAGCGAGCATCTGGCAGCCGTTGCACACGCCGAGCGCGAAGCTGTCGCTGCGGGCAAAGAATGACTCGAACACTGCCCGCGCGCGGGCGTTGAACAGGATCGACTTGGCCCAGCCCTGACCCGCGCCGAGCACGTCGCCATAGGAAAATCCGCCGCAGGCCACCGCGCCGCGAAACCCCGCCAGGTCGGCACGTCCCGCGAGGATGTCGGTCATGTGCACGTCGACCGCCTCGAAGCCGGCGCGTGCAAACGCCATCGCCATCTCGACCTGGCTGTTCACGCCCTGCTCGCGCAGCACCGCGATGCGCGGCCGCGCGCCGCGCGCGAGATAGGGCGCGGCGACGTCCTCGGACGGATCGAAGCGCGGCGCAAAGTGAATGCCCGGGTCCTTGGCGTCGAGCACCCGGTCGTATTCCTCCTGCGCGCAGGCCGGGTTGTCGCGCAGCGCCTGCATGCGCCAGGTCGTCTCGCTCCAGACGCGCTGCAACTCGATGCGTGGCCGCGCGAAGACGGCTTTTGCGTTGCGCATGACGCGGATCTCGTCGCGCGCGTTCGGCTGGCCGACGACGTGCGTGCAGGCGCCCAGGCCGTGCGCGCGCAGCAGGTCCATGACCCGCGCGCGCTCGGTGCTGCGGACCTGCAGCACGGCCCCCAGTTCCTCGGCAAACAGCGCGGCGAGCGCCAGATCGTGCATCCGCCCCGCGAGCTGGCTGTCGCTGTTGCGTTTGAACGCGTCGACGTCGTCGATTGCGGCGTCAAAGGCGATTGCATCCAGGTTGAGCGTCACCCCGCAATGGCCGGCGAATGCCATCTCGCAGGCCGTCGCGAACAGCCCGCCGTCCGAACGATCGTGGTAGGCAAGCAGCAGGCCCTTCTGCGCGAGCGCCTGCACGGCGTCGAACAGCGCCCTGACGCGCTGCGGATCGTCGGCGTCGGGGCCGGTCTCGCCCAGCGCACCGTACACCTGGGCGAGGATCGAGCCGCCGAGGCGGTTGCGGCCACCGCCCAGATCGATCAGCAGGAGCTCGCTGTCGCCCTGATCGGACCGCAGACGCGGCGTCAGCGTGCCGCGGGCGTCGTCCACCGGCGCGAAGGCCGAGACGATGAGCGAGAGCGGCGCGATCACCTGCTTGTCGACCTCGCCCTCGCGCCACGCGGTACGCATCGACAGCGAATCCTTGCCCACCGGGATCGACACGCCGAGCGCCGGACAGAACTCGAGCGCCACGGCGCGCACCGTGTCGTACAGCGCGGCGTCCTCGCCCGCGCTGCCCGCGGCCGCCATCCAGTTTGCCGACAGCTTCACGCGGTCGAGCGAGGCGATGCGCGCCGCCGCCAGGTTGGTAATCGCCTCGGCCACCGCCATGCGGCCGGAGGCCGGCGCATCGAGCAGCGCGAGCGGCGTGCGCTCGCCCATGGCGAAGGCCTCGCCTGCGGTGCCGTCGAAATCGAGCAGCGTCACCGCGCAGTCGGCCACCGGCACCTGCCAGGGCCCGACGAAGGGATCGCGCGCGCACAGCCCGCCGACCATGCGATCGCCGATCGAAACCAGGAAGGTCTTGTCGGCCACCGCAGGGTGGCACAGCACGCGCAGCGCAGCGTCCGCGAGATCGATTCCGCTCGGATCGAAAGGCAGGCGCGGCGGCGCACCGCGGCGCACGTCGCGCAGCATCTTCGGTGGCTTGCCGAGCAGCGTCTCGAGCGGCAGGTCGACCGGCTGGTTGTCGAAGCGCGGATCGGCGACGACCAGGCGCCCGTCCGCCGTCGCCGTGCCGAGCACCGCGAGCGGACAGCGCTCGCGCGCGCAGATCGCGCGCAGCGTCTCGAGCGCCTCCGGGGCGAGCGCGACGACGTAACGCTCCTGCGCCTCGTTGCACCAGATCTCGCGCGGCGACATGCCGCTGTCCTCGGAAGGCACCGCGCGCAGGTCGAAGCGCGCGCCGCGCCCGGCGGCATACACCAGCTCGGGCAGCGCGTTGGAGAGCCCGCCCGCGCCGACGTCGTGAATCGAGAGAATCGGATTCGCCTCGCCCAGGGCCCAGCAGCGGTCGATCGCCTCCTGCACGCGGCGCTGCATCTCGGCATTGCCGCGCTGCACCGAGTCGAAATCGAGGTCCGCGATGTTCGCACCGGCGCCCATCGACGAGGCCGCGCCGCCCCCCATGCCGATCAGCATTCCCGGCCCACCGAGCTGGGCGAGCAACGTGCCCTCGGGCAGCGCCGATTTTTCGGTATGCGCTGCGCTGATGTTGCCGATGCCGCCCGCCAGCATGATCGGCTTGTGGTAGCCGCGCGTCACGCCGCCCAGGTCCAGCTCGAAGCTGCGAAAGTAGCCGGCGAGGTTCGGCCGGCCGAACTCGTTATTGAACGCCGCCGCGCCGATCGGCGCCTCGAGCATGATGTCGAGCGCCGAAACGATGCGCCCGGGCTTGCCGGGACCGTCGGCCTCCCAGGGGCGCGCCGCGCCCGGAATGCGCAGGTGCGAAACCGAGTAGCCGACCAGGCCGGCCTTGGGCTTCGCCCCGCGGCCGGTCGCGCCTTCATCGCGGATCTCGCCGCCCGCGCCGGTCGCCGCACCGGGAAACGGGGAAATCGCGGTCGGATGGT
>LJTQ01000041.1 GCA_001303445.1 Betaproteobacteria bacterium SG8_39 | reverse complement strand
CAGGCCGGCGATGGTGGTGAAGCTGGTGATGAGGATCGGCACCACGCGCCGGCGCGCGGCATAGACCGCCGCGTGCAGCACGCTCATCCTCTGTGCGCGGCGCCGGTTCGCGGCGTCGATCAGGACGATCGCCGCGTTGACCGCGATGCCGGTCAGGGCGATGACGCCGTACATGGTGTAGAGCGACAGCGGGTTGCCCGACACCAGCAAGCCGAACACCACGCCGGTGAAGGCGAGCGGCACGGTGACCAGGATCATCGCCGGCTGCCAGTAGCTGCGGAACTGCGCGGCGAGGATCACGTAGATCAGGCCGACGCCGAGCAGGAAGAGCACGCTCATCGAGTCAAGACTTTCCTGGATGTCGTCGAGCTCGCCCGAGAAGTCGAGCGTGGTCTGCGGAAAGCGCGCCTGCACGCGTTCCCAGGCTGCGCGAATCGCGTTGTTTACCGCGACGGTGTCAGTCTGCTTGCGCTCGATGTCGGCCTCCACCGTGATCGAACGGGCCTGCGCCGGCAGGGCGATGGGGTCGTCGAGGATGCGGGCGATGTCGGGCGCGCGACGCGGCGCCGCGCGCACCCGGACTTCGAGCTTTTCGCCTGCGTCGCGCATCTGGGCGACGACCTCGCCATCGACGTGCAGCCGGATCAGCCGCGCGACGAGCCCGGGATTGAGCCCCGCGGCGCGCACCGCTTCGCGATCGAGATTGAGCGCCAGCTCGGGGAGCCCCGGCGCGTCGTCGTCGGTGACGTCCTTGGTGCCCGGAATGCCGCGCACGATCGCAAGCAGCGCGTCGGTCGCGGCACGCAGCTCGGCAGTGTCGTCGTTACGCACGCGCACACGCACCGGTTTCGACACCGGCGGGCCGCCCGAGAGCACGGTGAAGCTGATGCGACCCTCCCCGGGCAGGCCCGGCAGCTCGCCGCGCAGGGCTTCGACGATGTCATCCACGTCGCGCCGGCCTTCGCCGCGCGCCGCGATCGAGACCACGACCTGACCGTAGGCATCCCCGTACAGCGGCTCGGTGTCGGTGAACTTCACGCCGGCGAGCGCGGTGAGCGCGCGCGCCTCGCCCGGGCGCAGACGCGTGCGGATCTCACGCTCGAGCGCCTCGACGCGCGCGAGCGTGGTCTCGATCGGCGCGCTGGCCGGCATGTCGACGTTGACGTAGAACACGCGTAGCGGATCGAAGGCGAAAAACTCGAGCCGGACCAGGCCGCCGGCGACCGAGCCCACCGCCGCGGCGAGCAGCAAGGCCATCACCGCGGCGAAGCGCTTCGGCCGCCGCATCACGGCGAGCAGCGCACGCGAGTACTTCACCCGCAGCTGGTGCGTGAAGCCGTGGCGCATCCGCTGCATGCGCGAGGGCTTCGACAGGTCGAGGCGCAGCGCGGTGATGTGCGTCGGCAGCATCCAGAACGCCTCGATCAGGCTGATGGCGAGCGTCAGCGCGACGACGAACGGAATCACGAACATGAACTTGCCGACGATGCCCGGCAGCAGCATGAGCGGCAGAAAGGCGGCCATCGTCGTCGTCACCGAGGACGTCACCGGCGCGAAGGTTTCGCGCAGCGCTTCGAGCGAGGCGGCGAGCGCACGCTGGCCGCGCTGCACGCGGTAATAGATCGCCTCGACCACCACCACCGCATCGTCGACGATCATGCCGAGCACGATCACCACGCCGAGCAGCACCGAGATGTTGAGCGTGAAACCCAGTGCGTGGAGCACCGCGAAGCTGCCGGCGAGCGAGAATGGAATGCCGAGCGCCACGAGCAGCGCGACGCGCGTGCCGAGAAACAGCCAGCACACCGCGATCACCAGCATGAGACCGAGCGCGGCGTTCCATTCCATGATGCCGATCGCTTCGCGCGTCGGGATCGTCTGGTCGTCGGTGAGCGCGAGCCGCAGGCCCTTGGGGGCGAGCAACGGGTTGTTGGCGGCGATGTAGCCCTGGATGCGCTCGACCAGCTCGAGCGTGTTGGTGTAGCTTTTCTTGGTCACCGAGAGCAGCACCGCCGGGCGGCCCTCCGTCGAGGCGAGGTTGCGCGGCGTGGCGCGGGCGCGTGCCACCTCGGCCACCGCATCGACAGGCACGCGCTGCTCGGCCCCAGGCACCGCGACCGTGAGGCGGGCGAGGAAGCCGGGATCGGCATCCTGGCCGATGACGCGCACCAGCCAGGCGTCGTCGCCCGCCCGCAGCTTGCCGGCGAAGGTGTCGCGGAACCAGGCACCGACCGTGTCGGCGAGCGTCGCCGCGTTCAGGCCGCGCGCCGCGAGCGCGACCGGGTCGAAGTCGACGTGCAACTCGGGGTTGTGCAGGCCGAGCGCGAAGACCTGATCCACGCCCGCAAGGCGCTCGAGGTCGGTGCGGATTTCGCGCCCCAGGCGGCGCAGCGTCTCGTCGTTGGCCTGCCCGGTGAGCAGCACCTGCGCCGTGGGAAACCCGTTCGAGGTGGTGATCTCGAGGATGCGCGGGTCGTCGCGCACCTCGGCCGGCAGCTCGCTTTTCGCCTTGTTCTGCACCTCGCGCCGCAGGTCGTTGACGCGCTTGTCGAACACGCGCGGCTCGATGTCGCGGAAGCGCACCAGGATCGAGGAGGTGGTCTCGCGGCTGTTCGAGATCACGAAACGGATGTCCGCGACCTGCTTGATCGCGTCCTCGAGCGGCTGGGTGACGCGCTTTTCGACGTCCTCGGCCGAGGCGCCGGGCAGCACGGTGATGATATTGACCCAGTTGAAGTTGATCTCGGGATCCTGCTCGCGCGGCATCAGCAGGTAGCCCGACAGGCCGAGCAGCAGCACTACGCCGAACAGGATGTTCGCCAGCGGGTGGTTGCGCAGCAGGCGCTCGAGCAGCGTCATTCCCGTGACGTCGGCAGGTCGCCGGCGAGGGCGCGCCGCCGCTCAGTCGCCGGCATTCGCCACCGCTGCGCCGTCGCGCAGCACGAGCTGGCCCTTGACGATCACCCGGGTGTCCTCGGGCAGCTGCACGGCGGCCGGGCGTCCCTCCTGCGCGTCTGGCAGCGGGATGAACTTTGCATGCCCGGCGTTGACCACGAACGCGCCGAGCCGACCGTCGCGCCGCACGATCACGTCGGCGGGCAGGTGCGCCTGCGTGTCGCGCCACAGGATGCGTCCCTGCGCGCCGGGCGCAGCGGCTTCGCCCGCGAAGCGCAGGCGCGCGTCCACGGTGCGCGCCTGGCGATCGATCGCGGGCGAGATCCGCGTGAGCGACAGCCTGCGGGTCCCGCCATCTCCCTCGAAGCGGATCTCCGCGGTCCGCGCGAGCGAGGCAGTGTCGCGCAGCTGGACCTGGGCGGCGATTTCGATGCGCCGGGTGTCGATCAGTGCCGCGAGCGGCGCGCCGGGGACCGCGAGCTCGCCGACCTGGCCGAGACGCGCACGCACGATGGCCGGGAACGGCGCGGTGACCTCGCACTTGCCGACCGCATGATCGGCGGTGTTGAGCTGCGCGCGCGCCTGCAGCACGTCGGCGCGGCGCACGTTCACCTCGGTCTGGCGCGCGGCGAGCGCTTCCTGGGAGACGAAGCCTTTGGCCTGCAGCGCACGCGCCTGATCGAGCTGCTGCGCCGCGAGCGCGAGGCGCGATTCGGCCGCCGCGAGCGCCGCGCGCGCCTGGTCACGCGCGAGCAGGTGGTCGCGGCAGTCGATGCGGGCGATCAGCGCGCCGCGCTCGACGGTCTGGCCGGACTCGACGGCGATCGCCTCGATGCGGCCGGAGATCTCGGCCGCGATGCGCGCCTCGTTCAGCGCCACCACCTGGGCCGAGGCGTCGCGCTCCGGGTAGAGCGCGATCGCCTTCAGCGGGCGTGCTTCCACCGCCTGCGCGGCGGCGGCCGAATCGGCCGCCGGCAAGGTCTTGCGGGCCTGCGCGGCACTGCCGAGCGCAAGCAACGCGGCGAAAAGAATCGCTGCCAGGCGCATCGATCGGAGGCGTAACACAGCGTGCTTGAGGAGCCGCCACTATGGTTGTGCGACGCAATAGCGTCAAGTCGCGGGTGGCCGCGCGGGATGGCGGAAGACCCGACGCGGCGCGCCCTTGCCACGCTGTCGGTGTTGCAGTAGCGTGGCGGGATCACGCAGGGGTCCTGGCGCCGCGTTCAGAGCCGTTTCAAACGCTGGCGCCGGGTGAGAGAGTCCCTCGGAACCTGATGCGGGTAATGCCGCCGTAGGGAAGCGTGCTCTTCGCCCGCTTCCCGCGCGCATCCGCGTGGAGAAGTCAGATGAATGCAAATCCGCAGTTCCTCGCCGCGACCGCGGCTGTCGACGAAGGCGTTGTCGCGCCGCTGCCCAACTCGCGCAAGGTCTACGTGACCGGATCGCAGCCGGATATTCGGGTGCCGATGCGCGAGATCACCCAAGCGGACACGCCGGCCATGATGGGTGGCAAGGCAGGCGCCGAGCGCAGCGAGCACAATCCGCCGGTTTACGTCTACGACACCTCGGGCCCGTATACCGATCCGGCGGCCAAGATCGACATCCGCAGTGGCCTGCCGGCGTTGCGCGAGCGTTGGATCGAGGCACGCGCGGATACCGATCTGCTCGCCGGGCCGTCGTCGGCCTACGGCCGCAAGCGGCTCGACGATGCCAAGCTCGCCGAGCTGCGCTTCGATCTGAAGCGCAGGCCGCGGCGCGCCAAGCCGGGCGTGCGCGTCACCCAGATGCACTATGCGCGGCGCGGCATCGTGACGCCGGAGATGGAATACATCGCGATCCGCGAGAACCAGCGGCTGGACGCGCTGCCGGAGTTGGTGCTGCGCCAGCATCGCGGGGAATCGTTCGGTGCGGCGACCCCGGCGCGTATCACGCCGGAATTCGTGCGCGACGAGGTGGCGCGCGGGCGCGCGATCATCCCGGCGAATATCAACCATCCGGAAGCGGAGCCGATGATCATCGGTCGCAACTTCCTGGTGAAGATCAACTGCAACATCGGCAACTCCGCGGTCAGCTCGTCGATCGGCGAGGAAGTCGACAAGATGACCTGGGCGATCCGCTGGGGCGGCGACACGGTCATGGACCTGTCGACCGGCAAGCACATCCACGAGACGCGCGAGTGGATCGTGCGCAACAGTCCGGTGCCGATCGGCACCGTGCCGATCTACCAGGCGCTCGAGAAGGTCAACGGCAAGGCCGAGGATCTGAGCTGGGAGATCTTCCGCGACACGCTGATCGAGCAGGCCGAGCAGGGCGTGGACTACTTCACCATCCACGCCGGCGTGCGGCTGCCGTTCATTCCGCTGACCGCGAAGCGCATGACCGGCATCGTTTCGCGCGGCGGCTCGATCATGGCGAAGTGGTGCCTCGCGCACCACGAGGAGAGCTTCCTCTACACGCATTTCGCGGAGATCTGCGAGATCATGGCCGCCTACGACGTGTCGTTCTCGCTCGGCGACGGCCTGCGCCCGGGCTCGATCTACGACGCGAACGATGAGGCGCAGCTCGCCGAGCTGAAGACCCTGGGCGAGCTGACCAAGGTCGCCTGGGCACACGACTGCCAGGTGATGATCGAGGGACCGGGGCACGTGCCGATGCAGCTCATCAAGGAGAACATGGAGCTGCAGCTCAAGTACTGCGACGAGGCACCGTTCTACACGCTGGGCCCGCTCACCACCGACATTGCCCCGGGCTACGACCACATCACCAGCGCGATCGGCGCGGCGATGATCGGTTGGTACGGCACCGCGATGCTGTGCTACGTCACGCCGAAGGAACACCTCGGGCTGCCGAACCGCAAGGACGTCAAGGACGGCATCATCGCCTACAAGATCGCGGCGCATGCCGCCGACCTGGCGAAGGGCCATCCCGGCGCGCAGGCGCGCGACAACGCGCTGTCCAAGGCGCGGTTCGAGTTCCGCTGGGCCGACCAGTTCAACCTCGGGCTCGATCCCGAGACGGCCAAGGAGTTTCACGACGAGACGCTGCCGCAGGAAGGCGCGAAGCTCGCCCATTTCTGCTCGATGTGCGGGCCGCACTTCTGCTCGATGAAGATCACGCAAGACGTGCGCGACTATGCCGAGCAGCACGGGGTGAGCGCGCAGCAGGCGCTGTCGCGCGGAATGCAGGAAAAGGCGGTCGAGTTCGTGAAGAAGGGCGGCGAGATCTACAACCGCGAGTAAGGGGCGGCGCGCCGTGCCGCCCGCCTACTGCATGAAGAGGTCCTTGGTCGAGACCCCCATGCGGCCGAACTCCAGCGTGCGCCGGATGCGGTAGGTCTCGTCCGGCGAGGCCATCGGGCCGCGCGAGAGGTCGAGCACCTTCTGCGGCCGCAGGGTGTTGCCTTTGGCATCGCGGATCACCATGACGCGCGGCTGCAGACGCTTTTCGTAGTTCTGCGCGAACACGATGCCGACCTCGCCGGTGTTCAGCTCGACCACGCTGCCCACCGGGAACACGCCGATGCAGCGGATGAACTGCTCGACCAGCGTGCTGTCGAAGAACGCACCGCGCCACTTGTAGAGCATGCTGAGCGCAGCCGAAGGCGCGACCGGCTCAGCGTAGGGGCGCTTCATGGTCAGCGCATCGAAGGTGTCGACGATCGCCGCAATGGCGCCGATCTTGCCGATTTCGTCGCCCTTCAAGCCCTTGGGGTAGCCGCTGCCGTCGTAACGCTCGTGATGCAGCGCGGCGAGGCGCGGCAGCTCGGGCGGCAGGTTCGGCGTCTTCTCGAGCAGCTCGACCGAGTAGTCGACGTGCTTTTTCGCCTGCTCGAATTCCTCGACGTTCAGGCGCTCGCGCTTTTCGATCAGGTTGTTGGGCACCCTGAGCTTGCCGATGTCCTGCAGCAGGCCGAGGTAACCCAGCGTGATCACCTCGTCATGATCCATCTCGAGGAAACGGCCGAAGCTGGTCATGTATACGGCGACGTCGAGCGCATGACCCAGCGTGTACTCGCCCTTCTCCTCGAGGCGCGAAAACAGCTGCAGCGCATCGGGATTGCGCAGCACACTCTCGGTGATCTCGGTCACCGCCGACTTGATCTGGGCGGGCTGCAGCAGTTTGCCGGCGCGTACCGCGGAAAAGGCATCCTGCAGTGCGACCTTCGTGTTGCCGTAGGCCTTCTCGGCGGCGACCAGTTCGTGCTCGACCGAGACCTTGGGCTCGGGCGGCAGCCTGTTGGCCTGCTGCGCGGGCTGCGACAAGGCGGCCTTCTCGGCATCCTTCGACAACTCGCTGCGGTCGAAATCGACGTAGACGAATTTGCAATATTTCTTCAGGCCGTCGAGCTGCTCCATGTTGCGAAGCACAAAGCCCTGGAACATGAACGGCGTGTCGGTCCACGGACGATCGAGTTCGTGCACGTACATTCCGAACTTCAGCAGGTTGACGGGGACTGCTTTCTTTCTCACTTCTTCGTACCCGAGGACAGAATGCAAGGAATTATACGAATCAAGCGATTGTCTCAGATCTGGCTTAAGATCGGCAGGGTGAAAATCACACTGGCCGCCTGAACATTGATGGCGCAGGAAGCGCAAAGCGAAGCCGTGGCCGCGATGGCGATGCCCTCGGGCAATACCGGACAGAGCAGCGTCGATAGAGCGTCCTCGACGGACAACCCGGAGGTCCTCGCCGAGCGCTGCGATTACCTCTATCGTCGCATCACGCCCGCGGTCATCGCGACCATCGCGCTGAGCCTGTTGCTTCACGCGTTCCTCTGGCGCACGCGGCCGGGGCCGCTGCTCATGTTCTGGCAGGTGACCGTCGTGGTGCTCGGCGCCGGCCTTTGGCTGCTGGGCTGGGCGTACCGGCGCGACAAGGCCAAGGGCGCGATCGATCCCGAGGTCTGGGTGCGGCGCGCGGCGATCGGGGCGCTGGCGCTCGGCACCGGCTGGGGCTACGCCGCCGCGGTGTTCTTCCCCGGGGGCGAGCAGGAGCAGATCTTCATCGCCTTCGTCGTCGCGCTGGTCGCCACCGGCGGCCTGCCGATGTTCTCGACCGTTTGGTGGGTTTACGCGCTGTATGCGGCCGGGGTGATGATCCCGTTCAATGTGGTGCTGTTCGCCTATGGAACGGAGAACTTCCGCGTCCTCGGCGCGGCGGTGCCGACGCTGTACGTGGCGAACGTGCTCACCGCCTACCAGCTCGGCCGGGTGTTCGCCGCGGCCTACGGGCTGCGCGGCGCCTACCGCAAGCTGTGGGATGACAACGCGGAGATCAACGCCCAGCTGGCCAGCCAGCTCGACGACCTGCTCGAGGCGCACCGTGCGGTGCAGGCCTACGACCGCAAGCTCAGCCTGTTCTCCGAGCGCGCGCCGATCGCGGTGTTCGAGGTCGATCCCAACGCCACCATTCATGACATGAACCCTGCGGCCGAGAACCTGTTCGGCTACGCCGCGCACGAGCTGGTCGGCCGTAACGGCATCACCATGCTGTTCCCGTCCGACGATCGGGCGCAAACCGAGCAGTGGTGGCGGGATTTCGTCGCCGAGGGCAAGCCGACGACCATCGTCGCCGAGCGCTGTCTGCGCCGCGACGAGCTCGAGCTGACCTGCGAATGGACGCTGACGCCCCTGGTCGACGAGGAGGACAGCGTCACCTCGATCGTGATCCAGGGGCGCGACATCACGCACCAGCGCGAATCCGAGCGCATGCGCAGCGAGTTCACCTCGACGCTCAGCCACGAGCTGCGCACCCCGTTGACCTCGATTCTCGGCTCGCTGCAGCTGCTGCGCAGCGGCGTACTCGGCGAGCTCGACAAGGATCAGGACGAAATTACCGAGATCGCCGAGCGCAACGGCCAGCGCCTGCTCGACCTGATCAACGAAGTGCTCGACATCGAGAAGATCGAGTCCGGGCGCGTCGTGCTGGTGCCGGAAACCGTCGAGGTCGACGAGTTCGTGGCGGATTCGGTGCGTCTGAACCAGGGCTTTGCCGATCGTTTCACCGTGACGCTCAGGCTGGTCGGCGAGCTGCCCAAGGTGAAAGTGCGCGGTGATCGCAAGCGCCTGATGCAGATCATGACGAACCTGCTGTCGAATGCGGCCAAGTTTTCGCCGCCGAACGAAACCGTCGAAGTGCTCTGCACCCGCAAGGACGGGCGGGTGCAGCTGGTCGTCGCAGACCGCGGCCCCGGCATTCCCGAAACGTTCCGCGGCAAGATCTTCGGCCGCTTCGCCCAGGCCGACTCGACCGACTCGCGCATCCGAGGTGGCACCGGCCTCGGTCTCGCGATCTGCAAGCGCCTGATCGAGATGATGCAAGGGCGCATCGGCTTCAACCCGCGCGAGGGCGGCGGCACCGAGTTCTGGTTCGAGCTGCCGGTGATGCGCGATGAGGACGAGGAAACCGGCGGCGCGCAGCGCATCCTCGTCACCGAGCACGACACGGTTGCGGCCGAGTACCTCGCCATGGTGCTGGGCAAGGCCGGCTACTCGGTCGACATGGCGCCCGATGCGAGCACCTCGCGGGCGCTGCTCGGACGCTGGCAGTATGCGATGTGGATGGTCGATCGCAACCTGCGCGATGTCGACGACACGGTCAGCCTGATCGCCGAGATGCACCACCGCCTGATCGATACCAAGATTGTGATGCTGATGAGTTTGCGCAGCGAGCAGGCCACCATCGAGGAGCCGAGCCGGCACGGCATCGTCGGCTGGCTGATGAAGAATGAGCCGCGCCAGCGCGTGCTCGAGGTGGTCGAGGGCGCGATCGGTCCGGCGCCGGCGCCGGCGGAGGCACCGGCGTAGCGCAACGCTCGCCGCGCGGCGTGGACTCGGACATGTTCGCCGCGATCCTCAAGGTCGCGATCGGCATCGCGATCGGACTGCCGCTGGTCGCCTACCTGCTGCAGGATCGGTTGATGTTCTATCCGCAGCCGCTGTCGCAGGCGCGCCGCGCGTTCATCGCCGGGCGCTTTCCCGCGGTCGAGGAGCTCGAGCTGCGCGCGACCGATGGAACGCGCGTGCATGCCTGGCACGTGCGCGCCGGCGCGACGCCGGGGATTTCCTGGCTGCTGCTCGATTACCGTGGTTACGGTGCGAGCGAGGGCGCGCCGTCCGAGTCGGCGCTGGTCGCAGACGCGCGCATGCTGTTCGATCAGGCGCGTGCGCACGCCGAGGGCCCGATCTTCGCGTTCGGCCGCAGTCTTGGCAGCGGCGTTGCGGTTGCCCTGGCGGCCAGCCGGCCGCTGGCCGGCGTGGTGCTCGTCGCGCCCTTCGACAGCGCAGTCGCCGTGGCCAAGCACTACTACCCCTATCTCCCGGTCGGCTGGATACTGCGGCACCGCTTCGAGTCGATCACCCACGCGCCGCAGCTGCGCACGCCGCTGCTTTGCGCGATCGCCGAGCGCGACGAAGTCATTCCGCCGGTGCACGGCGAGCGACTGTTCGCGGCCTGGGGCGGCCCGAAGCGCAAGCTGCTGCTGCACGGGGCGACGCACAACGACGGCGATGGGCCCGCGCTCTGGGAAGCGGTGAGGCAATTCCTGCGACAATGGGGTCAGACCCCAATTCGGGGTCAGACCCCTGTGGATAACTCTAAGATGGAATTAAAGGATTGAAACCGAGCCTTTCGAGTTATCCACAGGGGTCTGACCCCATGGTCGCAGTGTTCTGAGGGCGTCGCCGGATGGACGCATCGCTTCTTAGTGCGCTGATCCTCGGCATCGTCGAGGGGCTGACCGAATTCTTGCCGATCTCCAGCACGGGCCATTTGATCCTGGTCGGCGATCTGCTCGGCTTCAACGACGAGCGCGGCAAGGTATTCAACGTCGTCATCCAGACGGGCGCGATGCTGGCGATCATCTGGGAATACCGACGGCGCTTCGGGCATGCGCTGGTCAGCGTGCTGCGCGAGCGCGCAGCACAACGTTTCTGGCTGCACCTCGCGGTGGCATTTGCGCCGGCGGCGGTGCTCGGGCTTGCCTTCGGTGGCGCGATCAAGCGTCTGCTGTTCAAGCCGGTGCCGGTCGCGCTGGCGTTCATCGTTGGCGGGCTCGTCATCCTGTGGGTCGAGCGACGGGCACATCGCGCGCAGCCGCCGCGCGTCGACGCGGTCGATCAGATGACCTGGCGCGACGCGCTTCTCGTCGGCATCGCCCAGTCGTTCGCGTTGATTCCCGGGACGTCACGTTCCGGGTCGACGATCATCGGCGGCATGATCTTCGGCCTGTCGCGTCGTGCCGCGACGGAATTCTCGTTCTTCCTCGCCGTACCGACGCTCGTTGCCGCCGGCGCCTACGACT
This sequence comes from Betaproteobacteria bacterium SG8_39, assembly GCA_001303445.1. Classification (GTDB taxonomy): domain Bacteria; phylum Pseudomonadota; class Gammaproteobacteria; order Burkholderiales; family SG8-39; genus SG8-39. The sequence goes on along the minus strand of LJTQ01000041.1, from coordinate 5,671 downwards.
TCTACAAGAACCGTGCGCTGTTTGTCGCAGATGACCTCGGCTTGTTCGCCGTCGGCAGTGCCGCCGCCTTTGTGTCCGCCTTCACAGTGGTGCGCTGGCTGATCCGCTACGTGGCGAACCACGACTTCAGGCCGTTCGCCTGGTACCGCATCGCCTTCGGCGCCATCGTGCTCGCGACGGCCTACAGTGGATGGGTCGACTGGAGTCTGGGGTAGACCGGCAGACCCGTTGGCGAAACGTGATGCGCGTGCAGCGGGGATTGGGGGGCGGATCCCCCTTTTAACTTTTAGGACTGAATCCAGGGAAGCCCGGCGACACGCCATCCGCCGGTCGTGTTGCGATGCCCCTGGGGATCCTTGTCGCCTTCGAAGCCCTCAAGCACGTTGTAGCTGCGGCGAAAACCTGCCTGGGTCGCCGCGATTGCGGCGTGGTGCGAGCGCCCGCCCGAGCGGCAGATGAACAGCGTGGTTTCCTCCGGACCGACGTAGTCCGCGAGCTGGCTGATGAAGTCGAGGTTCAGGGCGCCGCCCGGGTAGCTGTTCCATTCGACCATGACCGCGCCGGGAATGCGCCCGACCCAGTACAGCTCCGCCTGGGTTCGAATGTCCACCAGCCGCGCGCCCGCCTGCATGAGCGCGTAGGCCTCCGCCGGGAAAAGGGCCCCCGCGTAGGGCAGACCGAGTTCCCGGGCGCGCTTTTGAGCTGCCTGGAGGGCGGCTTCGAGTTTCGGATCCTGAGTCATGGCCCGCGGAAAAGGCGCCATTATCCCGTAAACGCCTGTGCCTCGGTCGGTGACCGGGGTTGGTGCGGCCCGCGCACCGCTGCGGTGCGCCCGCCCGCCGAACGCACCGCAAGGGTGCCCGCGGATTCTGTAAAATGCGCGCACGCCGCGGGCGTCAGAGGAGACGGTCGCGGCGATTCCGATTGGCACGAAACCTGCTCGATTGCGCGAGTCCAGCCGACGCATCACCCATGCGTTTCGGCGCGAAGACAGCTTACCCACTCAGGAGATTTAAAGATGGCGACGACGCCCGATGACGTCTTGAAGATGCTCAAAGACAAGGAGGTCAAGTTCGTCGACCTCCGCTTTACCGACACGAAAGGCAAGGAGCAGCACGTCAGCGTGCCGGTTAAGCATTTCACCATGGAGAAGTTCGAGCACGGGCACGCATTCGACGGCTCGTCGATCGCCGGGTGGAAGGGCATTCAGGCCTCCGACATGCTGCTGATGCCCGATGCGTCGAGCGCGCGGATGGATCCGTTTACCGATGAGGCGGTGCTCAACGTCAGCTGCGACGTGATCGAGCCCTCGGACGGCAAGCCCTACAGCCGCTGCCCGCGCGGCGTCGCCAAGCGTGCGGAGGCCTACCTCAAGTCCACCGGACTGGGCGATGTGGCGTACTTCGGCCCTGAGCCGGAGTTCTTCGTTTTCGACGGCGTGACCTGGTCGGTCAACATGTCCGGCTCGTTCGTGAAGATCAAATCCGAGGAAGCGCCGTGGTCCACGGGCATCGACTACGAGTCGGGCAACATGGGGCATCGCGCGCCGGCCAAGGGCGGCTACTTTCCGGTGCCGCCGGTCGATTCGATGCAGGACATCCGCAATGCGATGGTGCTCGCACTCGAGCAGCAGGGCGTCGACGTCGAGGTGCACCACCACGAAGTGGCTGCGCCGGGCCAGTGCGAGATCGGCACGCGCTATGCGCCGCTCGTCGAGCGCGCGGACTGGATGCAGATCCTGAAGTACACGGTGTGGAACGTTGCGCATTCCTACGGCAAGACGGCGACCTTCATGCCGAAGCCGGTGGTCGGTGACAACGGCTCGGGCATGCACGTGCACCAGTCGGTGTGGAAGGGCGACAACAACCTGTTCGCCGGCAACGGCTACGCCGGCTTGTCGGAGTTTGCGCTGCACTACATCGGCGGCATCATCAAGCACGCACGCGCGCTGAACGCCATCACCAACCCGGGTACCAACTCCTACAAGCGGCTGGTGCCGGGGTTCGAGGCGCCGATCAATCTGGCGTACTCGGCGCGCAACCGCTCGGCCGCATGCCGCATCCCGCACGTCGCGAGCCCGAAGGCGCGGCGCGTCGAAGTGCGTTTCCCGGACCCGACGGCCAATTCCTACCTGGCGTTCGCGGCGATGCTGATGGCAGGCCTCGACGGGGTGCAGAACAAGATCCATCCGGGCGACCCGATGGACAAGAACCTCTACGATCTGCCGCCCGAAGAGGCGAAGTCGATCCCGCACGTCTGCCACTCGCTCGAGCAGGCGCTGGCCGAGCTCGACAAGGACCGTGCGTTCCTCACCAAGGGCGGGGTGTTCGATGACGACCTGATCGATGCCTACATCGAGCTCAAGCAGGAGGAGATGACGCGGTTCCGCATGACCACGCATCCGGTCGAGTTCGACATGTACTACAGCTCCTGAGCGTCGCGGGCGGCCGGGAACCCCGGCCAAGCCTGTTGTCAAAAAGGGACGGGGCGACCCGTCCCTTTTTATTGGGATGTGGAAAAAGTTGCTTCCCGGGCATAGACTTAGCGCTTATCCTTGAGTGTGCATCTGATGATCAAGCGGATTCTGGCCTTCGTTGTTTTCGGCGCCGGCGTCATGGCGGCCGCCGCGCCTGTCCTCGCGCAGGGCAGCGGCAGCATCTGGAGCTGCCGGGACAAGGAAGGCAAGACCCACGTGACCAACATCCGGTCGGACACCGAGGGGATGGACTGCCGGGTGGTCGAAGAGCGGGTCACGGTCGTGCCCGGCGGTGGATCGTCCTCGTCGTCTCCGCGTGCAAAGGCGCAACCCCCGTCCGGCTTTCCCCGCGAGACGCCCGCCAAGCGCGCGTCGGCGAAGGACAAGCAGCGCCAGATTCTCGAGCAGGAACTCGAGCAGGAGAGAGCGCTGCTCGAAAAATCCAAGAACGCGCTCGCCGAGCAGGAAGCCGTGCGTTACGGCGATGAACGAAACTATGCGCGGGTGCTTGCGCGGCTCAAGCCGTATCAGGACACCGTAGAGCTGCACCAGAAAAACGTCGAGGCGCTGGAGCGGGAACTGGCGCTTCTCGACAAGTAAGCGGTTACCAACCGGACCTCCCCTATGGCCCGTCACGCGGCTGCGGGACCGTCGCAGCCTCGACCGGCGTCACTCGCCGGCCTCGACCTGCTGCCCACCGCGGTCGTCGTGCTGGACGAGGCGTTCGTCATACGCTACGTCAACCCGGCCGCAGAGAGCTTGCTCGACACGGCCATGCGGGCGCTTGCCGGGCAGCCGTTTCTGCCCATGTTCGCCGAGTTCTCCGAGCTCGAGCAGACGGTGCACGAGGCGCTGAGCACGCAGTGGAACTATTCCGCGCAGAACGTGAACTTCCTGCGCCCCGGGCGCGAGCCGCTGCAGCTCGGCTGTTTCGTCACCCGCACCGAGTCGCCGGATGCGCCGCTCCTCGTCGAGCTGCGACCGATCGAGCAGATGCTGCGCATCGCACGCGAGGAGCGCTTGCTCTCGGAACAGCAGGTGTACCGCGAGTTGATCCGCAATCTGGCGCACGAGATCCGCAACCCCCTGGGCGGGCTGCGCGGCTCAGCGCAGCTGCTGGAACGCGAACTGCCAGAACCCAGGCTGCGCGAGTACACCCAGGTGATCATCAAGGAGGCCGATCGGCTGCAGGTGCTGCTCGACCGGTTGCTGACGCCGCACCGCACCCCCAAGGTGGGTCCGCTGAATATCCACGAGGCGCTGGAGCGGGTCAGAGCCATCGTCCAGGCCGAGTTCGGCGAGCGCGTCGAGGTCCTGCGCGACTACGACCCCAGCGTGCCCGATCTGCAGGGCGACATGGAGCAGCTGATCCAGGCCCTGCTCAACGTCGCCCGCAATGCTGCGCAGGCGATCACCGGCCCGGGGGCCGAGGGCGCGGGGACGATCCTGTTCCGTACCCGGGTACTGCGTCAGATCACCATTGCCCGGCAGCGCTACCGCCTGGCACTAGAATTGCAAGTCGTCGACAGTGGGCCCGGCGTGCCCGAGCAGATCCGCGAACGGATCTTCCATCCGCTCGTTTCCGGGCGCGAGGGTGGCAGCGGAATCGGTCTGTCGCTCGCGCAAACCTACGTTCAGTACCACGGAGGGGTCATCGAATGCGAGAGCCGGCCGGCGAACACCGTTTTCAGCATTCTGCTGCCGCTGGCCTGAAGCTTGCTCCTGTCTTTCGGGAGTCCCCGGGCGGATCCGGGCGGGAGCATGTGAGACAGAAATGATGCCAGTCTGGATAGTCGACGACGATCGCTCCATCCGGTGGGTTTTCGAGAAAGCGCTCGAACGCGAAGGCATTGCCTGCAGCGCGTTCTCCTCGGCGCAGGACGCGCTGGAGGCGCTCCACGATCAGGCGCCCGAAGTCCTGGTGTCCGACATCCGCATGCCGGGGCCTTCGGGGCTCGAGTTGCTGCAGACGGTCAAGTCGCAGCACCCGTCGGTTCCGGTCATCGTGATGACCGCCTATTCAGATCTGGAATCGGCGGTTGCCGCATTCCAGGGCGGCGCGTACGAGTATCTCCCCAAGCCCTTCGACGTCGACCAGGCGGTGGACCTCGTTCGTCGGGCGCTCGACGAGACCCGCCGTGCGCAGGAGGCGCTGGAGCCGGTCGAACAGGCGCCCGAGATACTCGGCCAGGCGCAGGCCATGCAGGAGGTTTTTCGAGCGATCGGTCGGCTGGCACAGTCCAGCGCCACGGTCCTGATCACTGGTGAGTCGGGTACCGGCAAGGAACTCGTCGCCCGTGCGCTGCACCGACATAGTGCACGCGCCGCGCAACCATTCGTGGCGATCAACACGGCGGCGATGCCGAAGGACCTGCTCGAATCCGAGCTGTTCGGCCACGAGCGCGGGGCGTTCACCGGCGCGCAGGCCCAGCGTCGCGGTCGCTTCGAACAGGCCGAGGGCGGGACGCTTTTCCTCGACGAGATCGGCGACATGCCGCCCGAGCTGCAGACGCGCCTGCTGCGGGTCCTGTCCGACGGCACGTTCTACCGTGTCGGGGGTCACCAGCAGCTGCGCGCCAACGTGCGCGTCATCGCTGCGACGCACCAGAATCTCGAGGCGCGGGTCAAGGAAGGCGCGTTCCGCGAGGACCTGTTCCATCGCCTGAACGTGATCCGCGTCCGCCTGCCGTCGCTCAACGAGCGGCGCGAGGACATTCCGCTGCTCGCACGCCATTTCCTCGCGCGCAGCGCAAAGCAGCTCGGCGTCGAGCCCAAGCGCCTGTCGGAGGAGACGCTGGCGCACATTGCGCGGCTCGACTTTCCCGGCAATGTCAGGCAGCTCGAGAGCCTGTGTCATTGGCTGACCGTCATGGCGCCCGGGCAGGTCATCGAGCCGGGCGACCTGCCGGTCGAGTTTCGCGAAGCGGCGCCGCCGCTGCCGGCGGACTGGGTTGCCGCGCTGGAACTGGACGTCGAGCGTCGCTTCGCGCGCGGCGAAACCGGATTGATGGACGCACTGGGTCGTCAGTTCGAGCGCGCGCTGATCAGCAAGGCGCTCGAGCGTACCGGCGGACGCCGCATCGAGGCGGCGAACCTGCTCGGCATGGGGCGCAATACGATCACGCGCAAGATCCAGGACCTCGGCATCGACGCCGAGTCGGGCGAGTAGCGCTGCCGCGTGTTGCCGCGCCGGGC
>LJTQ01000040.1 GCA_001303445.1 Betaproteobacteria bacterium SG8_39 | reverse complement strand
AGCGGCGACGATTCGCGCCGCGCGAGGTAGGTGTCGACGATCGACAGCATCAGTTCCTGCAGCATGAACTCGAGCCGCTCGCCCGAGAGGAAGCGGTCGTTGATCGCCTCGATTGCGAGCGTGTCGGCCAGGCGCCGGATGCGCGGCGTGATTTCCTCGATTGCGGTGCTCAGGGCGTGGCCCGGCGTCTCACCCGCGACGGCCGGGAACGCCTCGCTCAACCAGTCCGGCGCGGCGTGGAACAGCACCAGCCGGACCGGCGCCGACGTGTCTTCCGCGGTCATGGCGACGGGTTCGCCGGCGTTGAGGATCAACAGTGCGCCGCGCCCCAGCGAGGTGCGCAGCTCGCCCGCGCGCAGCTCGCAGGGCGGCCCCGAATGCTTGATGAGGATGGTCGGCTCCGGGTGGCTGCGCTCCCCCATGGACCCTGTTACATCAAGGAGATGCAAACGGCCGAAGCGGCCTTCAAAAACCCGGTGCGGCGTAATCATGTCCGGAGAATACCCGTCGCCGACCGGTGACGCCATTCGCCTATTTGGGCTAACCGCCTAGTACTTTTGACATAGGTCAGGGGTTTGGGACATCGCCCTGCGGCCGGCCTAGTTGGCGATCACTTTGGGACGCTTGGCCGAGATCACCCGGGTGTTGACCCCGACCCAGTTCAAACCGCCAAACAGGCGTGCGTGCTCGATCTTGACGCAACGGTCCATCACGGAATCGAGCCCGGCCTTGCGCGCCGCGTCCGCGGCGGCCTCGTTCTTGACGCCGATCTGCTGCCACAGCGCGCGCGCGCCGATGGCGATCGCCTCTTCGGCGATCGGCATGACGTCGTCGGTGCGGCGAAAAACGTCGACCAGGTCGACCTTGTCCGGAATGTCCTTCAAGCCGGCGTAGCAGGTCTCGCCGAGGACCTTTTGTCCGGCATAGCGCGGATTGACCGGGATCACGCGGTAGCCGTGCTGCTGCATGTACTTCGCGGCGAAGTAGCTCGGTCGGAACCAGTCGGCTGACAGGCCGACGACCGCGATGACGCGGTTTTCCTGCAGGATGCGGCGCAGCGTGCTGATCTCGTCGCTCATGCGAACCCGGGGCGATCCATTGAGACCCGAATACTATAATCGACGCGCATCGATCGAGCGCCCGAGGAGAGTCGCATGAGTTCGCCGCATCCGCAGGTCGTCGCCGTGCTCGAGCGCGCGGCGCGTTCCGGCCTGCCGCTGTATTACGAGGTGTCGCCGTTCATCGCGCGACGCATCTACCGCGACACGCGCGGCGCGTTGTCACCCGCGCCGCCGCCGGTCGCCGAGGCGCGCCTGCTGATCGCGCCGGGCCCCGCGGGGCCGATGGCGCTGCGCGCCTACCGGCCGCAGGGGGCGCAGAAGGACGAAGTGCTCCCGGCCCTGATCTACTTCCACGGTGGGGGCTGGGTGATCGGTGATCTGGACACGCACGATGTGGTCTGCCGCCAGCTCGCCAACGGCGCGCGCTGTGCGGTGTTCTCGGTCGATTATCGCCTCGCGCCGGAGGCGCGCTTTCCCGCAGCGGTCGAGGATTGCGTGGCGGCGACGCAATGGATCGCGGCGCAGGCCAAAGCGCTGGCGATCAATCCGGCGCGCATCGCGGTCGGCGGCGATAGCGCGGGGGGCAACCTCGCGACGGTGGTCGCCCTCGCTGCGCGCGATGCCGGCGGTCCGGCGCTCTGTTATCAGCTGCTGATCTATCCGGGGACCGACCAGCGCATGGGCTTTCCCTCGATCGACAAGAATGGCGAGGGGTACCTGCTCACCAAGAAGGGGATGGAGTATTTCCGCGGCCATTACCTGCCGAAGGAAAGCGAATGGCGCGACTGGCGCGCTTCACCGTTTCTCGCCGAGTCGCTCGCCGGCCTGCCGCCGGCCTATGTCTTGACCGCGGGCTTCGATCCGCTGCTCGACGAGGGCCGTGCCTACGCCGAGCGCATGGCGAAGGAGGGCGTCGCGGTCGAGTACCAGGAGTACCCGGACATGGTGCACGGCTTCCTGCTCTTTGGCGGCGCGCTCGACACGGCGAACGCCGCGGTCGAGGCCTGCTGCGGCGCGCTGCGAAAAGCCTTCGGCGGTCGCACATGAAGCCCGATCTCAAGGTCCGCCACGGCGGCAAGATCCTGGTCGACGCGCTCGCCGCGCATGGCGCGCGGCTCGCGTTCGGGGTGCCCGGCGAAAGCTACCTGCCGGTGCTCGACGGGTTCTACGACGTGCGCGACCGGCTGCGCTACATCATCTGCCGGCAGGAGGGCGGCGCGGGCTACATGGCCGAGGCCTACGGCAAGCTGACCGGCGAGCCGGGGATCCTGTTCGTCACGCGCGGCCCCGGCGCGACCAACGGCTCGGTCGGCGTGCACACCGCGCACCAGGACTCGACGCCGATGATCGTGTTCGTCGGCCAGGTTGGCAACGAGTTCGCCGAGCGCGAGGCGTTCCAGGAAATCGACTACCGTCGGATGTACGGGCCGCTCACCAAGTGGGTGGCGCAGATTGACCGCATCGAGCGCATTCCCGAGTACGTCAGCCACGCCTATCACTGCGCGACCTCGGGCCGGCAGGGCCCGGTGCTGCTCGCGCTGCCCGAGGACATGCTGTTCGCCGAGGCGGCGGTAGCCGATGCGCCGCACTACAAGCGCGTGCAGGCGGCGCCGGCGCCGGCCGACATGCGCGCCCTCGCGCAACTGCTGCAGAAGGCCGAGCGCCCGCTGGTCATCCTCGGCGGCAGCGGCTGGACGCGCGCGGCGGTCGACGCGTTCCGGCCCTGGGCCGAGCGCTGCGGCCTGCCGGTGGGCTGCGCCTTCCGCTGCCAGGACCTGTTCGACAACCGCAGCCCGAATTACGCCGGCGACATCGGCATCGGCATCAATCCGAAGCTCGCGCAGCGCGTGAAGGACGCCGACCTGCTGCTCGTCATCGGCGCGCGGCTCGGCGAGATGACAACCAGCGCCTACACGCTGCTCGATGTGCCGGTGCCGAAACAGACGCTGATCCACGTACATGCCGGCGCCGAGGAGCTCGGCCGGGTGTACCAGGCGGCGCTGCCGATCAACGCCGGCGCCGCGCAGTTCGTCGAGGCGCTCGGCGACGTGACGCTCGATGGCGCACGCTGGAACAAGTGGCTGCGCGCCGCACGCGAGGACTACCTCGCCTGGAACGCGCCGCTGGACATGCCGGGCCCGTTGCAATACGGCCAGGTCATTCGCGGGTTGTCCGAGCAGCTGCCGGAGGACGCGATCATCGCCGGCGGCGCGGGCAATTTCGCCTCCTGGCTGCACCGCCACTTCACCTACAAGGGCTTCCGCACCCAGCTCGGGCCGACCAGCGGTTCGATGGGCTACGGCTTTCCGGCGGCGCTCGGCGCGAAGATCGCCGCGCCCGAGCGCACCGTCATCGCCTTCTGCGGCGACGGCGACTTCCTCATGAACGGCCAGGAGTTCGCCACTGCCGTGCAGTACGGCGCCGCGGTCATCGCGCTGGTGGTGAACAACGGCATGTACGGCACCATCCGCATGCACCAGGAGCGCGAGTATCCCGAGCGCATCTCGGGCACGCAGCTGGTGAATCCGGATTTCGCCGCCTATGCGCAGATCTTCGGCGGGCATGGCGAGGTCGTCGAGCGCACCGAGCAGTTCGCGCCGGCCTTCGAGCGCGCCGTCGTCTCGGGCAAGCCGGCCATCATCGAGCTGCGCATCGATCCCGAAGCCATCACCCCGAGCACCACGCTCTCGGCCATCCGCGAGAAAGCCCTCGCCAGCCGCCGCTAGCCTAGCGGCCTTCGATCGGCGAGGGGTAGGGGTTACAGGGGAAGGGGCGTGCCCCTTCCCCTGTGTCCGACCGTCAGGGGTTCATTGCCACCACCTTCAGGTGGTGGCAATGAATTTTGGATCGTCCTGCTGCACGCGCTCGAATTTCAGGAACTCCCAGTAGCCGCAGTGCGGCACATCGGGGTAGTCGCGGCACACGCCCGGGCGCGCGTCGTAGATCGTGCACTGGCGCGTGCGCGTATTGAGGAACATGCAGATCGAATTGAAGTGACGGTCCTTCTGGTGACGCAGGGCGCGTGATTTCTCGCCCTTGTCGTATTTGGTGAAGCGCGTCTCGGCCTGTTTGTAGGTCAGGCCGAAGTGCTTCGCCAGCCGCGCGATGTCGCGCTTGTTGATCTCGATCAGCGGGTAGCTGCAGCAGTAGGCAGGGCACTTGTGGCAGTCGTACTTCGCGCCCTTGTGGCCGATGCCGGGGCTTTCGGCGTGGATCGGAATGACGCGCGGCTTGGGCAATCGGGACATGAGCTGCGGACTCGCCTTGAAAAGGGGCGGATTTTACGCGAGACCGGACGCGCCGCCGGTCTAACCCGAATCGCAGGCAGCACCGTTTCACTCCTGCAGGGCCGCCAACAACGGCGGGAAACCGAAAAAGGAGTGTGGTCATGTCTGTTAAACAGTGTTTGCTGCTACTGATGCTTGCGCTGGGCACGTTTGGTGCGCAGAGCGCGCTGGCCGGGCGCATGGTGGATCTAGGCGTGTTCGACCGCGCCGACAACAAGCGCCTGCCGGTGTACCGCCATGCCGGAGGCCACTGGGTCGCCGGCCAGCCGGGGCACGAATACCGCCTCACGCTGCGCAATCGCACCGGTGCCGAGATACTCGCGGTCGTTTCGGTCGACGGGGTGAACGTCATCACCGGGCAGACCGCCGATCCGTCACAGAGCGGCTACGTCATCGCGCCCTACGGCAGGCTGGAGATCCAGGGCTGGCGCAAGAGCCTGGCGCAGACCGCGGCGTTCTATTTCACCGATCTGGCCGACTCGTACGCCGCGCGCACCGGCCGGCCGGACAATGTCGGCGTGATCGGCGTCGCGGTGTTCCGCAAGAAGCAGCCGCCGCCCGTGCCGATCGCGCGTGAGGCGTTCCCCGGCAGCCCGGACGCCGCGGCCGCCGGCAAGCGCGCGGCGCCTGCCGAATCCGCGCCGGCGCCGGGCCGGCAGTCGAACGAGCGGCGGCGCGACGAGGCCGAGGCCCCGTCGCGGCTCGGCACCGGTCACGGCCGCCGCGAGCATTCGCAGGCGCGCTACGTCACCTTCGAGCGCGCGTCGAGCCAGCCGTCCGACATCGTGCAACTGCGCTACGACAGCCGCAGCAATCTGGTCGCGCGCGGCGTCATTCCTGCGCCGGCGCCCTGCGGCTGGCCCTGCCCGACCCCGTTTCCCGGCTTCGCGCCGGATCCCGGTTCGCCGATCTCGTACTTCTCGCCCTGAGACTCCGATGCGCCGCGCGCTTTACACTAGCGCGGCATGGAGGCCGCGGACGAGCAGCTGATGATCGCTTACCGGGACGGCGAAGCCGCGGCCTTCGAGACGCTCTACGCGCGCCACAAGGGTCCGCTGTTCCGTTTCGTGCTGCGCAGCGTGCAGGCGCGCGGCGAGGCCGAGGAGCTGTTCCACGACGTCTGGCTCAAGGTGATCGAGGCGCGCGAGCGCTACACGCCGAGCGCGCGCTTCACCACCTGGCTGTACACCATCGCGCACAACCGCGTGGTGGATCACTGGCGGCGGCGCGGCCTGAAGCTCGTCTCGCTCGATATGGGCGCCGACGCCGACGACCCGCCGTTCGAGCCGGCGGCGGCGCCTCAGGATGAGCCGCAGCGGCGCGCCGAGCTCAACCAGCAGCTGCGCACGCTGGGCACCGCGCTCGAGGCGCTGCCGCCCGGGCAGCGCGAGGTGTTCCTGCTGCGCGAGGAGGCGGGGCTGTCGCTGCCCGAGATCGCGCAGGTCACCGGGATCGACCTTGAGGCGGCAAAGAGCCGGCTGCGCTACGCGCTGGCGAAACTGAGGGAGGCACTCGGCGATGGCTGAGCATGACGAGACGCGCGATCCTCGCGTCAGCGCCGGCTACCGGGCGCTCGGCGACGAGCGGCCGCCCGAGGCGCTCGACGCCGCAATCCTCGCCGCCTCTCGGCGTGCGGTCGGCGCCGTCCCGCGTCGCGCAGGCGCCTCGCGCATGCGTCGCTGGGCGCTGCCGGTGTCGGTCGCGGCGGTGGTCGTGCTGACCCTGTCGCTCGTCGTGCGTGTTCAGCTCGAGCGCCCGGATCTCGAGTCGCCGTTGCCCGCGCCTGCGGCGCTGCCCCCTGCGGCCGAGAAGCCGGCGCGCGACGCAAAAGACGAGGTCGCCGCGCTGGCGAAGCGCAACGAGATTGGGAAGACAGAGCCGAAAGCGAAGACCGGCACGCCAGAGCCTGCTTCGGCGGAGCGGGAACGCGATGCGACGCGCGCGCCCGCTGCGCCTGCGGCGGCGCCCGCCGCCGCGCCGCCGGCCCGGCAGTTCGTCCCCGAGCCGCCCGCGCCCAAGGCGCCACCGGCGAAATCGGTGGCCGAATCCTCGCTCGGCGCGGCGCGCGCACCGGCCCCTCCGAGCGTTGCCGAAGGGCGCGCAATTCCCGGATTGCGTGAGGACGCTGCAGCCGCCGGCCGCGTCGCCTCGAGCGCCGCGCTCGAAGACCGCGCGCAGGCCGCCGCGGACGTCGCGTCCAAGAAGGACGAATCGCCGCGCGACTGGCTCGAGCGCATCGCGCGCCTGCGCCGCGAAGGGCGCGTCAAGGACGCCGACGACAGCCTCGCCGAATTCCGCAAGCGCTATCCCGATTACGAGATTCCGAAGGAGATGCGCGAGGCAGTGCTCGGCGAAGCGGGTCGCTAGGCCTTCGGCTTCTCGCTCGCCGCGTAGGCGAACAGCCCCGCCGTATCGAGCGCGCCGAGCGCCGCGCGGCGCGCGCCCTGGTACTGGCTGCGCACCGCGGACGATACCGGCGTCGGCACGTCGAGGTCCTGCGCCATCGCGAGGTAGTAGCGCACGTCCTTGTCCATCAGCGCGATCTGGAACTGGGGCGCGTAGTCGCGCTTGAGCATCTTGGGCAGCTTGGTCTTGGTGAGGCGGCAGCCGGCGGCGCCTTCGCTCAGGATCTCTACCGTCGCGTCCTTGTCGAGGCCGGCCGCTTCCGCGGTCATCGCAGCTTCGACCAGCGCTGCGGTCAGCGTCGCCGAGATCATGTTGTTGATGAGCTTCAACGTTGCACCGGCGCCGGTGTCACCGATCCGCTTCGCCAGGCGGCCCATCGCGGCCATGATCGGCTGCGCCTTCTCGAACCCCTTGGCGTCGCCGCCGACGAGGAACACCAGCTCCTTGCCCTGCGCTTGCGCGAGGCTGCCCGAGACCGGCGCGTCGAGGTAGACGATGCCTTTCTTTGCGGCCGCGGCAGCGACTTCCTTCACCATCGCCGGCGAGTTGGTGCTCGAATCGAGAACGATCGTGCCCTTGGCAGCACTGGCGACCACGCCCGCATCGCCGAGCATCACCGCGCGCGTCGCGGCGTCGTCGGCAATGATCGAGACGACGAAATCCGCACCCTTGACGACGGCGGCGACCGAGTCCGCGACCTCGATGCCCTTGTCGGCAAACGGCTTGGTCTTCGCCTTGTCGCGGTTGTACACGCGCAGCTTGATGCCGGTGGCATGCAGGTTCATCGCCATGCGTGAGCCCATGGCGCCGAGGCCGATGAATGCAACTGTCGTCATAGTGGTTCTCCGTCTATGGGTGCGAATACGAGAGGGCGGAAGCTAACACACCGCACTCCGTGTCGCCCCGGGGTCAGGCTTCGGGCAGCAGCGAGCGGATCGCCTTGAGCAGGTCGAAGGGGCTGTAGGGCTTGGCGAGGTAGGCGGTGGCGCCGGCTTCCTTTGCCTTGACGTCGTCGCCCGAGAGCGCGAACGAGGTGATGGCGATGATCGGCGTCTCCGCCATGCTCTCCTCAGACCGGATGCGCCGCATCGCCTCCATGCCGGAAATCTTGGGCAGCTGGATATCCATCAGGATGAGGTCGGGCTTCTTCTCGATCGCCGTGGCGACGCCGGCCTCTCCGTCATGGGCTTCGATGAGCTCGTATTTCGTGCGCTTCAGCAGGTCACGCACGATCTTGCGGTTGAACTCGTTGTCTTCGACGTAGAGGATGACTTTCGCGCTCATGCGGCGGCTCCGGCTGCGATGCGCAGCGGGATCTCGAAGATGAAGCGCGAGCCCTGGCCGAGTTCGCTCTCCACCCAGATCCGCCCGCCGTGCATCTCGATGAATTTCTTGGTGATGGAAAGCCCGAGTCCGGTGCCGCCGTACTCGGAGGCGATCGCCGCGTCAGTCTGCTTGAACTCGGTGAACAGGCTGTCGATCTTGTCGGGCGGGATGCCGATGCCGGTGTCCGCGACCGTGAAGCGCAGCGTCTCGCCGTCGAGCGCGACGCCAATCTCGACACGGCCCCGCTTGGTGAACTTGATCGCGTTGCCGGCGAGATTGATCAGGCACTGCGACAGGCGCCCGCCGTCGCCGTAGGCGAGCGGCAGATCCTCCGGCGCCGCGACGACGAATTCGAGCCCCTTCTCAACGGCCAGCGCCTGCAGGGTCGAGCGCACCATGGCGACCATGTCCTGCACCGCGTAGTCGGCGCGCGAGAGCTCCATCTTGTTGGCCTCGATCTTCGCCAGGTCGAGCACGTTGTTGATCAGGCCCAGGAGGTGCTTGCCGCTCGACTGCATCTGCGCGAGCGGCGGGCGCATGTCCTCGGAGACCTCGCCGTAGATGTCGCCCAGGATCATCTCGTTGAAGCCGAGGATCGCGTTGAGCGGGGTCCTCAGCTCGTGGCTCATGCTGGCGAGGAACTGCGACTTGTGCTGGCTCGCTTCCTCGAGCTGGCGGCTCTTGTCCTCGATCTCGCGGAACAGGCGTGCGTTCTGGATCGCGATCGCCGACTGGGTGGCGAAGGTCTGCAACAGCTCGATCACTTCGGGCGCGAATTCCCCGGGACTGTTGCGGGTCACCGCAAGCGCGCCGAGGATATGCCCCTCCCTCAGGAGCGGCACCGCGAGCAGCGCGCGCGCACCGGTCTGGATGAGCACGTCGCGCGCCCGGGTCTGCCGGCGCGCGGCGGTAAGGTCGGCGACCTGCACCGGTTGGCGTGTCTCTGCGGCGCGTCCGATCGCACCCTCGCCGATCCGGATCGGCTCGCTGCGGTTCAGTTCGACGATTTCCTGCCGGACATTTTCTCCGGCGCGCAGGCTGAACATCTGCCGGTCTTCGTCGTACTCGTAGATCGCGCCACCGTCGAGGCCGGTGAGCTGCACCGCGCGCGAGACGATCGTCGGCAGCACCTTGTCGAGATCGAGGGTCGAGCTGATCGCCTGGCTCACATCGCTCAAGGCCGTGAGCTGGCCGACCGACTGGGTCAGGGCCTCGGTGCGCTCCTGCAGCTCCTTGAACAGGCGTACGTTCTCGATCGCGATCACTGCCTGGTCGGCGAATGTCCGGAGCAGCGCGCGCTGCTTGTCGTCTAGCTTGAGCCCGGGCTCTTCCAGAAAAAGGGCGACCGTGCCGATCGCCTGGCCCTCTCGCATCAAAGGCGCTTGCGTCACGGAACGGAATTGGACCTGTCGCGCGACGTCCCTAAGCATCGGAAGAGATCCGGCCGCTTCGGTGTCCGTCACTTCGATCATCCGTCTATCTGCGATCACACGTGACGCAAGGTTCTTTGAAGGATCGAACGGCAATGGCCATACGTTGCGTGCTGCCGCCATTCGTTCGGACGTTGTGGCAGGCCCCGCACTACCGGCCAGTTCAAGCTTGTCACCGTCCAGCATCTGAATCGTGCAACTACAACGGAATAGGCGGGCCGCGCTATCCGCGATTGCGTCGAACACGGGCTGCACGTCGGTCGGGGAGCCGCTGATGACCCTCAGGATCTCCGCGGTCGCCGTCTGCCGCTCGAGCGCCTCCTTGGTCTCGTTGAACAGGCGCACGTTCTCAATCGCGATCACCGCCTGGTCGGCGAAGGTCTTGAGCAGGGCGATCTGGTGTTCGGTGTATGCGCCAGGCGTTGCCCTCGAAAGGAACACGCCGCCAATGGACCTGCCCTCGCGCAACAACGGCACGCCGAGCATCGCGCGGATGCCGACCGACGTGACCGTGTCGCGCGTATAGGCGGGAACACCCTCAGCGAGCATGTCCGGATAGTGGATCAACCGACCCTCGACGACCGTTGTGTTGACCGTCGAAACGAGATCGAGCGGTCGCGGAAAGCTCGCACGCAGCGCATCCAGGCGTGTCTGGGACATTCCCGCGGCCGCGACGAGCTCAATTGCGTCGCCACGGATGAGCGTGACTCCCACCTCTGCGTCACTGAACAGCTTCCGTGCAGACTCGGCGATCGCATCGAATACCGGCTGCGTATCCGTCGGAGACTCGCTGATGACTCTCAAGATCTCGGATGTTGCCGTCTGCCGCTCGAGCGCTTCCTTGGTCTCGTTGAACAGGCGCACGTTCTCGATCGCGATCACCGCCTGGTCGGCGAAGGTCTGCACCAGGGCGCGCTGGCGATCGTTCAGGTGCATACCCGGCTGCTCGAACGCGAGCGCAATCGTGCCGATGCCGACGCCTTCGCGGATCAGCGGCACGTTGATGATGGATCGGAAATCGCCGGCTCTGCCGAGCTCCCTGACAATCTGGGACACGCTCTCCGCTTCCTCTGTATCCAAGACTTCGATGCTCGAGGCCGTGGCGATCGAACGCGACACGAGGTTGCGATCGGGATCGAACGGCACCGGAAAGGTCTTTTTCATTTCTTTGAAGCGCGCCTCCATCTCTTCGTTGGTCGCGTTCCCATCCGCGATGGCCTTCAGATCCACCAGTTCGCCCTCGCGGACCGAAATTCCCGCTTTGCAGTTGAAGAGACTCGCGGCACTTCGTGCGATGGCGTCGAATACCGGTTGCGTATCGGTCGGCGACTTGCTGATGACCTTGAGGATCTCGGCGGTCGCCGTCTGCCGCTCGAGCGCTTCTTTCGTCTCGTTGAAAAGACGCGCGTTCTGGATGGCGATCGAGGCCTGGTCGGCGAAGGTCTTGAGCAGGCGGATGTCCTTGTCGGCGAACGGCGCCGGAGGCACGCGATGCACGCCGATCGCGCCGATGCCTTTGCCTTCCCAGAACATCGGCGCGTACATGACCGAGTAGTTGTAGGACATGTTCCGCTCGCGCCCGAGCGCGGCGAAGCGGGCGCGCGCGACATCATTGAACGCGCGCAGGCCCTGCGGTACGTCGGGACCGTTCTCGACGTCCGGATAGTGCAGCACCTCTCCCTTGAGAATCGCGTATCCGTGGATCGAATCGTGCACGGGCCGTGGAAACTGCGTGTGGACGAACTTTCGGACCTCGACCTCCCAATCCACCAGGTCGTCGCGTCCGTAGTCATGGACCAGGTCTATCAAGCCGTCATCGCGAACGAGCGCGACGTTCGCCCAGCGCACCCCGAAGAGCTTCTCGCAGCTGCGGATGATCTTGTCGAACACCGGTGTGGTATCCGCGACCGAGCTGCTGATGACCTGCAGCACTTCCGCGGTCGCCGTCTGCCGCTCGAGCGCCTCCTTCGTCTCGTTGAACAGGCGCACATTCTCGATCGCGATCACCGCCTGGTCGGCGAAGGTCTGCACCAGGGCGCGCTGCTTATCGTCGAGCGCCTTGCCGGGTTCGGGAAACGAGAGCGAGATGGCGCCGATTCCGTTGCCCTCGCGAAACAGGGGGACGATCGTGAACGCCCGAAAGCCGACCGCGCGGGATATGTTCCTGACCTGCTCCGGCACCTCGGATGCTTCGGTGTCGGGAAAGACCAGCATCTTGCGCGCCTCGATGGCCCGCGCCAAGGGAGATAGCACTGGATCGAGCGGCTGCGGATAGTACGCGCGAATCGCTTTGCGAATTTCCGCCAATTCAGCATCCGTGCGGGCGTGGGTCGCCGCCACCGCGATGCCGTCGAGATCACTCCACTCGGCAGGCCCGTCGGGCCGCGCCATCGCGGCCATGTCGATCTGGTCTCCCTTGACGAGCGTGATTCCCACGTAACAGCCGAACAGGCGCGCGGCGCTGCGGCAGATTCCGTAGAACACCGGCCGCGTGTCGGTCGGCGATTCGCTGATGATCTTGAGGATCTCCGCCGTCGCGGTTTGTCGCTCGAGTGCCTCCTTGGTCTCGTTGAACAGGCGCGCATTCTCGATCGCAATCACCGCCTGGTCGGCGAAGGTCTCGAGCAGCGCGATCTGCCGATCCGTAAAAGGCCGGACTTCGGTGCGTGGAAGCTGGATCACGCCGATCGCGACGCCCTCGCGCTTCAGTGGGACGTTGAGCATGGTGCGGAGCCCCAGCGGGCGCGTGGCTTCAGCGGTGTTCGGGTATTCGTCTGCCGCGGTGTGAATATCCGCAACGTGAACCGTCCGTGCATCCAGAACCGTCGTGCCGGCGACCGACCCCCGACTCAGGGAAATGCTGAACGCGCCGAGTTGCCCCGACGGAGCGATGGGCCCATGGTGGGCCGCAAGCAGCAGGCGGTCGCCGTCCCGGCGGAAGATCGAGCAATCGGCCGCCTCGCACAGCCGCGCCGCGCTTTCTGCGATGGCGTCGAACACCGGCTGCACGTCGTCGGGTGAGCCGGCGATGACGCTCAGGATTTCTGCCGTCGCCGTCTGCCGCTCGAGCGATTCCTTGGTCTCGTTGAACAGGCGCGCATTCTCGATCGCGATCACCGCCTGGTCGGCGAAGGTCTCGAGCAGCGCGATCTGCTTCGGACTGAACTCGCCAGGCTTTTCTCGCGCCAGCGTGATCGAGCCGATCGCCGTGCCTTCGCGAATCATCGGTGCGCAGACGAGTCCACGCATCCCGACGCTGCGCGCGAGGCTGCGGGCGTACTCGGGCAGGCCGGATGCCTCCATATCCGGAATGCCTATGGCTTTACGATCCAGGATCGCCCGCCCCGTGAGGCTTTCTCGGTTGAGCGGGAGAGGCAACAGGGCCTCCAACTGCGCGGCGAGTTGGGGCGGGCCTTGTGCGGCGGCCAGGACGATCTGTTCGTCACGCACCAGCGCCACCATTACGTGAAGTCCATCGAACAGCCTAAGCGCGCTCGACGCGATGGCGTCAAAAACGGGGTGGACGTTTGACGGCGAGCCCGCGATGACCTTGAGAATTTCAGCGGTCGCGGTCTGCCGCTCGAGTGCCTCTTTCGTCTCGTTGAACAGGCGCACGTTCTCGATCGCGATCACCGCCTGGTCGGCAAAGGTTTGCAGCAACGCCTTCTGCTTGCCGTCGAGCCGGAAACCCAGTTTCCAGTTTGTGAGCCCGATGGTCCCGATCCATTTGCCTTGGCGCGCCATGGGGGCGAGCACGAGCGAGCGGTACTCGCCCGCGCGCGCAAGGTCCCTCACCCCCTCCGGAGCGTCCGCCGCCTCGGTGTCGGAGATCTCGCGAATCGAGCCTGAGCGCAACACAGCAGCGGTGAAACCAAGGTCGCGGTCGACGCGGAACGGGAACATCCTCTGCATCTTTGCGACCCTCGCCTCGGTCGCATCGGGCCCGGTGATCGCCTTGAGGTGGAGCCATTCGTCTTCGATGATGTTGATGCCGGCGTTGCACTGGAAGATCCGTGAGGCGCTCCGCACGATGGCGTCGAACACCGGCTGCACGTCGCTCGGCGATTCGCTAATCACCTTGAGGATTTCGGCGGTGGCCGTCTGCCGCTCGAGCGCCTCGTTCGCCTCGGCGCGCGCATGGCCGCGTTCGGTCTCTGCGTTCCTCTGCGCGCTGACGTCCTCGTAGGTCACGAGCAAGTGCCCCGGTGGCACACGGCTCGCCGAGGCGCGCAGCACGACGCCTTTGCGCAGCTCGAGTTCACGCGGGCGCGATACGCGCGGGCTGAGCGCCTTGTCGTAGGCGCGAAACGCGCCGACGGCGGTGCCCTTCTTCAGCAGCCGCTTGGGAAAGAGCTTGAAGCCGGACAGGCGCGCATTCCATGCAGTGAGCCGCCCGCCGGCGTCGAACAGCGCGAAGCCGACCGGGAGCTGGTCGAGCGCCGCGTGCAACGCACGCGCCTCGGCTGGCTCCGCTGGCCGCGTTTTGCGAACCGATTTGCGTTTCGTGGCCACCTTGGCGATTTTCCGATTCCGCGCCAATCGGATCATGAATCCGGCGCGTATTGGCGCACCAGCTTCAGAAGATCGAACGGGCTGTAGGGCTTGGCGAGGTAGGCCGTCGCCCCGGCTTCCTTTGCCTTCTGCTCGTCGCCCGAGAGCGCGAAGGAGGTGATGGCGATGATCGGCGTGTCCGCCATGCTGGCCTCGGCGCGGATGCGGCGCATCGCTTCCATGCCCGAGATCTTCGGCAGCTGGATGTCCATCAGGATGAGGTCGGGTTTTTTCTCGAGCGCCGTGGCAACGCCGGCCTCGCCGTCGTGCGCTTCGATCAGCTGGTACTGGGTGCGCTTCAGGAGGTCGCGCACGATCATGCGGTTCGCCTCGTTGTCCTCGACATAAAGAATGGTCTTTGCGCTCATGCGGCGGCTCCTGCTTCGGCGCGTAGCGGGATCTCGAAAATGAAGGCCGAGCCCTTGCCGAGCTCGCTCTCCACCCAGATCCGACCGCCGTGCATCTCGATGAACTGTTTGGTGATGGCGAGGCCGAGTCCGGTGCCGCCGTACTCGGAGGCGATCGTGGCGTCGGTCTGCTTGAACTCGGTGAACAGGCTGTCGATCTTGTCGGGCGGGATGCCGATGCCGGTGTCCGCGACGCGGAACCTGAGCAGCTCGCCGTGCGGCTCGACCGCGATCGACACATTGCCTTGCTTGGTGAACTTGAGCGAATTTCCGGCGAGGTTCATCAGGCACTGCGTCATGCGCCCCGAGTCGCCGTGGGCGAGCGGCATGTCGTTCGGTACCGAGACGAGGAACTCCAGCCCCTTGCTTTCCGCCAGCGGGCGCAGCGTCGCGCGCACGCTTTCGACCATGTCCTGCACCGAGTAGTCGGCGAGCGCGAGCTCCATGCGGCCGGCCTCGATCTTGGCGAGGTCGAGCACGTTGTTGATCAGGCGCAGCAGGTGCTTGCCGC
This sequence comes from Betaproteobacteria bacterium SG8_39, assembly GCA_001303445.1. GTDB lineage: Bacteria > Pseudomonadota > Gammaproteobacteria > Burkholderiales > SG8-39 > SG8-39. The sequence goes on along the minus strand of LJTQ01000040.1, from coordinate 1,476 downwards.
TGGTCTGGATGTCCTCGAGCGGCTCCTTCATGTCGCCCGGCACCTCGCCGTAGACCTCGCCGAGGATCATCTCGTTGAAGCCGAGAATCGCGTTCAACGGCGTTCTCAGCTCGTGGCTCATGCTGGCGAGGAAGTGCGACTTGTGCTGGCTCGCTTCCTCGAGCTGGCGGCCCTTCTCTTCGATCTCGCGGAACAGGCGCGCGTTCTGGATGGCGATCGCCGATTGCGTGGCGAAGGTCTGCAGCAAGTCGATCACCTCGGCTGCGAATTCGCCGGGGCGGTTGCGGATCACCGCAATCGCGCCGATGATGTTGCCTTCGCGCAGCAGCGGCACGGCGAGCAGCGCGCGCGCGCCGGCGCGCTCGAGCACATCACGCGCGCGGCTCTCGTAGCCCTGCGCGACGATATCGGCGATCTGCACCGGCGCCCGCTTGGCCGCGGCGCCGCCGACCGCGCTCTCGCCGAAGCGGATCGGCTCGCGGCGATAGAGGTCCACCAGCTCCGGCATGATGTTCTCACCACCGCGCAGGGTGAACACCTTCCGAGCCTCGTCGTACTCGTAGATCGCCGCGCCGTCGAGTCCGGTGAGCTGAACGGCCCGGGAGGCGATCGTCTGCAGCACCTTCTCGACGTCGAGCGTCGAGCTAAGCGCTTGGCTGACCTCGCCGAGCGCGGTGAGCTGGCCGACGGACCGGGTCAGGGCCTGCGTGCGTTCCTGCAGCTCCTTGAACAGGCGCACGTTCTCGATCGCGATGACCGCCTGGTCAGCGAAGGTTCTGAGCAGCGCAATCTGCGCGTCCTTGAAGCGGCCGGTCGTTTGCCGGAAAACAATGATGGCGCCGATCGCTTTGCCCTCGCGCAGCATGGGCGCGCACAGCGCGCTGCGATAGCCGGTGCGACGGAAAATGCTGCGCGGCCCTTCGCTGATCCAGTCCGCGGCGCTCAGGTTTTCGAGATGCACCAGTTCTCCCCTCAGCATGGCGCGGCCCGCGATGGACGCCTCGTTCAACGGCATCGGGAATACGTCAGCCGTTGCGTCTACCGCCTCCCGCGCAACCGAGTAGGCGACGCGATCGATCGCGTTGCCGTGCGCCATGTTCAGCGCCACCTGCATCCCGCCGAACAGTCGCATGCAACTCTGCACGATTGCATCGAACACCGGCTGCACGTCGGTGGGCGACTCGCTGATGACTTCGAGGATCTCCGCGGTCGCGGTCTGCCGCTCGAGCGCTTCCTTGGTCTCATTGAACAGCCGCGCGTTCTGGATCGCGATCACGGCCTGGTCGGCGAAGGTCTTGAGCAGCGCGATCTCTTTCTCGGTGAACGAACCGGCGGTCTCGCGCCCGACGAAGATCGCGCCCAGGCCGCGTCCCTCCGAGAGGAGCGGCGCCATGATGAACGAGCGGAACCCAACCACCTGCGCACCACGGCGGGCGTAGAAGGGGACGTTGGGGCCACCCAGCGCATCCGGGTAAT
>LJTQ01000039.1 GCA_001303445.1 Betaproteobacteria bacterium SG8_39 | reverse complement strand
GATCATGTGCTCGACGAATCTGCCGGACAAGATCGCGATCGCGGTCGATTCGCAGATGGACGACGGACTGTCGCACACCGGTGGTGTTCGCGCCCAGCTGCAGACTCCGGGCACGCCCGACATAGCTGCGGCCGCAACATCACCCTATCAAGAAACCGGTACCAACATCTACATACTCTGCCGCCAGATCTAAGGCGAGCAGCCATCGACTCCCAAGGCCGGCCTTGCGCCGGCCTTTTTCTTTTCCCTTACCCCTGGCCGCGCAGCAGGCGCTCCTCCGCCGCGGCCAGCGCCGCGGGCACGCCGAGCAGCACGACGACGTCGCCCGCCTGCAGCGCGCCCGCCGCCTCGGCCTCCAGGCGCGCTTTCACCCCGGGCCGGCGCACGGCGTGCACCTGCGCCGCGAGCGCCTCGAGGTCGAGATCCGCGAGCGCCCGCCCGATGGCGTGCGCGCCCGGCGCGAGCGTCACGCCGTGCAGCCGCGGCTGCACGGCCTCGCTGTCGGCCTCGTCGCTCGCGCCGTGGTACAGGCCGCGCAGCAGACCGTACTGCGCGTCGCGCACCTGGCGCATGCGGCGCACCACGCGCGTGAGCGGAATGCCGATCCATACCAGGGCATGCGAGGCAAGCATGAGGCCCGATTCGATCGCCTCGGGCACAACCTCGGAAGCGCCCGCCGCGGTCAGCCGTTCGATGTCGCGCTCTTCGGCCGCGCGCGCGATCACCGGCAGCGTCGCATTGAGCGCGCGCACATGCGCCAGCACGCGCTCGGCCGCCGGGATGTCGGCGAAGGTGATCACGGCCGCCGCCGCGCGGCCGATGCCCGCGGCGACCAGTGATTCGCGCCGCGTGCAGTCGGCGAACACCACCGAATCGCCCGCGAGCACCGCCTCGCGCACGCGCTCCGGGTCAAGGTCGAGCGCCACGTAGCGCACGCCCTCGGCATCGAGCAGTCGCGTCAGGCGCTGGCCGTTACGGCCGTAGCCGAGCACCACCACGTGGCGCTCGGTGGCCAGCGACTGCACCGCGACCTGGTGCAGCTGCAGGGAGCGCATCATCCATTCGGAGCGCGCGAAGCGCAGCACGATGCGGTCGCTGGCCGCGATCACGAACGGCGTCGCGAGCATCGACAGGATCATCGCCGCGAGCAGTGACTGCGCGAGCGGCCCGGGCAGGAGCTCCGCATCGAGCACCAGCGCGAACAGCACGAAGCCGAACTCGCCGCCCTGCGCGAGCGCAAGCGCGGTGCGCAGCGCGGTGCCTGGCGGTGCGCCGAAGGCACGTGCCAGCAGACCGATCAGCGCCAGCTTGCCGCCCATCAGCCCCAGCAGCATCGCCAGCACGAGCAGCGGCTGACCGGCCACCGCGCGCACGTCGAGCATGGCGCCGACCGTGATGAAGAACAGGCCCAGCAGCACGTCGCGAAACGGCTTGATGTCCTCCTCGACCTGATAGCGGTACTCGGTCTCGGAGATGAGCATGCCGGCGAGAAAGGCGCCGAGTGCGAGCGACAGCCCGGCGAGCCCGGTAACGAAAGCAAGGCCGAGTGTGATGAGCAGCACGTTTAGCACGAACAGCTCGGTCGAGCGGCGCCGCGCGACGACGCCGAACCAGGCGCGCATCACGCGCGGGCCCGCGAGCACGACCACGGCGAGCACCACCGCGCCCTTGAGCAGGGCCACGCCCACCTCGCGCCCGATCACATCCGGTGATTGGCCGAGCGCCGGAATGAGGATCAGCAGCGGTACCACCGCGAGGTCCTGGAACAGCAGCACGCCGATAATGTCTCGACCATGCGGGGTGTCGAGCTCGAGTCGCTCGGCGACAAGCTTGGAGACAATCGCAGTGGAGGACATCGCAACAACCGCACCGAGCGCAAGCCCGCTTTCCCAGCGAAAGCCGAGCGCGGCCATCAGCCCGAAGGTGACCGCGATGGTCGCCACCACCTGCGTCAGGCCGAGGCCGAACACCGCGCGCCGCATCACGCGCAGCTTCGACAGACTGAACTCGAGCCCGATCGAGAACATCAGGAAGACCACGCCGAACTCGGCGAGGTGGCGCGTGCTCGCGGTCTCCGGCAGCAGGCCGAGCGCGTAGGGGCCGAGCACCAGCCCGGTGGCGAGATAGCCCACCATCGGCGGCAACGCCAGGCGCCGGCACAGGGCGACGGTGAACACACTCGCCGCGAGCAGTATCAGAACCGGCTGTAACGCGATGCCCGCGCTGTCCATTTTCAGAGAGGAATCAAGGGGGTTCGGCTATACTTGCCAGCTATGATAAGCGCACCGCGAACGCCCGGACAGTCGGCGCTTGGCGACGTGGCGCCGGGGGGCGGCGGGCGCGCCTCGCGTTCCGCGCTCGAGCTCGCGCAGCGCGTACTGCAAATCGAGGCAGATGCGATCCGCGCGATGATGGAGCGCCTCGATGGACGCTTTCTCGATGCCGTCACGCTGGTGCTCGCGCGCAGCGGGCGGGTGGTGGTAAGCGGCATCGGCAAATCCGGCCACGTGGCGCGCAAGATCGCCTCGACCCTGGCGAGCACCGGCACGCCGGCGTATTTCGTCCACCCCGCCGAGGCGAGCCACGGCGACCTCGGCATGGTGATGCCCGGCGACGTGTTCATCGGCATCTCCTACTCCGGCGAGAGCAACGAGCTGCTCGCCATCGTGCCGCTGCTCAAGCGCCAGGGGGCCAAGCTGATCGCGTTCACGGGAAACCCGAGCTCCACGCTCGCGCGGGAGGCAGACGTGCACCTCGACGTCGCGGTGGCGCAGGAAGCCTGCCCGCTCAACCTGGCGCCGACGGCGAGCACGACCGCATCGCTCGCCCTGGGTGACGCGCTCGCGGTCGCGCTGCTCGACGCGCGCGGCTTCTCCGCCGACGACTTTGCGCGCTCGCATCCGGGCGGCTCGCTCGGACGCAGGCTGCTTACCCACGTAAGCGACGTGATGCGCACCGGCGAGGCGATACCCGCAGTGACGCTCGGCGCGACGCTGGTCGAAGGCGTAATCGAGATTTCGCGCAAGGGGATGGGCATGACTGCGGTGGTCGACGACGGGCAGCGGCTCCTCGGCATCTTCACCGACGGCGACCTGCGGCGCAGCCTCGAGCGCGACGTCAACCTGCGCGGCACGCGCATCGAGGAGGTCATGACGCGCAACCCGCGCTGCGTGCGCCCCGATGCCCTCGCCGCGGAGGCCGTCGAGATGATGGAGCGCACCAAGTCGACTCAGATTCCGGTGGTCGACGCCGAGGGGCGCCTGGTCGGCGCGCTCAACATCCACGACCTGTTCCGCTCGAAGGTCGTCTGATCGCGTGAGCACGCCGCCTGCAGCCAGCGCAGCAAGCGTGACCGGCGATGCGCTCGCACGGGCGAAGCGGGTGCGCCTGATGATTTTCGACGTCGACGGCGTGCTGACCGACGGCCGGCTGTGGTATGGCCCGGAAGGCGAGACGCTCAAGGTATTCCACGTCGTCGACGGGCATGGCATGAAGATGCTGGCCGCGAGCGGCGTCGTCACCGCGCTGCTGAGCGGTCGACGTTCGGCGGCGGTCGAGCGCCGCGGCGCCGAGCTCGGCATCGCGCACGTGCTTCAGGGCATCGAGGACAAGCGCCCGGCGTTCGAGCGGCTGCTCGCGCAGGTCGGCGTCAGCGCCGAGGCAGCCGGCTTCATGGGCGACGAGCTGGTCGATCTGCCGGTGATGACGCGCTGCGGATTCGCCTGCGCGCCCCCCGAGGCGCCCGCGTTCGTGCGCCGGCATGCCCACTACCTGACACGGGCGCCGGCCGGGGGCGGTGCGGTACGCGAGCTGTGCGAATTGCTGATGCAGGCGCAGGGTACGCTCGAGGCGCGTCTCGAGGCCTACCTGGCATGATGGTCGCGCCGACCCGGCTGTTTCCGCTCCTCGTCGCGCTGCTGCTCGCCGTGCTCAGCTACGCGCTCGAGCGCGCGGTGCGCGAAGGCCCGCTCGGACCCGAGCCGCGGCGGCACGATCCGGACTACATCGTCGATCGCCTGGTGCTCACGACCTACGCAACCGATGGCTCCGTCGAATCCCGTGTCACCGCCGACAAAATCGTGCACTACCCGGACGATGCAACCTCCGACGTCACCGCGCCCAGCGTCATGCTCTCCAAGCCCGCCAGCCCGCGCTACCGTGCGCGCGCCGAGCGCGGCTCGGTTGCGGACGACGGCGAGGAGGTGTTTCTCTACGGCAACGTGGTGATGATCCGCGAGCCCGATGCCGAGCGGACGCAGGCGCGGCTGGAGACGGATTTCCTCCACGTTGTCGGCGGGCCGGCGATTGCCCGCTCCGAGCTCGAGGTCCGCCTGCAGGAAGGCGGCCGCCAGCTCGCCGGCCGCGGCATGGAGTACCACCATGACAGGGGGCTGTTCGTCCTGCGCGAGCAGGTGCGCGGCCGGTTCGAACCCCGCGAGCAGGAACGCAAGTGACGCCGCAACGAACCTGCGGCATGCGCCGCATCGCCGCCGTCGTGCTCGGCGCACTGCTGCTCGTACCGTTCGCCGCAGCGGCCGAGAAGACGGATCGCGACAAGCCCCTGCAGATCGAAGCCAACCGCATGAGCGCGGACGACGTGCGCAAGGTCGCGACCTTCGAGGGCGAGGTTGTGCTGACCAAGGGCACGATTCGCATGACTGCGGAGCGAATCGTGGTCATCGAAGGCGAGAAGGGATTTCATCGGGCCACCGCGACCGGCGCTCCGGTGCGCTTCCGCCAGCGCCTCGATCCGAAGGACGGCAAGGAGGCGGTTTGGGTCGACGGCGAGGCACTGCGCGCGGAGTACGACGAGCGCAGCGAAAAGGTCGAGCTGTTCGAGCAGGCGCGCGTGACGCGCGACCGTGACGAGGTGCGCGGCGATTACATCCTTTATGACCAGCGCACGGAGTTCTTCTCGGTACGCGCCGGCAAGGAAACAACCTCGGGCCGCGTGCGAGCGATCATCCAGCCGAAATCGACGTCCGGGCAACCCGCCGGCGCAGCGCCCGCGCCGCCCGCTGCCGCGCCTGCAGCGCCCACCGCGCGATGAGCCTGCTGCGCGCGGAGAACCTGCGCAAGCGCTACAAGGGCCGCAGCGTCGTGCAGGACGTTGCGCTCGAGGTCTCCAGCGGTGAAGTCGTTGGCCTGCTCGGCCCTAACGGAGCGGGCAAGACGACTTGCTTCTACATGATCGTCGGCCTGATCTCCGTCGACGCCGGGCGCATCGAGCTCGACGGCGCCGAGCTGACCCATCTGCCGATCCATCGTCGTGCGCGGCTCGGCATTTCCTACCTGCCGCAGGAAAATTCGGTCTTCCGGCGCCTCAGCGTCGAGGATAACGTGCGGGCGATCCTCGAACTGCAGGACGTTCCCGCCAGCGAGATGGAATCGCGCCTGGTCGAGTTGCTGGAGGACCTCGGCATCGCCCACCTGCGCAAGCATGCCGCGATCTCGCTCTCGGGGGGCGAGCGCCGCCGTCTCGAGATCGCGCGCGCCCTCGGCACGCGTCCCACCTTCATCCTGCTCGACGAACCGTTCGCCGGTGTCGACCCGATCGCGGTGCTCGACATCCAGCGCATCATCCGCTTTCTCAAGGAGCGCGGCATCGGCGTGCTGATCACGGATCACAACGTCCGCGAGACGCTCGGCATCTGTGATCGCGCCTACATCATCAACGAGGGCGCGGTTCTCGCCTCGGGCCACCCCGAGGAGATCGTCTACAATGAGCACGTTCGCCGCGTCTACCTCGGCGAGCATTTCCGCATGTGACGGGCCCATCGCGCCGTCCCCAGCCATGAAGCCAACGCTTCAATTCCGGCTCTCCCAGCACCTCACGCTCACGCCACAGCTGCAGCAGTCGATCCGTCTGCTGCAACTCTCGACGGTGGAGCTCAATCAGGAGATCGAGCGCATCCTGATGGAGAACCCGATCCTCGAGCACGATGAGGCCGACGGCGAATCGGCCGGCGCGCCCGCGCCGGCGAACGCGCAGGGCAGTGCGACGGAAACGCAGGAGGCGACGCCCGAGAATGCAGCGGCCGAGTCCGACGCGGGCGCGACCGACGACTGGTCGGGCGAGCAGCCGACATCCTGGCGCTCGAACGACGACGAAGACGGCGACCGCAGCTTCAGCGCACCCGACCTGCCCACGCTGCGCGATCATCTCAACACGCAGCTCTCGCTCACCAATCTCGGCGAGCGCGACCGCGCGCTCGTCGCGCTGCTGATCGACGCACTCGACGAGGATGGCTACCTGACGCAGGGCCTGGAGGAGATCGCGGCCCTGATGTCACCCGAGGCCGAGGTCGAGGTCGACGAACTGGCGATCGCACTGCGTCACCTGCAGAACTTCGATCCCTCGGGCGTCGGCGCGCGTTCCCCGAGCGAGTGCCTCGCGCTGCAGATTCGCGCGCGTGGCGCGGCGGCAGGTGAAGCCGGCGCCGCCCAGGCGCCGGACCCGGCGGTGCAGCGGCTCGCGCTCGATATCGTCGAGCACCACCTCGAGTTGCTCGCCCGGCGCGACCTCGTGCGCCTGAAGTCCGCGACGCGCGCGAGCGACGAGGCGGTGCGCGCAGCGCAGCAGTTCATCCGCAGCCTGAATCCGCGTCCGGGGGCGGCATTCGCCCGCCTCGAGACGCGCTACGTCGTGCCCGACGTCGTGGTGCGCAAGCTGCGCAATGTCTGGCGTGCGAGCCTGAACGCCGAGGCGATGCCGCGTCTGCGCATCAATCGCCTGTACGCCGAGCTCGCCGCCAGTGCACGCGGCGCCAACACGCTGTCGGCCCAGTTGCAGGAGGCGCGCTGGCTGATCAAGAACGTACAGCAGCGCTTCGAAACCATCCTGCGGGTGTCGCAGGCGATCGTCGACCGGCAGCGCCATTTCCTCGAGCACGGCGAAGTCGCCATGCGCCCGCTGGTGCTGCGCGAAATCGCGGAAACGCTGGGCCTGCACGAGAGCACGATCTCGCGGGTCACGACGCAGAAGTTCATGGCAACGCCGCGCGGCACATTCGAGCTTAAGTACTTTTTCGGCAGCCACGTGGCCACCGACACAGGCGGGGCGGCCTCCTCGACCGCGATTCGTGCACTGATCAAGCAGCTGGTGGCCGAAGAGGATGCACAGGCACCGCTCTCCGACGGCCGAATCTCCCAAATTCTCGGCGAGCAGGGTATCGTGGTGGCGCGCCGGACGATCGCAAAATATCGTGAATCGCTGCACATCCCACCGGTCAGCCAGCGCAAGGGGCTGTAACCTGTGCGCGAGGGACCGGTTGATCCCGGCACCCGGCTGCCGCAGCACAATCCGTCACCAGAGGAGACCTCGATGAACCTGAACGTGAGCGGACACCGCCTCGAAGTCACCCCGGCCATCCGTGCCTACGTGCAGAACAAGCTCGAGCGCGTGACACGGCACTTCGACCACGTTATCGACGCCCAGGTCATTCTTTCGGTCGGCAAGCTGCAGCAGAAGGCGGAGGTCACACTGCACATGCGGGGCAAGGATCTGCATTGCACGGCGAACGAGCCGGATCTTTACGCGGCAATTGATCGCCTGATCGACAAGCTTGATCGACAGGTGCTCAAGCACAAGGGCAAGCGTTATGCGCCGCCGCGCGAGTCACTCAAGAACCAGGCGGCCGAAGCGTGAGTGGCACGCGGCGCGTGCGAGCGGCAGCGGGATTTGCGAAGCAGGCCGATGGGCTATAATCCGCGCCCTCTGAAGTTGCCCCCCGCCGGACGCGGACTCCGCGCGCTCGAACTTCGCCCGCGACGCCCCTTCGGTACGAAACCCGTATGAGTCTCGTTGCACAATTGCTTCCTCCGGCGAACGTCCTGCTCGATCTCGCCGTCTCGAGCAAGAAGCGGCTGTTCGAGCAGATCGGCTTGCTGTTCGAGAACAACCATGGGCTCGCGCGCAACGTCGTCTTCGACAGCCTGTTCGCGCGCGAACGCCTCGGCTCGACCGGATTGGGGCAGGAGGTCGCCATCCCGCACGGGCGCATCAAGGGTCTGAAGGAGGCGCTCGGCGCGTTTGTCCGCCTCGAGCAGCCGGTGCCCTTCGATGCACCGGATGGCCAGCCGGTCCGGCTGGGCTTCGTGCTGCTGGTGCCCGAGCAGGCGACCGAGAAGCACCTGCAGATTCTCTCCGAGCTCGCGCAGATGTTCAGTGATCGAACGCTCCGCGAGCAGATGGTGGGCGCAGCTGACGCGGAGGCGCTGCACAAACTGATCGCCACCTGGCAACCGGATGTCCCAGGTCAACGTCGCGCGGTTGCATGAAGACAACGGCCCCGCGCTCTCCCTCGATTGGATCGCAGGGCAGGACGGCGCCGGCGCGCTGCGCAGCGAAGCGGCAAGCGCCGCGACGCTGATCGGGCACCTCAACCTCACCCACCCCAACGCAATACAAGTCGTCGGCGCGTTCGAGGCCGGGCTGCTGGGCACCGATGCACCGGCGCGCGCCGCGTTCGTCGAGCGCTTGTTCCACGTCTCCACCCTGGCCGTCATCCTGGCCGACGGCGTAGCGCCGACCGAAGAGATGACCGCGCGCGCGAACGCGACGCAGACGCCCCTTTTCGTCACGCCGCGGGGCGCCGCGGAGATCATCGAGAAGCTCAACCGCTATCTGATCAAGGCGCTGGCCGAGCGCACCGAGCGCCACGGCGTGTTCATGGACGTGCTCGGCCTCGGCGTGCTGATCACCGGCGAATCGGGCGTCGGCAAAAGCGAGCTCGGCCTCGAGCTCATCAGCCGCGGGCATGGCCTGGTCGCCGACGACGTGGTCGAGATCGCGCATATCGCGGCCAACACGCTCGAAGGCCGCTGTCCGGCCATGCTGAAGGACTTCATCGAAGTGCGCGGCCTTGGCCTGCTCAACATGCGCACGATTTTCGGCGAGACCGCGGTACGCCCGAAAATGAAGCTCAAGCTCATCGCGCACCTCGAGAAGCCCTCGCAGGGAGGGCAGGACGCGCTCGAGCGCCTGCCGCTTTCCGAGCTGTCCGAGGAGATTCTCGGCGTGACCGTCCGCAAGGTCATCATTCCGGTCGTCGCGGGCCGCAACCTGGCGGTGCTGCTCGAGGCTGCGGTGCGCAACTACATCCTGCAGCTGCGCGGGATCGACTCCACCGCCGAGTTCCTGGAACGCCAGAGGCAGGCGCTGAAAAGCGCGAATTGACGCGGGCGCGCGGAGCACGGCGCACCCGGACCGAGCCATCGACGACGCGAGGACACCCGCAGCCACCATGCAGCTCGTACTGGTCAGCGGCCTATCCGGATCCGGCAAGAGCGTTGTGCTCAAGGCGCTCGAGGACGACGGCTACTACTGCGTCGACAATCTGCCGGCAACGCTGCTCGACGACGTGACTGCGTTTCTCTCGGAGGCCGGCCACGCGCGCGTCGCAGTGAGTGTCGATGCGCGCAGCGCGGCACTCGCCTCGCTGCCCGAGCGCATTGCTGCGCTGCGCGGGCGCGGCGTCGACTGCCGCCTGCTGTTTCTCGAGGCCTCTTCGCAAGCACTGCTGCGGCGCTTCTCGGAGACGCGTCGGCGCCACCCGCTGCTCGGCCCGACCCGCACGCTGGCCGAGGCGATCGAGCACGAGCGCAGTCTGCTCGCAGAGGTCGCCGAGCTGGGCGAGCGCATCGACACCAGCGCGGTACGGGCACAGGACCTGCGGCGCTGGGTGCGCTCGCTCCTCGCGCTGAGCGGCGGCGCGCCCCTGCTGCTGATCGAGTCGTTCGCGTTTCGCGACGGGCTGCCGCTCGACGCGGACTGGGTTGCCGACGTGCGCATGCTGCCAAACCCGCACTACGTCGACGCACTGCGCCCGCTCACCGGCCTCGACGCGCCGGTCGCCGAGTTTCTCGCCCGCGAAGAGGCGGTGCAGCGCATGATCGGCGATCTGCGCAGCTTCCTCGAGCGCTGGTTGCCTGACATCCTGCGCGAGAACCGCAGTACGCTGACCATCGCAATCGGCTGTACCGGCGGGCGACACCGATCCGTGTATATCGCGGAGCGCCTGGCCGAAGCCCTGCGCGCGCATGCGCAGGTGCTGGTGCGCCACCGCGGCCTGGCGCGCGCCGCTGCCGCCGAATGAGCGAACCGCGCCTCGACGACGTCGCGCTGTTCCCACTGCAGACCGTGCTGTATCCGGACGGGCTGCTGCCGCTGCGGCTGTTCGAGCAGCGCTACCTGGAGATGGCGAAATCCTGCCTGCGCGAGGATCGTCCGTTCGGCGTGTGCTGCATCCGGGAGGGGCGCGAGGTCGGCACGCCGGCCACACCGCATGACGTCGGCTGCCTCGCCCGCATCGCGCACTGGGACATGGCACAGCTCGGCGTGCTGAGCATCGTCGCGCAGGGAACGCAGCGCTTCCGCATCCTCGAGCGACGCGTCGAGCGCGATGGTCTCGCGCGTGCCTCGATTGCGCTGCTGCCGCAGGCGCGTGACGCCGAGATCACCGAGACCCATCAGGGTTGCGTGCGTTTTCTGCGCGCCATCCTCGAGCAGACCGAAACCGCCCTGATTGCGCAGCCGGCGCGCTATGAATCCTCCGTCTGGGTCAGCGCGCGGCTCGCCGAACGGCTGCCGTTGCCGCTCGAGCTCAAGCAGGCGCTGCTCGAGATGGACGACGGCGCCGAACGGCTCGCGCGGCTCGGGGCCGCGCTGGCCGAGCTGGGCGCGCGCTTCGCGCGCTGAGCAGGCGGCGCAGCAGTCGCGTGACCGGCGCGGGCTGCGCCGTGCGCAGCGCCTGTGCGAACGACATCCAGCGCGTGCCCGCCGGCCTGCCCGCGGGCAGCACTGCGAAGTCGCACTCGAGCGGCTGCACGCGCAAGCGGAAATGGGTGAAGCCGTGCTCGAACGGCGCAGCGCGGACCCATTGACTGGGCTTCTTGCCGAAGGTTCGTCCCACCGCAGCGGCGGTACGGCCGTCGGCCGCAAGGCGCGGAAACGCCCACAGCCCGCCCCACAGACCCTCGGCCGGCCTGCGCTCGAGCAGCACCCGCCGGCCCTGCGACGCGACGAGCCAGGTTTCGCTGCGCAGCGGCAGGCGCTTCCTCGGGCGCGGCGCAGGCAGGCTCGGCACCCGCGCATCGCGCAGCGCGACACACTGCGCGTCGAGCGGGCAGCGTGCGCACTCTGGCCGGGCGCGGGTGCAGACCGTGGCGCCGAGATCCATCAGCGCCTGGGTGTAGGTTTCGATCGCCCGGCGCGGCAGCAGCGACTCGGCCAGGGCCCAGAGGCGCGCCGCGACCTGCGCCTGCCCCGGATAGCCCTCGACGCCGAAACAGCGCGCCAGCAGACGTTTGACATTGCCGTCGAGAATCGGCGCCCGCCGGCCGAAGGCGAAGGCCGCGATCGCGCCCGCTGTCGAGCGGCCCACGCCCGGCAGCTGCACGAGGCCCTCGAGCGTATCGGGAAAGCGCCCGCCGCAGTCTCGCGCAACGACGCGTGCAGCCCGATGCAGGTTGCGCGCCCGCGCGTAATAGCCGAGACCACTCCACAAACGCAGCACGTCGTCTTGAGACGCCCGCGCCAGGCTTTCCACGTCGGGGTAGCGCGCGACGAAGCGTTCGTAGTAGGGGACCACCGTGGCGACCTGCGTCTGCTGCAGCATGATCTCCGACAACCAGATGCGATACGCATCGCGCGTGCCCTGCCAGGGCAAATCGCGGCGCCCGGCGCGGCGCTGCCAGGCAATCAGGGATCGGGAGAATCGGCTCACGGTGCGAATAACGAAACGGGGGCGCGCAGTTTGACGGCCCCCGGCGCGCAGGGCAACCGCGCCGCGCCCATCATCCGGCCTCCCCCGGCGACCTGCTTTACACTATTACGCCACGCCAAACTCGCGCCTGCGCGTCGAGCGCGCGGCCGCACACGAGGAAAGCGCACATGAACCGACCCGTCGAAAACGCAGTCACGAGCCCGGTCGAGCAGGTTCGCAAGTACCACGGCGAGCTGCGGGCGATCCGGCACGACATTCACGCCCACCCCGAGCTCGGCTTCCACGAAAAACGCACCTCGGACATCGTCGCCGAGAAGCTCGCGGCCTGGGGCATCGAAGCGCACCGCGGCCTCGCCAAGACGGGCGTGGTCGGCGTGATCGAAGGGCGCAGGCGCACCAGCGGACGTGCGGTGGGCCTGCGCGCCGACATGGACTGCCTGCCGATGCACGAGCTCGGCAATGTGCCGTACCGCTCCACGCACGAAGGCCGCATGCATGCCTGCGGCCACGACGGGCACACGACGATGCTGCTCGGCTGCGGCCGCTACCTTGCCGAGACGCGCAATTTCAACGGCACGGTGTACCTGATTTTTCAGCCCGCCGAAGAAGGCGGCGGCGGCGGGCAGGTCATGGTCAAGGAAGGGCTGTTCGAGCGCTTCCCGGCGAACGAGGTTTACGCGCTGCATAACTGGCCGGGCCTCGCGCCCGGGCAGATCGCGGTGCGACCCGGTCCGATGATGGCGGCGACCGACGAGATCCAGATCACCGTGCGCGGCCGCGGCGGACACGGCGCGATGCCACACCTCGCGGCCGACCCGGTCGTGGCGACGGCGCACATCATCAGCGCGCTGCAGACCATCGCCAGCCGCAACACCAACCCCGTCGACGCCGTGGTGGTGAGCGTGTGCTCGATGCAGACCAGCCAGCTCGGCGCCTTCAACGTAATCCCCGAGTTCGTCAAGCTGGTCGGCACGGTGCGCAGCTTCCGCCCCGAGACGCGCGAACTCGCGGAACGGCGGGTGCGCGAGATCGTCGCCGGCGTCGCCGCCTCGCTCGGCGCGAGCGCGGAGATCGAGTACCGCCATGGCTACCCGCCGACGGTAAACACTGAAAAGGAAGCCGAGTTCGCTGCGCGCGTAGGCGAGCGCGTCTTCGGTGCGGCCAACGTGCTGCGCGACGCCGACCCGACGATGGGTGGCGAGGACTTTTCCTACATGCTGCAGGCGCGCCCCGGCGCCTACGTCTGGCTCGGCCAGGGCGGCGGACCGCTCGGCTGCTCGCTGCATAACGCGAACTACGATTTCAACGACGAGGTCATACCGCTCGGCGCGGGCTATCTCGCAGCGCTCGCCGAAGCGGCGCTGCCGCTCGATTGATTCCGGCGCGGTTCGCGCGCGCCGCATCCGAGGGCTACTTGCCGAACAGGCCCTTCAGCTTGTCGAGTGGCGAGCCGGCGGCGGCGCCACCCTTCTTGCCGGTGATCTGCTCGGTGAGCTTCGACTTGGCCAGGGCGGTCGCCACCGCGGCGTAGTCGACCTCGTACTTCACCGCGTCGAACGGCCCGACCAGCCTCACCGGGACCGTCACGCCATTCAGCTCGGCGAGCTCCCGGCCGCCTTGCCCTTTCGAACTCCCTACGACCGTGGGCTTGGCGAGATAGTCGATGCGCGAATTGCCGATATCGATGTCGCCTGCGCCCGCGAGCCGGAACAGCGGCGCCTTGCCCTGCAGGTCGTTGTTGCGTGCGACGCCGTTCTGGATGTTGAAGCTACCGCTCAGCTCGGAGAAATCGGTCTGCTTGCCGCCCTCGGCGAGCTGCTGCTGCGCCGCCTGCGAGCCGAGCACCGCCTTGGCCTTGCGCAGCGTCTCGGCAAGATCGATGCCCTTCACCGCGCCGTCGCGCAGCTGAACGCGCGCCGTTCCGGCGAGCGCCTTCTTCATCGCACCGACGGTGCCGCCCGCGGTGCGCACGTCGAGCGCCACGTTGCCGCGGCCCTCGATCGCGTCCTTTTGCGCGACGTCCCTGACCAAGGGCCCGACCGATACGTTGCTCAGCGTCTGCTTGAGCGCGACGCGGTTGCCGTTGGCGTCGGCGCTCAGCGCACCCGAGAGCGCGCCCTGGTACAACTTTGCCGAATGCGGACTGACCTCGAGACGGCCGTTGGCGAGACGGATCTGGGCCGTCACGTCGGACAGCTTGGCGTTCTGGACCTGCAGCGCGCCAACATGCACGCGCCCGCTCGCTTCGAGGCCCTTCAGTCCGGACAGGTCGACCTTCGGATCCGCCGCCGCGCCGCCTCCGCCGCCCGTCGACGCGCCGCCGCCCTGGCCACCGCCCCCAGCCGCCGGCTTGCCGAGGTAGCGATCGAGGTTCAGGCGGTCGGCGTCGATGTCGAAGGTGTAGGACGGCGGAGAGAACTTCGCCAGCCCGAGCTTCGCCTTGAGGTTGGTCTCGTCGAACTTCGCGGTCAGATCCGCCTGCAGGCTCTCCTTCTCCAGATTGGCCTGCACTGTGCCTTTGAGCGGCACGCTCAGCGTCTTCATCGGCAGCCCCGGGTCACTGAGGTTGAGCTGCGCCGTGAGGCTGGCGATCTTCAGCGCCTTCGCCGAACCCTCGACGCCGGAGAGCTTCAGGCTGCCGTCCGCGCTGCGCTGCGGGCCTTTCAGGGTGAACGATGCGTCGACCGCCTCGCCACTCGCCTTGTCCGACGCGATGGCAAGCTTCGGTGCCGTGACCTTGGCTTCGAAGGCATCCTCGGCACGCGCGCCCTTCGCGTTTAGCGCGAGGCCGCTCACCGCGTACGCCTGCGCCACCGGGTCGGCGGCGACGTCGCCCCTCAGGGTGAGCAGCAAGCCGGTGACGCCCGCCGCGACGCCCTCCACCTTGGCGTCCAGCCCCGAGAGCGCGAAAGCCTTCTTCTTCAGGTTGAAGCGATAGCCGCCGGCGAGCGCCAAGCGCGCGTCGGCTGCGGGCGCGCGGCTCTTGATCTGCGCCGAAAGCTCGAACGTCCCCGGCGTGTCGTCGGCGATGCGCCCGGTACGCAGATTGAAATCCGAAACGTCGATGGCCTGCCCGCTTTTCGCGTCCCGATAGCTGATCGCCGAACGCTCGATGCGCACGCCGCCGATATCGAAGCGCACCGCGCCCGCGTCGCGCGGTGCCTGCGGTGGCGGCGCCCCCGATTTGTCCTTGGTCGCAGCAGGCGCCGCAAGCAGGTCGTCGAAGTTGAAGCGCCCCGCCTTGTCTCGGGTCACCGTCGCCTTGAGGCCATCGAGCCGCACGCCGCTGACCACGATCTGCTTGGACAGCAGCGGCATGACCGCCACTGAGACGTGCGCCGATTCGAGGCCGAGGAAGGTCCCTTTGCCGTCGCGCTCCGATAGCGACGCGCGCCCCAGCGATGCGCCGATGCTCGGCCAGAAGGCCACATCGAGATCGCCCTCGAGCTTGAGCGTGCGGCCCGTCTGTTGCTGTACGGTGCGCTCGATTTCGCCCTTCAACTTGTTGGCGTCGAACAGCGCGACGATCGCGATCGCGCCGGCCACGGCGAGCACGACGATCCCGCCGAGCACATAGAAAACAACCCGCAACGCCTTCATGAAACCCTCCGCGTAACGTTTGCGACGCCGAACGGCACGTGACCTGACGCGACATGCTGGCGCGCGGATTCGATGTGCCCCCGCTGGTCGTCGAAATAGAAATCCGGCTCGAAGGCCTTGAGGAAGGCGCCTTTGTCGAGTCCGCCGAGAAACAGCGCCTCGTCGACGCCGATGTTCCATTCCATCAGGGTGCGCACCGCGCGCTCGTGCGCTGGCGCGCTGCGCGCGGTGACCAGCGCGGTGCGGATGCGCATCGGTACGTCGGTGCCCGCGGCCACTTGCAGCCGGTGCAGCGCCTCGAGCAGCGGCTTGAACGGCCCCGGCGGCAACGGTCGCAGCGCGTGCACCGTCTCGTGCGCCGTGAACGCCTCCAGACCTTCGTCCTGGAACACGCGCTCGGCTTCGTCCGAAAACAGCACGGCATCGCCGTCGAAGGCGATGCGCACCTCGTCGGCATGGCGCTCCGCCGCCTGTGCCGACTCGGGAATGACGCGCGCGGCCGGCACGCGTGCCTCGAGCGCGCTCATCACGTCGTTCTCGTTCGCCGACAGGAACAGGTTGGCCTGCAGCGCGTCGAGATAGCGGTACGGCGAACGCCCGCGCGTGAACACGCCGCGCTCCAGCTTCAGGCCCGCGCGCTGCGCCGAGCGGAACACGCGCAGGCCGCTCATCGGATCGTTCTTCGAGAGGATCACCACCTCGACGCGCTGCGTCGCGGGGGTGTTGAAGGCGAGCAGCTTTTTCACCAGCGCACACGCGACGCCGGTGCGCGCCGGCACGTCGAGCCGCGAGAACTGCAGGTCGATGTAGGCGCGCTCGCCCTCGGCATCGAAGATGCGGTTCTCGTCCTCAAAGTCGAACAGGGCGCGGGACGAGATGGCGACGACCAGCTTGCCTTCAAAGGAGACCGGCATGTGGGCGATCCGACCCGGTTCCGGAAATGAGTCTTGATTTTAGCGGATCGTACGGCAGCGGCTTCGCGCCGGGGCACGCGATTCGCCATCGCCGCGCATCTGGGCTATCTTCAGGCGTTGCCCCGAGACGCCCGGATTGCCCAAGATGATGAAACGACACCACATCCGCTTTCCTTCGATCAAGACGGAGAATCTCGCGCAGAACGAGGCCTACTTCACGCTCGACGAGCCCGACGGCATCCAGACCCGGCT
>LJTQ01000038.1 GCA_001303445.1 Betaproteobacteria bacterium SG8_39 | reverse complement strand
TACCAGGTCTCGCGCACGCTGCGTCTTCCCTTCGAATACCCCTGCCGGGAGCAGGCTTGCTCGCCTGCATAATGCGCCGCTCAGGAGACCCCGTGCAACCTGCTCTCGCAAACCGCAACGCCGCAGCCGACCTGCTCGAGCTCGCCTTCGAGAACCGCTTCGTCGACGCGCTGCCGGCCGATCCGTCTCGGGAGAACGTGCCGCGTCAGGTGACCGACGCCTGCTACACGCCGGTCGTGCCGACGCCGGTGCGCAGCGCGCGCCTGCTCGCCTGGTCCGCGGCGCTCGGCGCGCAGCTTGGCATCGAACCGCCCTCGCCGGCGGCGGTCGAGCTGCTCGGCGGCAACCGCGTGCTCGAGGGCATGCGGCCCTATGCCGCGCGCTACGGCGGCCACCAGTTCGGCAGCTGGGCCGGCCAGCTCGGCGACGGCCGCGCGATCACCTTGGCCGAAGTCATCGACCTGCGCGGCCAGCGCCAGGAGCTGCAACTCAAGGGCGCCGGCTTGACGCCGTATTCGCGCAGCGCCGACGGGCGCGCGGTGCTGCGCTCGTCGCTGCGCGAATTCCTCTGCAGCGAGGCGATGCACGCGCTCGGTGTGCCGACCACGCGTGCGCTGAGCCTGGTCGGCACCGGCGAGGCGGTGATCCGCGACATGTTCTACGACGGCCGCCCGCAGGCGGAGCCGGGCGCGGTGGTCTGCCGCGTCGCGCCCTCCTTCCTGCGCTTCGGCAATTTCCAGATCCACGCCGCCTACCGCGAGGAGGACACGCTGCGCCGGTTGGTCGATTTCGCGATGCGCGCGCACTTTGCGGGCATCGACGACGTCGCGGCCTGGTATCAGGAGGTCTGCCGGCGTACCGCCTTGCTGATGGTCGACTGGATGCGGCTCGGCTTCGTGCACGGCGTGATGAACACCGACAACATGTCGCTGCTCGGGCTGACCATCGACTACGGTCCCTACGGCTGGCTCGAAGGCTACGACCCGATGTGGACGCCGAACACCACCGATGCGGCCGGCCGGCGGTACTGCTACGGCAACCAACCCGGCATCGCACAGTGGAACCTGGCGCGCTTCGCCGAGGCGCTGCTGCCGCTCGTGCCGCGCGAGCCGCTCGAGGCAGGGCTTGCGCTGTACGCCGAGCTGTACCAGGACGCATCCGCGGGGGCCTTCGCGACCAAGCTCGGCCTGTCGGCGCTCGAAGGCGCAGACGACGAGGCGCTGCTCGCCGAGCTGTTCGAGGTGATGGGCGCGGTCGAGACCGACTTCACGCTTTTTTTCCGCACCCTGGCCATGGTGCCCCTCGACGTTGACGATGCCGCCGCGCGGGTCGCGCCGCTGCGGCCCGCGTTCTACGACGAATCAGTGCTCGAGGGGGAACATCGCATGCGGCTCGCCGCCTGGCTGCGCAGGTACTGCGCCAGGCTGCAGCAGGACGCTGCCGACCCGGCGACGCGCGCCGAACGCATGAACGCGGTCAATCCAAAATACGTACCGCGCAACTACCTTGCGCAGCAGGCCATCGACGCGCTCGCCGCGGGCGATGCCTCGGTGCTCGAGCGACTGATGCGCGTGCTGGCCCATCCGTACGACGCGCAACCCGGGCACGACGATCTCGCGGCGCGGCGCCCGGAATGGGCGCGCAACCGCGCCGGCTGCTCGGCGCTGTCCTGCAGCTCCTAGCGGCTCAGCCGAGCGCCTGCACCGCGCCAACGAGCTCCTCGTCGGTCGGGAACTTGCCGAACCCGGGCAGGCCTTCTTTCGCACACTCGATGTTCGCCCAGCGCACGATGCCGTCGCGGTCGAGCAGGAACTGTCCCTTGAGCTGGACACCGTGCTCCATCTGGCGCGCATTGTCACGCGTATCGACCGCTGTCTTGTGGTACCCCTGCACCTTGTCGAGCGCCTCCGCGGCCTGCAGCAGAGGCACCGGCTGGGCGAGTTCGCCGGTCGGATTGATGCGGATCGCCTCCGCCGCCTTGAGAGCCTGCTCGTCCATGGCGGGTTGCGGCAGGCCGAACGCGCGATGGGTCATGCATGCCGGATCGGCCACGATCGCCACCTTGGACGGACGCAGCTTGAAGTAGATGCGCGCGTTGTCCACCTCGGTCGCGACGACCGCGAGCGACTCGACGCCGAGCTTGCGCAGCTTCTCGCTCGTGCCGCCGAACTGGGCGAGCGCGCGGCGGCAGAACGGGCAATACAGTCCTCGAAAGATCGCCAGCAGGAGCGGCGCGCGGCCGGCATAGCTCGCCAGCGACAGCAGGCCGTCCTGGTGCACCGCGGGCAGCGAGAAATCCGGCGCCTTCTCGCCCGGTTGCACCGGGGAACTGCGTTCGCTCTGCGTCATGTCGGTGTTCCTTTCTGCCATGCGTTTCAGGAGAGGAACGGTAGCACCACGAGCGCGTCGCGGTCGAGCCCCGCGCGCTCGCAGACTTCGTTCGCCTTGGTGAGGAATTCCTCGGCCTTCTGTGGTTCGCCGAGGTCCAGGTACAGCGTGCCGAGTCCGTCGTAGACCGGAAACAGCAGCTGCGGCTCGCCAATGTCTTCCGCCAATTCGCGCGCTTCGCCGTAATAGCGCAACGCGGCCTGCGGATCACCATGACATTGCTGGATCTGGCCGAGCACGATCAGCGGCACCGCGAGATGGTCGAGCTGGCCGAGCTGCCGATCGAGTTCGATCGCCGCCTCGGCGGCGCGCATGCCTTCGATGTCGCACTGGTTGGTCAGCGCGCAGTAGGCAACCGCAAGATTGGCGTACAGGCGCGACTGAAAACGCGGATCACCGATGCGCTTTGCCGTCTCGAGCCCGGTCCTGCAGGTTTCGATCGCGCGGCCCGGGTCGAGCGTCGCGTAGAGCACGCCGAGATTCGCATAGCCGCGGCAGGCCGCCTGCAGCAGGCCTTCTTCCACGGCAACCGCAATGCTGCGCTCGATGTGCGCGACCGCTTCCTCGGGTCGATCGAGGCGCGCAAGCGCCGCCCCGAGCGTGTTCAATGCCTGCACGCTGGCAATCAGCGCCTCGCGCCGGGCGTCCGAGCCCGGCTCGGCCACGCGCGCCGCCCCCTCGGCGTCTGCCAGCGCGCGCTGCGCCCATTCCACCGCCGCCTGATTGTCGCCGGTGCGGAAGGCGAAGCGGCCCATCTCCTGATGCAGGTGCGCCGCTTCGATCTCGTGCGGCCTGCCCTGCAGCAGCAGCAGGCCGGCGCCGACGCATTCGCGGCTCCTCTCGCGCTCGCCCACGTCCCAGTGCAGGCCTGCCACCTTGCGCAGGATGCGGGCTTCGCAGCTGGCGTCACCCAGGTCCTGCGCCGCCTGCCGCACGCTGTCGTAGTGCGCATGCGCTTCGTCGCGCCGTCCCAGCGGGCCGAGCAGGTCGCCCAGCCGTTCGCAGATCGCCAGCTGTTCCGCTCGGTCGCAGCTCGCGCAGGCCTCGAGCGTCGCGTGCGCGCGCTGATAAAGCCGTATCGCATCGTCGTTGGCGTAGATGCCGCGCGCCCAGTCGCCCGCGGCGACCAGGTAGCGGGCACCCCGCGCCGGATCGTCGCCCAAGCTGAAATGCTGGCCGAGCACGTCGAGGTCCTCGAAGCGCTCTGGTGTTCCGCCGTGCCGCGCCTCGAGCACGCGGCCGATGCGTCCGTGCAGCTCGGTGCGTCGGCGCAGCAGGAGGTTCTGGTACACCACGTCTCGCGTGATGACGTGCGCAAAGCGGTAGCCGCGCGGCCCCTTGAGCGCATCGCCGTCGCGCGTCAGGAACTCTGCATCGCATAGCGCCTCGAGCACGCGCTCGTCGCAGCCGGGCGAGGCGATCTCGCGCAACAGGTCGGCGTCGAACGCGCTGCCCAGCACCGCAGCCTCCTGCAGGCAGCGGCGCTCGACCGGCGCAAGCCGGTCGACGCGCGACAGCAGCAGCCCTTCGAGCGTCTCCGGCACATCGACTTCGGTTCCCTCGCTGTTGCATTGCCAGCCGCTCGCGCCCTGCGCCAGCACCCCGCCGGCGATCAGCCGGCGCAAAATCTCCTCCAGAAAATAGGGATTGCCGCCCGAGCGCTCGACGATGCGGGCGTGCAGCGGCGTGCTCAGGCAGCTGCGTGCCGCGTCGCCGAAGAAGGCGAGCAGCATCGCCTCGATGTCGGCCCGCGCGAGCGGCTCAAGTCGCAGCGAGCCATGCGCCGCGCGTCCGATGACGAAATTCCGGGCATCGAAATCCGGCCGGTAGGTCACCAGCATCATCAGCGGCTGCTGGTGCAGCCAGTCGGCCATCATGCGCAGGGCTTCGAGCGAGGCCGCGTCGGCCCACTGCAGATCCTCGATCACCAGCAGCAGGGGCGCTTCGCGCAGGCGATAGTCGAGCACCGTGCGCAGCATCATGCTGATCTGCTTGTTCAGCCGCTCGGGCTCGAGCCCGCGCAGCTCTTCGAGCGGATGCAGGCCGAGCAGGAAACCAGCCATCTGCACGACCATCGCAGTCTCTTCGGGCGGCGCGCCGAGCGACCGCATGTGCGACGCGACCTTCTGCTCCACCGACTCCAGCGCATCGCTCGCGACGATTCCGAAGCCTTCCTGAAAAAACGTCGCCAGCACACTGTAGGGCCGCGTCTGATGCGCCGAGCAGACGGCTCGACGCACCTTGGCGCCTGCGCCTGCGGCATCCTCGGCAAGCCCTGTGATGAACGCATCGACCAGGCGCGATTTTCCGATGCCCGCGTCGCCCACGAGGCTCAGCACCTGCGCGCGCCCGCCGATCGCGCGCAGCGCCGTCTCGTGCATCTGCGCCAGCTCGGCGCCGCGGCCGATGAGCGGCGCGCGCAGGCCGTGCGCTTCGAGTCCGCGTGCGACCGGTGCTCGCCCCTGCGCCGTTTGACCCAGCAGACGGAACACGTCGACCGGGCGGGATTTTCCTTTCAGCTCAAGCGCGCCGCCCGACTCGAACTCGAAGGCGTTGCGCGTCAGCCCTTGGGTGTTGAGGCTCACCAGGGTCTGCCCGGGACCCGCTGCCGACTGCAACCGGGCCGCAACGTTCACCGCATCACCGGTCACCGCGTAGGCGGCCCCTTCGGCCGAGCCGATATGCCCGGCGACGACACGGCCCGTATTGACGCCGATGTGTAGCTGCAGCGGCCGTGGCAGGCGCCGCTCCCAGCGCGCCGAAAGCGCATCGACACCCTCGTGCATCTCGAGGGCCGCGCGCAGCGCGCGCTCCGGATCGTCCTCGTGCGCCGTCGGCGCCCCAAACACCGCCATCACGGCATCGCCGACGAACTTTTCGACGAAGGCGTCGTAGCGCAGCAGCGTGGTGCGCAGCGTGTCGAGCAGGTCGGTCTGCAGCGCGCGCACGTCCTCGGGGTCAAGGCCTTCCGAAAGCGAGGTGAAGCCCGACAGGTCGGCGAACAGGATCGTCGCCAGGCGCCGATCGGATTCCGCCCCGCCCGGCGGCATCGCCGGCGCCGCGGCTGCGGCCGGTGCGGTCGGCGCGGCACGCGCCGCCGCCTCGCGCAGCGTGCCACCGCAGCGCGGGCAGAACGCGAATTCGGGCGCAGTCTCGGCACCGCAGGCAGGACAGTGCGTGCCGAGCTTGCGGCCGCACTTCGGGCAGAAGGAAAAATCGGCCGGCGCCTCGAAGGCACAGCCCTCGCACTTCATGGGCGGATCATACCGACTTGATCGGGCGTGGTGCCTCAGCGCAGTTTGCGCCCAGAAATCTCAGCCGGAACGAGGCGGCTGTCGGCCTGACCGCGCGGCGCGTGCAACGCGCCGTGATATCGCGATCCATGCGCATCCGGCAGTGTTCTACGCCTTCGCGGCGCAGACCTCAACCCTTGTAATAGACCACCTGATGCGTCGCCACCACGAGCTCGCCCGCCTCGTTCCAGAGCTGCGCCGTCTGATCGAAGTAGCCCTTGCGGAAGGCCTGCGCCTGCGCTTGCGCGAGCAGGTAGCCGGTCCCGGTGGCCGCCAGATGCGCGGCGTCGGCGTGGAAATACACCGTCATCGACACCGTGCCGACCGGCACCCGGCTCGCGCGGCGGCGCCAGATGCGCGGAAAGAACACGTCCGACAGTGCGGTGAGCGACGCGAAATCGAGCGGTCGCGGCGGATTGTCGCGCACCCAGAGCTGCGTGCGGCTGAGCGTCTCCTCGCGTTCGTCCCAGGCCGCAGGCAGGCCGCCCTGGACGAAGCGCATCTCGTAACGCCTCACCCATTCCACACGCGGCCCGTCCTTCGGCAGGGCAACGTCAGCCGGCGCAGGCACGTCGGGAAGGGTGTGCTCGGCCGCGCTCCAGGTCTCGCGGCGCAGCGCCGTGAACGCGGTGGCGGTGAGCACCGTCTGGCTGTCCTGCAGCATCTCGATCACCCAGTGCTGCGTCGAGCGGTTGGTGCGCGCCGGCCGGGCGTGCAGCGTGAAGGCGCCGTCGGCCACCGGCGCCGCGTAGTTCACCGTATACGCCACCGGCTCGCCCTGGCGTTCGGGATGCAGCAGTACCGCGTTCAGCGCTTGCGCTGCGGTGATGCCGCCGTAGGGGCCGACCATGTTGCCGTAGTCGGGACTGGTTCGGCCGAGAAAGGATCCGTCGGGCTGCGCGCTGAGCGCGATCGCCCGATCGAACGCATGGTCGCTCATGGTCTTGGCGTCGCTTTGATCGACCGCGCTTATACCATGGGTCGACGCCAGGCATGCCGCACCGCGCGGGTCACCTGCTTGGCAGCCTGCGCTGAATGTCGATCGATGCGCCGCAGGCTGGACTGCATGACCCGGCGCCGTTCTCCAGGCCGGCGAACGTCGCATTCGAAAGCCGATTGACGCACGTCAACTCGCATGGCCGGATGCTCGGCAGCATGATCCTTGCGACGCGGCGCGCCGTCGCGGGACACACAGGAGCCGCCCAGATGATGAATCCCATCGATCCCGACGCCCAGGTCAGCGCAGAGCTGTCCGAGATCATGAGCAGCCTGCTCAACAATCCGGAGGTGCCGGAGCCGGTGACGCTGGGAATGGTGCGCGACGTGCTGCGGCACAGTCTCGACAACGAGGACCTCGAGGCGGCCCCTCGTATCGGCCTCGAGGAAACCCTGCTCGCCGAGCTGGAGCAGCTCATCGACGAATACGGCGAGGACGCGTTCGCCAGCGATTTCGCCGCGGTCAGCGCGAGCGAGCTGCTGTCGGAGCTGATCGAGGCGATTCTCGAGCGCAGCGACGAGGACGAGGCGGTGGTGCTGGGCGACCTGCGCGAGGCGGTCGACCAGGGGCTGATCGCGGAACTGGAAGGCGAGGGTCTGATCGAATCCGACGACGCCCAGGCACTCGTCGCCGAGATCGATGCGCTCATTGATCGCTACGGCGCCGATCTGCCTGCGGAAGACCTGTTGCGCATGGACTGAAGGAGACCCGCGATGTCACTGTCGAAGAAGGAGCTGGACCGCCTGAAGCGCCAGATGGAATCGCGCCGCACGGCATTGGAGGCGGAAGCGCACGCCGATGCCGACAAGGCGCGCGGCGAGAGCTACGCCGAACTGTCCGGCGGCGTCGCGGACGAAGGCGACGAGGCGGTCGCCGATCTGCTGGCCGACATCGACAACGCCGAGCTGTCGCGCGACCTCGCCGAGTTGCGCGCGCTGGACGCCGCGCTCGAGCGCATGGCGGACGGCAGCTACGGCAACTGCATCGAGTGCGGCGTGGAGATCGACATCGCGCGGCTCAAGGTCGAGCCGGCAGCGCTGCGCTGCATCGAGTGCCAGCGGGTGCACGAAAAGACCTACGCGCAGCCGGACCGCTCCAGGCTTTGAGCGCTGCAGGGCGCGCCCGGAGCCGTCGAGGTTTCGGGGGGCGCCCGGCCCGCGGCGTACATTCCACGTAGGCCAGCTGGTCATCCAATGCCTGTCGGTGCGCCAGTGGGCGCCACTTACGGGCCGAAAACGTCAGCAAAAACAATGTGCTGACCATCTGGCACGAATGCTGCAACTCGCAGGATGACTTGCAACCCTGTGGAGCCCGGCATCATGCAAGACCGTCTCGGAATGGCGCTTCGCCTGACGGCTCGCGAAGCCGACGTACTGCGCCTGCTGGCGCGCGGCCTGACCTACACGCAGGTCAGCGATGCGCTCGGCGTGTCGCTGCACACCGTCACGACGCACATCAAGAATGTCTATCGCAAGCTCGAAGTCCACTCGGCGCGCGCCGCGATCTGGCGCGCACTCGAGCTGAAACTGCTCGGCGAGAACCTGGAACCGGCGGCCGCTAGCGCAGGCTGGCGTTGATCCGATCGAGCATCGCCGACCCGGGGCAGAGCTCCTGCTCGCCGAGCCGGTTGAACGGCACCTTCACGGTCGACAGGTGCGCGTGCAGGTCGTCGGCCGAGGGATCGACGTACAGCAATCCGGTCAGCACCTCGCCGTCCGCCGCCGCGCGCGCGATGGCGTTGAGCGCAGCAATCTTGTCGGTCGGATCGTAAGCGCCGTCGA
Source organism: Betaproteobacteria bacterium SG8_39 (assembly GCA_001303445.1). Lineage (GTDB taxonomy): Bacteria > Pseudomonadota > Gammaproteobacteria > Burkholderiales > SG8-39 > SG8-39. Next base: position 8,212 of record LJTQ01000038.1, on the reverse strand, counting down.
GCTTGCGCAACTTGAGGATCGAGCCGTCGTGCTGCGGCACCTCGATCACCGCGCCCTCCTCGTACGACACCGTGATCGCGTCGCGCGACGGCCAGAAATCGAGCCGACTGACCGCCTCGTTGTGCTCGCGCACGTAGTCATAGCTCTTGGTCGAGCCCGAGTGATTGTTGAACGCGACGCAGGGGCTGATGACGTCGACAAACGCGGCACCCGGGTGCGCGATCGCCGCCTTGAGCAGCGGCACGAGCTGCTCCTTGTCGCCCGAGAAGCCGCGCGCCACGTAGCTCGCGCCCATCAGCAGCGCGAGGCCGACCGTATCGACCGCCGAGTCGGTATTCTCGACGCCGCGCTTGGAGCGCGAGCCCGCATCGGCGGTGGCGGAGAACTGGCCCTTGGTGAGGCCGTAGACGCCGTTGTTCTCGAGGATGTAGGCCATGTCGACGCCGCGGCGCATGACGTGCGCGAACTGCCCGAGGCCGATCGAGGCCGAGTCGCCGTCGCCCGAGACGCCTATGTAGATCAAGTCGCGGTTGGCCAGGTTCGCGCCGGTCAGCACCGAGGGCATGCGGCCGTGCACGGTGTTGAAGCCGTGCGAGTTGCCGAGGAAATAGTCCGGCGTCTTCGACGAGCAGCCGATGCCCGAGAGCTTCGCCACCTTGTGCGGCTCGATGTCGAGCTCCCAGAAGGCCTGGATCAGCGCGGCGGAGATCGAGTCGTGGCCGCAGCCCGCGCACAGCGTCGAGACCTTGCCCTCGTAGTCGCGGCGCGTGTAGCCGATGCGGTTCTGCTTCAGCGTCGGGTGGTGCAGCCTGGGTTTTGCGATAAACGTCATGGTGAGTTCGGCCCTCAGGCCGCCTTGCCTTTCTTCAGCGGCTCGACATTGAGCACACGCACCCGCTCGCTGATCTCCGCAGTGATGAAGCGTGCGGTGATCGGCGTGCCGTCGTAGTGCAGCACCGGCATGAGCTTCGCCGGGTCAACATTCAGCTCGTTCATCAGCAGCGTGCGCAACTGGGCGTCGCGGTTCTGCTCGACGACGAAGACCTGCTCGTGCTCGGCGATGAAGTCGCTCACCGCGTCGTTGAACGGGAAGGCGCAGATGCGCAGCGTGTCGACCGCGATGCCGGCCGCTTCGAGCGCGCCGTAGGCCTCGTCCATCGCCGGGCTGGTCGAGCCGTAGTAGATCACGCCGAAGCGGGTCTTGCGTCCGCAGGCGCGCAGCACCGGCTGCGGCACCAGCGACTTGGCGGTCTCGAACTTGCGCAGCAGGCGCTGCACGTTGTCGACGTAGACCGGCCCTTCCTCGCTGTAGCGCGCGTAGCGGTCCTTGGTCGTGCCGCGCGTGAAGAACCCCCCCTTGGTCGGGTGGGTGCCCGGATAGGTACGAAACGGAATGCCGTCGCCGTCGACGTCCAGGTAGCGGCCGAACTCCTTGCCCGCCTCGAGCTCGGCCTCGGTCATCACCTTGCCGCGGTCGTAGCGCCGGGCATCGTCCCAGGTAAACGGCCGGGCGAGGCGCTGGTTCATGCCGATGTCGAGGTCGGTCATGACGAACACCGGCGTCTGCAGACGGTCCGCCAGATCGAGCGCCGCCGCCGCGTGCTCGAAGCACTCGCGCGGATCCTCGGGAAACAGCAGCACGTGCTTGGTATCGCCGTGCGAGGCATAGGCGCAGGCGATGACGTCCGACTGCTGGGTGCGCGTCGGCATGCCGGTCGAGGGGCCGCCGCGCTGCACGTCGATGATGGTCACCGGGATCTCGGCGAAATACGCCAGCCCGATGAACTCGGTCATCAGCGAGACGCCCGGGCCCGACGTGGCCGTGAAGGCGCGCGCGCCGTTCCAGCCCGCGCCGACGACCATGCCGATCGAGGCCAGCTCGTCCTCGGCCTGGACGATCGCAAAGCGGTTCTGCCCGCTCTCCTTGTCGACGCGCAGGCGCGCGCAGTAGCGCTGGAAGGCCTCCGCCACCGAGGAGGACGGCGTGATCGGATACCAGGCGCAGACCGTGGCGCCGCCATACACCATCCCCAGGCCGGCTGCCGCATTGCCGTCGATGAAGATGCGGTCGCCAACCTCGTAGGCGCGCTGCGCCTTGAGGCCGATGGCGTCCTTGAGCGTCTCCTCGGCGTAGTGATAGCCCATCTGGAACGCGTTCAGATTGGGCTTGAGCAGCTTTTCCTTGCCCTTGTACTGCTCGCCGATCAGCTCGGCAATGACGCCCGGCTCGATGCCGAGCAGCGCCGCCAGCGCGCCGACGTAGATGATGTTCTTGAACAGCTGGCGCTCGCGCGCATCGGTATAAGTCGCGTTGCTGATCTCGGTCAGCGGCATGCCGACGACGTGGATGTCCTCGCGAAACTTGGACTGCGGCAGCGGCTTGGTGTTGTCGTAGAACAGGTAGCCGCCCGGGTCGATCTCCCTCACGTCCTTGTCCCAGGTCTGCGGATTCATCGCCACCATCAGATCGACACCGCCGCGCCGCCCGAGCCAGCCCGCCTCGGTGACGCGCACCTCGTACCAGGTCGGCAGCCCCTGGATGTTGGAGGGAAAGATGTTGCGCGGGCTCACCGGGATGCCCATGCGCAGGAAGCTCTTGGCGAACAGCTCGTTGGCCGAGGCCGAACCCGAGCCGTTCACGTTCGCGAACTTGACGACAAAATCGTTGACTGCCTCGATACGCTTCACGCCCCGCGTCCTTCCCTGCCGCCTATGCCTTGTAACCCGGATCCTGCGCCTCGATGACGCGCACCAGCGCGGCGAACTCGAGCTCGCCGAGCGCCGCCTGGTCGGTGAGAAACTCCTCGCCCAGCGCCTGCGACTGGCGGCACATCTCCGGGCTCGGCTCGATCAACGCGCCGCCGGCCTGCGCCGCGAGCTGGATCTGGCAGGCGCGCTCCAGCCGCCACATGCGGATGAAGCCTTCCGCCGCGGTGCGGCCCACGGTGAGCAGCCCGTGGTTGCGCAGCATCAGCGCCGGGCTGTTGCCGAGGCTTGCGACCAGCCGCTCGCGCTCACCGAGGCGCATGCTCGGCCCCTCGTAATCGTGCACGCCGAGCGCACCGTAGAAATTGTGCGCGTACATGTGGATCGGCAGCAGGCCGCAGGCCTGCGTCGAGACCGCCATCCCTGCCAGCGTATGCGTGTGGAAGACCCAGGTGGCGTCGGCGCGTCCCATGTGGATCGCGCTGTGGATGACGAAACCCGCCTTGTTGACGCCGTAGGCCTGCTCGTCGACCGGGTTGCCGTCGACGTCGATCTTCACCAGGTTCGACGCGGTCACTTCGTCCCAGCGCAGCCCGTAGGGGTTGATCAGGAAGTGGTGCCCGGGGCCCGGTACGCGCGCAGTGATGTGCGCGTAGATCAGCTCCGACCAGCCAAGGTGCGCAGCGACGCGATACGCGGCGGCGAGGTCGACCCGCAACGCCCACTCCTTCGGGCCCATTCCGAGGCGCCGTGCGAGCGGTGCGACCTTGTTCGACCTGCGAGCAGCGTGTTTCACGTTCCCTCCTTCCATCCGTGCATACAGCTATGCCGCCTTGCGCTGCGGCGTTCGGCAACCCGGGCCGGCCTGCGTCTGCTCGAGCAGGAACTTCTGCATGTCCCAGGCGCCGGTCGGGCAGCGCTCGGCGCACAGGCCGCAGTGCAGGCACACATCCTCGTCCTTCACCATCACGCGCCCGGTCTTCAGTCCATCCTGCAGGTAGAGGTCCTGCGCCGCATTGCTTGCCGGCGCGCGCAGCCGCGCGCGCAGTCCCTGCTCTTCGCCGTTGTGCAGGAAGTTGATGCAATCCATCGGACAGATGTCGACGCAGGCATCGCACTCGATGCACAGCTTCGACGCGAACACGGTCTGCACGTCGCAGTTCAGGCAGCGCTGCGCTTCCTTCCACGCCGTGGCCACGTCAAAACCGATCTCCACTTCGGCCTTGACGTTCTTCAGGGTTTCCTTGACGTCGCGCCAGGGCACCTTGTAGCGCGCGTCGAGCGCCACGTCGTTGTCGTAGCTCCACTCGTGGATGCCCATCTTCTGCGAGATCAGCGTCACCCCCGGCGCGGGGCGCTCGCGCGGGTCCTCGCCCGACAGCAGCTTGTCGATCGAGACCGCGGCCTGGTGGCCGTGCGCCACCGCCCAGATGATGTTCTTCGGCCCGAACGCCGAATCGCCGCCGAACAGCACGTTGGGCAGCGTGGACTGCAGGGTCTCGGCGTCGAGCACCGGCAGGCCCCACTCGTCAAACTCGACGCCGCAGTCGCGCTCGATCCAGGGAAAGGCGTTCTCCTGGCCCACGGCAATCAGCACGTCGTCGCACTCGAACGTCGGATCCGGGTCGCCCGTCGGCACCAGCCTGCGCCGACCGTCGGCGTCGTATTCGGCGCGCACGATCTGAAACGTCATGCCGCAGAGCCTGCCGTCTTTCAGCTCGAAGCGCTTCGGCACGTGGTAGTTGAGGATCGGGATGCCTTCATGCATCGCGTCCTCCTTCTCCCAGGGACTCGCCTTCATCTCCTCGAAACCCGAGCGCACGATGACCTTGACGTCTTCGCCGCCCAGCCGGCGCGAGGTGCGGCAGCAGTCCATCGCAGTGTTGCCGCCGCCGAGCACGATCACGCGCCGACCGATTTTGGAGATGTGCCCGAAGGACACCGACGACAGCCAGTCGATGCCGATGTGAATGTTCTTCGCCGCCTCCTGGCGCCCCGCAATGTTCAGGTCGCGCCCGCGCGGCGCGCCCGAGCCGACGAAGATCGCGTCGAAGCCCTCGCCGAGCAGCTGCTTCATCGAATCGATGCGTACCCCGGCGCGCAATTCGGCGCCGAGATCGAGGACGTAGCCGCACTCCTCGTCGATGACTTCCTCGGGCAGCCGGAACCGCGGGATCTGGCTGCGAATCATGCCGCCGGCCTTCGCGTCCTGGTCGAACACGGTGACCGCGTAACCGAGCGGCGCGAGATCGCGCGCCACCGTCAGCGAGGCCGGGCCGGCACCGATGCACGCCACCGTCTTGCCGTTTTTCTTCGCCGCCGGCTTGGGCAGCCGCGGCCGGATGTCGTCCTTGTAGTCGGCGGCGACGCGCTTGAGCCGGCAGATGGCCACCGGCTCGGTCTTCGCCGCCTGCGCTTCCTCGACGCGCCCGCGCCGGCACGCCGGCTCGCAGGGGCGATCACAGGTTCGCCCGAGAATTCCGGGGAAGACGTTCGACTTCCAGTTGACGAGATAGGCGTCGGAATAACGCCCCGCTGCGATCAACCTGATGTATTCGGGCACCGGCGTGTGCGCCGGACAAGCCCACTGGCAATCAACGACCTTGTGGAAATAATCGGGATTGCGTATGTCGGTGGGGTGCAACTCCTGTCTCCACGGTACGCAACCTGTCGACATGACGCGAGATCGTCATGTGGCGCGACCGAATCGTTTGTGCGGCAAACAGTTTACCCTCCCGCGCACGCGAGGGAAAGCCTGTGATTTCAAAACGCTAGGAGAACTTCCGCAGACGCCGACGAAATTCTGTCTGGATTCCGCATTAGTCGCGGGTCCCCACCTTCTTTATGGGGATTTGGCGAGGTATTCTTCGCCGATCATGACCACGCACCTCGACGCACTCAAACGGCACTCCGTCATCGTCGCCGATACCGGCGACATCGACGCCATCGCGCGCTGGAAACCGCAGGATGCGACCACCAACCCGTCGCTGCTCCTTGCCGCCGCCCAGGACCCGCGCTACCGCCCGGTGGTCGACGCCGCACTGGCCCGGGCCGGGGGCGATCGGCAAGCCGTGATCGACCGGCTGTTCGTCGGCTTCGGGTGCGAGATCCTGCGCCACGTCGCCGGGCGCGTATCGACCGAGGTCGACGCCCGCCTTTCGTTCGACAGCGAGGCGACGGTGGCGAAGGCCGAGCACCTGATCGCGCTCTACGGCGAGGCCGGCGTGGGACCCGAGCGGGTGCTGATCAAGGTGGCGAGCACCTGGGAGGGCATCCGTGCCGCCGAGCGCCTCGAGAAGAAGGGCATCCACTGCAACCTGACGCTGCTGTTTTCCTTCGCCCAGGCAGTCGCCTGTGCCGAGGCCGGCGTCACGCTGATCTCGCCCTTCGTCGGGCGGATCTACGACTGGCACAAGCAGGCGCGCAAGGTCGACGACATTGCGCTCGAGGACGACCCGGGCGTCGCCTCGGTGGTGCGCATCTACCGCTACTTCAAGAAGTTCGACTACCCGACCCAGGTCATGGGCGCGAGCTTCCGCAAGGCGGGTCAGATCACCGCGCTCGCGGGCTGCGATCTGCTCACCATCGCACCGGACCTGCTCGAGCAGCTGCGCAGCGCAGAGGGCGATCTGCCGCGCCGGCTATCGCCCGAGGACGCAAAGCGCGAGAGCCTTACGCGCATTGCGCTCGATGAGAAGGCGTTTCGCTGGATGCACAACGAGGACGCGATGGCGGTGGAAAAGCTCTCCGACGGCATCCGCCGCTTCGACGCCGACGCGCGCAAGCTCGAAGCCTTCGCCGCCACGCTGCTGCAGGGCCAGCGCGCCGCCTAGCGGGGCGTCGCCGCAAGCGGCTCAACGCGGCAAATCGGGAATCGGCCCAAGGTCGCCCCAGTAGGCGCAGATCGCGTAGCGCTCGCCGTCGACCTCGAGCAGCGCTTCGTAGCTGAAGATCGCGCTCGACAGGACTTCGCGGCAGGGCTTGGCGCGCACGCGCAGGCGCAGGACCGAATCCGCGCTGGCGCCCTCGTAACGCGCCTCGCCCTCCTCGACGCGCAGCGCCGCACCGGCGTACTCACGCGGCGTGCCCGAAGGGCGTAGGCGCAGGAACGTCGAGGCCGCGCGCAATTCGAGCTGGACGAAGGGGTTGAAACCGTAGGCGCGCAGGCGCACCTCGTCGAGGTCCTCGCGGCAACCCGGGCCCTCGGCCTGCGCCCGCGCGAAGCCTGTCGCACGGATCCGCGCTCCATCACGCTGCCCGGTGAACTCGGCGAAGATCGCCCGCCCGGGCCGGCGCGCAAGCTCCCGGTAGGCCGCCTCGAGCGCACGGCCGGGCGTCGCGTCCTCGAGCAGCAACCGTTCGCCCGTGCGGCAGGGGTTGAACAGCGCGCCCGGCTTGCCGACGAGGAAGTTGCCGCGCCAGACCGGATCGGCGGCAACGGCGGGCCCCATCACCGCACAGGCGAGCGCGAACACGAGGCAATGCGGCAGGCGACGCGACATCAGACCGGCACCTTGGCGCCCATCCAGCGCCGCATCAACGCCTTCTCGGCCTCGACCAGGAGGAACAGCAACCCGCCGAACGCCAGCACCGCGCTCCAGGCCAGCGCGTCGATCGCCTGCGTGCCGAACAGCGTCTGCATCGGCCCGAGGTGGGTGAATGCAACCTGCGCCGCGAGCAGCAGCGCCATCATCTGCAGTGCCACCCGGTTGCCGAACAGGCCCTCCGCATTGAGCGAGCTCGCCGACAGGTGTCGGCTGTTGAACAGATAGGTGATCTCGCCGATCACCAGCGTGTTCACCGCCACGCTGCGCGCGGCCTCGACCGAGCCGCTGCGCCCAAGCTGCCAGAGATACAGCGACAGAATGCCGCCGAGCAGGATCAGCGAGACGAACACGATGCGCCAGACCAGCAGACGATCCAGCATCGGCGCGGCAGGATCGCGCGGCGGGCGGCGCATCACCCCAGGCTCGCCCGGCTCGAAGGCCAGCGCGAGCGACAGCGTCACCGCAGTGATCATGTTCACCCACAGGATTTGCACCGGCGTGATCGGCAGCGAGAAGCCGAACAGGATCGCCGCCAGCAGCGAGGAGGCCTCACCGCCGTTGGTCGGCAGGATGAAGATCAGCGCCTTGCGCAGGTTGTCGTAGATCGTGCGCCCCTCCTCGACGGCGTGCTCGATCGAGGCGAAATTGTCGTCGGCGAGCACCATCTCGGCGGCTTCCTTGGCGGCCTCGGTGCCCTTCTGCCCCATCGCGATGCCGACGTCCGCGCGCTTCAGCGCCGGCGCGTCGTTCACGCCGTCGCCGGTCATCGCAACGATGTCGCCATTCGCCTGCAGCGCACGCACCAGGCGCAGCTTGTGCTCCGGGCTGGCGCGCGCGAACACGTCGGTATGCGGCACGCGGCGCACCAGATCGTCATCCGAGAGCCGCTCGAGCTCGGTGCCGGTCAGCACCCCCGCGCCCGCGCCGATGCCGAGCCGCTCGCCGACCGCGCGCGCGGT
>LJTQ01000037.1 GCA_001303445.1 Betaproteobacteria bacterium SG8_39 | reverse complement strand
CCGCCTGCTTGCGAGCGCCATGCAAGGCGCAGGCGGTGCAGGCGGGCACCGCGCGCTTGAGCGCCGCCCAGTCCATGGCTTGGATCGCCGCCTCGCGTTCGCTGGCTGCAGCGGATGCCGCCGGCGGTGGCGTCTCTTCCAGCACGGCGGGCGCTTCCGCCGACACCTCCGCCGGCCCGTCGTGCGGCGGCCGGCGCAAACGCCACAGGGGCGCGAGCCCCATTTCCGCGAGCAGCGCGCTGCGCCCGGGCTTGCTCATGGCAGGCGCAACACGTAGACCAGCGCGTCTTCACGCCCGGCGGGCGCAGGGTAGTAGCCGCGGCGCACCGCGACGCGACGAAAACCGAACCGCTGGTACAGGCGCTGCGCACCCAGGTTGCTCGGACGCACCTCGAGAAACACGCTGCGTGCCTGCATCTGCCGCGCCTGCCCGATGACCTGCTCGAGAAGCGCGCTGCCGCAACCGCGGCGCTGATGCTGCGCGGCAACGGAGAAATTGAGCAGATGCGCCTCGCCCGCGGCGACGAGCAGGACGAAATAGCCGATCAGCTCGCCCGCCTCGCGCCAGACCCAGCATTCGTACTCGGCGCGCAACGCGTCGACGAAATTGCCGCGCGTCCAGGGATGGGTGTAGATCGCAGCCTCGACGGCGACCACGGTGTCGAGGTCCTCGGGCTGCATGCGCGCCAGCTGCGGCCGGCCGGGCGCGGCTGCGCGGTCGAGCACTGCGCTCATTGCGCGAGCCGCTCCGCGCGGGTGAGCGCGACTTTATCGCGCAGGTAATACGGCAGCGCCTGCGCCGCATCGACGCCTTCGCCGCGCGCGAAGCGCGGCGCGGCCAGCCGCGCGATGGCATACGCGCCCGGCCGCAGGCCCGGCAACACCCGCGACAGCGCCGTGCCGAAACGCAGGGCCAGCGGCGCGCCGTACGCGGCGAAACCGCTTCCCACGCCGACCCAGCCCTCACCCGGCGGCGCGTCCACCTCGGCAGGCCGCAGGCAGGCGGCCTCGAGGACCGGCTCCCAGCGGTCGTCGCGACGCGCGTACGCCGCGCAATAGACCTCCTGCATGCGCGCGTCGAGGCAGGTGACGACACGCGGCGCGCCCGCCGATTCGGCGAGCGCCTCCAGGCTCGAGATGCCGAGCACCGGCAGATCGCGCGCGAACGCCAGCCCCTGCGCCAGGCCGCAGGCGATGCGCAGGCCGGTGAAGGCGCCCGGGCCCGCGCCGAACGCCACGCCGTCGAGCGCCTGCATCTCGAGTCCGGCCTGCGCCAGCAGGCGCTCGACCATCGGCAGCAGCAGCTCGCCATGTGCATGGTCGGCGCGCGTTTCGAGCGCCGCAATTTCGCCATCGCAGCAGAGCGCGGCGGAGCACCATTCGGTGGAGCTGTCGAGCGCGATGAACCGCATGGCCGGATTCTAGCGCCTGCTAGAATTCGCGCCTCCGCGCGCCACCCCGCAGCCGCGCGACACCGCCACCGTTCCGGGAGCCCGATCATGACCACCCACCGCATCGCAGTTATCGCCGGCGACGGCATCGGCCGCGAAACCATGCCCGAGGGCATCCGCGTGCTCGAGGCCGTCGGCGCCAAGCACGGCATCCGTTTCGACTGGCAGGAATTTCCCTGGAGCTGCGACTGGTACAAGGAACATGGCCGCATGTGCCCGGAAGACGCGCCCGACATCCTGCGCGCCTTCGATGCCGTGTACTTCGGCGCCGTCGGCAACCCGTCGATCGTGCCCGACCACGTCTCCGCCTGGGGACTGCTGATCAACTTCCGCCGCTGGTTCGACCTGTACGTGAACCTGCGGCCCGTGCGCCTGTTCGAAGGCCTGCCCTGCCCGCTTGCCGGCCGCAAGCCGGGCGACATCGACTACATCGTGCTGCGCGAGAACACCGAAGGCGAGTACGGCAACGTCGGCGGGCGGGTCTACGAGGGCACCGAGCGCGAGGTGGTGATGCAGCAGGCGGTGTTCAGCCGCAAAGGCGTCGATCGCATCATGAAGTACGGCTTCGAACTCGCACTGCAGCGCGACAAGCATCTGACCTCGTGCACCAAATCGAACGGCATCTCGATCACCATGCCGTACTGGGACGAGCGCTTTGCCGAGATGAAGCGGCAGTACCCGGACGTGCGCACCGACCAGTACCACGTCGACGGACTGTCGATCCAGATGGTGCTCAACCCGGACCGCTTCGACGTCATCGTCTGCTCGAACCTGTTCGGCGACATCCTCTCCGATCTGGGGCCGGCGACTGCCGGCACGATCGGCATCGCGCCCTCGGGCAACATCAATCCGGAGCGCACCACGCCATCGATCTTCGAGCCGGTGCACGGCTCGGCGCCCGACATCGCGGGCAAGAAAATCGCCAACCCGATCGCGCAGGTCTGGTCGGGCGCGCTGATGCTCGAGCACCTCGGACATCCGGCGGCCGCGGCCGAGATCATCACCGCGATCGAGCGCGTCATCGTCGACGGGCCGCACACGCCCGACATGAAGGGCAAGGCTTCCACCGCCGAGGTCGGCGGCGCACTCGCCGAAGCGGTGCGCGCACAGTCCAAAAAGAAGGCCGCTTGAAGACCTACCGCATCGCTGCAATTCCCGGCGACGGTATCGGCAACGAGGTCATTCCGGCCGGGATCGAGGTTCTCGAGGCGCTCGCCGCGAAGCGGGGCTTCGCGCTCGCCTTCGAGCATTTCGACTGGGGCTCGAAGCGCTACCTCGAGACCGGCGCCTACATCCCGGCGGGCGGGCTCGAGCGGCTGAAGACCTTCGACGCGATCTTCTTCGGCGCGGTCGGCGCCGCCGAGGTGCCGGACCACATCTCGCTCTGGGGCCTGCGGCTGCCGATCTGTCAGGGCTTCGACCAGTACGCCAACGTGCGCCCGGCGCGCGTGCTGCCCGGGGTCGACAGTCCGCTGCGCGACGGCTCGGCCGTCGACTGGGTGATCATTCGCGAGAATTCCGAAGGCGAGTACTCCGGCTCGGGCGGGCGCGTGCACCGCGGCCTGCCCGAGGAAGTCGCCACCGAGACCTCGGTCTTCACCCGGCGCGGCGTGGAGCGCATTCACCGCTTCGCCTTCGAGCTCGCGCGCGCGCGGCCGAAGAAGCATCTCACCCTGGTGACCAAGTCGAACGCGCAGCGCCACGGCATGGTGCTGTGGGACGAAATCTTCTTCGAGGTGGCGAAGGCTTATCCCGAGGTGCGCTGGGACCGCGAGCTGGTCGACGCCATGACCACGCGCATGGTGCTGAAGCCCGGTTCGATCGACACCGTGGTCGCGTCCAACCTGCACGCCGACATCCTCTCGGACCTGGCGGCCGCGCTGTCCGGCTCGCTCGGCATCGCGCCGACCGCGAACCTCAACCCGGAGCGGACGTTTCCCTCGATGTTCGAGCCGATCCACGGCTCGGCATTCGACATCACCGGCAAGGGCATCGCCAATCCGCTCGCCACCTTCTGGACCGCGTCGATGATGCTCGAGCACCTCGGCGAAGCGCGCGCCGCGGCCGGGCTGATGCGCGCGATCGAGGCCGTCACCGCCGAAGGCGTTCTCACGCCGGACCTCGGCGGCGTGCACGACACGCGCGCGGTGACCAACGCGGTCAAGCGCGCGCTCGACCGAGGGCGATGAACGCGATTCCCGCGCCGCCGGGTGCGGCGCTGCAGCCGTTGCGTGCGATCGACGCCGGCGTGCTCGAGGTCGCCTACTACGAAGCCGGACCGGCCGACGCATCGCCCGTATTCCTGATGCACGGCTTTCCCTACGACATTCACAGCTACGTCGAGATCGCGCCACGGCTTGCGGCGCGCGGCTGTCGCGTTATCGTGCCGTACCTGCGCGGCTACGGCCCGACGCGCTTCCTCAGCGCGGCCACGCCCCGCTCGGGCGAGCAGGCCGCCCTCGGCGACGATCTGCGTGCGCTGATGGATGCGCTCGAGATCCCGCGCGCGGTGCTCGCCGGCTACGATTGGGGCGGACGCGCCGCCTGCGTCGTCGCCGCGCTGTGGCCGGAACGCTGTTCGGGACTGGTCTCGCTCAACAGCTACAACATCCAGGACATCGCAGGGGCCATGCGGCCCGACCTGCCGGAGAACGAGCACCGCCTCTGGTACCAGTACTTTTTCCACAGCGAACGCGGGCGCAACGCGCTCGCTGCGGATCGGCGCGCGCTGTGTCGCCTGCTGTGGCGGCTGTGGTCGCCGAGCTGGGACTTCGACGATGCGACCTTCGCGCAAAGCGCGCCCGCCTTCGACAACCCCGATTTCGTCGACGTCGTGATCCACTCCTACCGCCATCGCTTCGGCCTGGTGCCGGGCGATCCGGCCTACGCCGACATCGAGCGACGCCTTGCGGCGCAGCCGCCGATCCGCGTGCCGGCGATCACCTTCGACGGCACCGACGACGGCGTACGCCCGCCCGCCTCCGCCGCGAAGCACGCCACGCAGTTAAGCGGGCCGCGCAGCCACCGCGTGGTGCCCGGCGTCGGACACAATCTGCCGCAGGAGGCACCGCAGGCCTTTGCCGACGCGGTGCTCGAACTGGTCGAGCGCGCGCGCAGCGAGGGCCGCGGCCCGGCCTCGGGCTAGTCTCTGCCGCGCAAGATCAGTCGGCCGGCGGCGTTCCTGCGCGCCTCGAGCACGGCGAGGCGGTGCCGGTACGCAACGTAGTACTTGTAGACGTTGCGCACGTAGCGCACGGGCTCGTAGCCGATGCGCTCGGCCGCAAGCTGCTCCACGTGACCGAACCAGCGGTTCGGGTCGAGACCGGCCTGCGCCGCGCGCCTGCGCAGGCCGGCGATCCGGCTCGGACCCGCGTTGTAGCTGGCAAGCGCGAACAGCATGCGGTTCTGCGCATCGAAATGCGCCCCGTTGAAATGGCGTTCGAGCAACCGGTTCATGTACTTGATGCCGGCGTGGATGTTCGGTTCGAGCTGGTGGATGTCGCCCACCTGCATCGCGCGACCGGTGGACGGGAGCAGCTGCATCACGCCGATCGCCCCGGACGCGCTGCGCGCAGCCTGGTTGAGGCGCGATTCCTGGAAGCCCTGTGCGGCGAGCATCAGGGGATCGAAGCCGTACTGCAGGGCGTATTTACGGAACAGGTCGATGGTCGACTCGAAGCGCCGCCACTCGACGCTGCCGACGTTGTTCTGCAGCTGCTGGATGCGCTGCGCGTAGCTTGCCAGGCGCAGTTCCGCCGCCCAGCCACCCTTGAGGCCGTCGGCGACGAACGCGTTGATCTCGGCGGCGAGCAGCGGGCTGCGCTTGCGGAAGGCCCAGCCGATCTGTCCGCCGCGGCGCACCGCGATGTCACTGTGCACTTCGAGTCCGCCGAGGATTTTGGCCCACAGCTTGGCCTTCCAGTCGTCGACCACGACCAGCCCGAGGAGGCCCGCGTTCACCATCTCCATCAGGTCCTCGTCTTCGAGCGAGTCCGGCACGATACGGATCTTCACCGGCGGCTTGCGCGCCTCCGCAAAGCGCCGGTTGAGCGCGACGAGGCTGGCGAAGTAGCTGCTCGAGCGGCGGACGTGGATTTCCTCGCCGGCCAGGTCGAGCAGCGCGTGCACCGGCGGCGACGCGGGACCGCTGACCACCAGCTCGAATACGCCGCTCAGCCCGGCACGACCGAAGTCGACCCTCGCCTCGCGCTCCGGGGTGATGGTGAGGTTGCCCGCGGCGATGTCGCCGTGCCCCGCGACGACGCCCGAAATGAGCTGGTCGCGCGTCACCGGAATCGCCACCACCGTGATCGGTCGATTGCCGAGCGTTTTGCGATGCCGGCGGTTGAGCCAGGTCTCGAAGTCCTGCAGCAGGTCCGCGGTCAGTCCGCGCGGCTGGCCGCCGTCGTAGAAGAACAGCGTGCGGCTGTAGGGCACCAGCACGCGGATCACGCGCCGTTCGCGCATCGCGTCGAAATCGCCCAGCGCAGGCCGGGTGATGGCCTCCAGGCTGAGCGCGCGCCGCGCGGTCTGCGTCTGCGGCAGCGCGGCCTCCGGCGCCGCCTGCGCGCCGAGCATTCCGGCGCACAGCAGCAGGCCTGCGAGCGCCCGTGTCATGCTCAGCGTTTCAGCTGAGCTTCGATCAACGCACGGAACTGCGGCGAGGTCCATGCCGCGAGATCCTCGCGCGCCCAGCGTGCCAGGGCTTCGGCGCCCGGCGCGAGCACGCCGCGGATGCCGCGCTTGGCCACGGCATAGGCGTCGCGCGGGTGCCGGGCGAGGACGTCGAGCCGTTCCTGCGCCACCGCGAGCGGATCGTCGGCAAGCTCGTCGACCAGGCCAAGCCCGAGCGCACACTGCGGATCGACCAGCTGAGCACCGAGCACCACGCGCTCGATGCTCGCCGCGGGCACGCGGGCCTTGACCATCGCCCAGGTGCGGGGCGGAAAGCGCGCACCGATCGCAACTTCGTTCAGCCCGATGCGTGCGCCGGTCGCCCGGGTCATGACGCGGCAGTCGCAACCGAGCGCGAGCACGCAGCCGCCGGCCACCGCGTGGCCGTTCACCGCCGCCGCAGTCGGTCCGGGATACTCGTACAGCGCCTGCACCATGTCCTCGAGCAGCGCCAGAAAGGCCTGCATGCCGGCCGCGTCCAGCGCCGCCATTTCCTTCAGGTTCAGCCCGGCGCAGAACGCGTCGCCCGCGCCCCGCACCAGCACCGGCTCACCCGCGGCACGGCGCAGCGCGTCGAGCAGCTGGCGCATCAACGCGCTGCCCAGCGCGTTCTTGCCAGGACCTTCGAGGACCACTTCGTGCATCTGAGCCTCCGAGCCGCGCCGGGCGCGGGGTCGAAACGCCGAAAAGTTAACACGAGCCCGTGCTGCGCCGGGCGGCGTCGGTATTCCGCCCCGCGTGCGCCAGATTGCTGCCCGTATTCAACGCGACACTGAGCATGCAACAAACGGAGCGCGACGCCCTATGCAAAAAGTCCTCGCCTGGAAGATTGCGATCGTCATGATCCTCGCCCTGCTGGTCCAGCTGCCGATCAGCATGATCGATGGCCTGACCGCGGAGCGCAAAGCACGGCGCGACGGCGTCGTCGCGGACATCGCGCGCAGCGCGGCCGAGGCCCAGCAGCTCGCAGGCCCGGTCATTCTCGTTCCCTTCACGCACCGCAGCATGCAGGTCACGACGCGCACCGACGACAGCGGGCGTACACACTCGACGCGCCGCGAAAAGGTTCGCAAGGGCTGGGTCGCCGTGCTGCCCGAAAAGCTCGACATCGACGGAGCGCTGCGCCTGCAGACCAAGCGCCGCGGCATCTACCGCGCCCGGCTCTACACCGGCCAGCTCGAGCTGCGCGGGCACTTTGTCATCCCCCCCGAGCACCGCCTTCACCGCAGCGGCCCCGAATACGAATGGGGGCGGGCACGGCTCGTCGTCGGCGTGAGCGATCCGCGCGGCCTGCGCGAGAGCGCGCGCATCGAATGGGATGGCGTGCCGCTCGCGTTGCGGCCGGGTGGCGCCGACGCCGCCGCACTGAACCACGGCATCCACGCCGACCTGGGTGCTTTGTCGGATCCGGCCACTGCCGCGACCGCGCAGCACCGCTTCCGCGTCACCCTCGCGCTACGCGGCTCACAACGCCTCGACATCATGCCGCTCGGCCGTACCACCCGCGTCGCGCTCGCCTCGGACTGGCCGCACCCGAGTTTCACCGGCCGGCTGCTGCCGGAGGCCGACACGCGCGTCAGCGATGCCGGCTTCGCCGCGACCTGGGAAACCTCGCATTTCGCCACCAACCTGGAACAGGTCCTGCAAGGCTGCCTGCAGACCCAGCGCTGCAAAGACTACGCACGCAACGCCTTCGGTGTCGCCTTCATCGAGCCGGTCGATCTTTACCTCACGCTCGAGCGCGCCTTGAAATACGGCTTTCTGTTCATCGCGCTCACCTTCGCGGCGTTCTTCCTGTTCGAGCTGCTTGCGGGCCTCGCCATTCACCCGATCCAGTACGCCCTGGTCGGCGTCGCGCTGGCGGTTTTCTTCCTGCTGCTGCTGTCGCTCTCCGAGCACCTCGCCTTCGTCCTGTCCTACGCCATTGCCGCGCTGGCCTGCGTGATGTTGATTGGCTTTTACCTGAGCTTCGTGCTGCGCGGTGCCCGCCGAGGTCTGCTGTTCGGGGCGGGACTCGGCGGGCTGTATGCGCTGCTCTACGCCGTGCTGCGGCTCGAGGACCAGGCCCTGCTGATGGGCTCGGCACTGGTCTTCGCGCTGCTCGCCGCCACCATGGTCGGCACGCGCCGGGTCGACTGGTATCGCATCGGCCTGGCCCGCGCCGGTACGGGCGCCGCGACCCCGTCCTGAGGACGTCGCTTGCCTGTCCTTCCCGGCCGGCCTACGCTCGCGCCGGGAGGACGCCATGGGAAGTACTGTTTCGGTCCCACTGTGGATCGCGTTGCCGCTCGGCCTGCTGGCGGCCTGGGCCGTGGTCGACAGGCTGCTGATGCCGGCGATCCGCTGGTTCCTCGCCGGCCAGGCGAACCGCGTTATCGACGAGCTCGGCGCGCGCTTGCGCATCGGCATTCGCCCCTTTCAGCGCACGCGACGCCAGATCCTGATCCATCGACTGCTCGGCGATCCGAAGGTGCTCGAGGCTGCCGAAGTGCACGCGGCGGCAAGCGGCACGCCGTTGCCCGCGGTGCTGAAGACGGTCGAGCGCTACGCGCGCGAGATCGTTCCGGCGTTCAATGCCTATCTGTACTTTCGTACCGGCTACTGGCTCGGCAGGAAGCTGGCGCAGGGGCTGTACCGCGTGCGCATCGGCTACGTCGATTCCGAGGGCATCCGGCAGATCCCCGGCAACGCAACCGTGGTGTTCGTCATGAATCACCGCTCGAACATGGACTACGTGCTCGCCGGCTATCTCGCCGCCGAGCAGGCCGCGCTGTCTTACGCAGTCGGCGAGTGGGCGCGCATCTGGCCGCTTTCGGCACTGATCCGCGCCATGGGCGCGTACTTCGTGAGGCGCAACTCGCGCGACGAACTCTACCGCCGCGTGCTCGAGCGCTACATCGTCATGGCGACGCAGGCCGGCGTGCCGCAGGCCGTGTTCCCGGAAGGCGGTCTGACGCGCGACGGGCGCATGCGCGAACCGCGCCTCGGTGTCATTGACTACATGCTGCGCGGCTTCACGCTGGAGGGCGAGCGCGACCTGGTGTTCGTGCCGCTCGGCATCAACTACGACCGGGTGCTCGAGGACCGCAGTCTGTTGCGCGCGGCCGACCCGCCGGCCGAGCGGCGCGGCCGCTGGGCCGCGGCGGCGACCACGCTGCGCTTCGTGATGCACAACCTCGGCCTCATGGCAAAGAACGAATGGCACCGCTTCGGCTACGCCTGCGTCAACATCGGCGCGCCGATCTCGATGCGCGCTTACTGCAGCGAGCGCGGAATCGACTTCCAGCGCCTCGACGGCGAGACGCGCAAGGCCGAAATGGCCGCACTGGGCGCACGCCTGATGGATGTCGTCGGCCGCATCGTGCCGGTCGTACCGGTCGCACTCATCGCGCGCGTTTTCATTGAGCGGCCGGAGGATGCCGTATCGGACATCGCGCTCAAGGCCGCCGCCCAGACCGAGCTCGAACGACTGCGTGCCGCGGGTGCGCATATCTACCTTCCGCGCCAGGACCTCGATTACGCATTCACCGTCGGTCTGCGCATGCTGACGCTGCGCCGGCTGGTCGACGCACAGGACGGCCTTTACCGGGCGCGCGTGGCAGAGCTGCCGCTGCTGCGCTACTACGCCAACTCGATCGCGCACCTGCCGCAAACGCCAGCGGCCGCGTCTGCGGCCGATGGATAGAAAAAGGCCGGTGCGGGGTCGATGCCCGGCGCCGGCCGATGCCCGCCGCTCCGGCTAGCGGCGTCCGACGCGTCCCCGCGCGGCAAACTGCGGCCGATGGTTGAAACGGCTGCCGTGCGCGGCGTAATTACCGCGGTTATAGCCACGCCCGTAGGCGGCGTGGTTGCCGCGGTTGTGGCCGCGCCCGTAGGCGTAATGGTTGCCGCGGTTGTGGCCCCGCCCGTAGGCGTAATGATTGCCGCGGTTGTGGCCGCGCCCGTAGGCGTAATGATTGCCGCGGTTGTGACCGCGCCAGCCGCCGGCGCGCTGCTGCCGGTCGTGACGCTGCTGGTTGATATGGCGCGAGGCACGATCCTGCGCGCGCTCCAGCCGCCGGCTCTCGCGCGGCGTGACCACGCCGTCGGCGCGCGCATGGCGTTCCATGCGCCGGATGCCACGCTGTTCACTACGCAGCGCGGTGGCTTCGCGCCGCGTCAGGTCGCCCGAGGCGACGCCGCTGCGGATACGGTCCGACTGTCGCGCCTGGCGTGCATCGATGCGATCGCGGTCGGCAACCTGCCGCATCGGCGCAGCGCTTGTCCGGTCGCCGCGTTGCGTCCGGGTCACGTCGTTTCGGTCGCCGCGCGCGCCCACGTCGCCACGCCGGTCGCCGCGCTCGCGCTCCTGCGCCTGGGCAAAGCCGCAGGCGAGCGTCGCCGCCAGCGCGATTGGGATGAGCATCTTTCTCATGACTGTCTCCTTCATCGTGCCGCGCGACACCATGTCACGCGAACATGAGACCAGTCTGCGCGCCGGCCTGCGCCGCGGCTGTGCGAAATGGTGACGAATCTGTTTCGCGCAGGCCGGTCTTGTAAGCAGCTGTAACCGGCGCACTCAGCGCCGGTCGCGCTCACGGCGGCCGTTGCCGTTGCCATTGCGTTTGCCATTGCCGCCACGCCGCTGGTTGCGGTCGAGCTGGCGGTTGGCGTCGCGCATGTCGCGCCGCAGGCTGTCGCGCTGCTGCGGGCTCATGTGCGTGTCCCGGCGGGCGTCGCGCCGGGTTGCCCCCTCCCGCCCCCGGCCGCGCGGCGACGCAGACAGATCGCGGCGCAACTGCTCGCGCTCGGCATCGCTCATCTGCCCGCGGGCCTGCGCCAGGATGCGCTCTAGCGCGGAAGACGCCTGCCAGCGCGGTGCGCGTGCCTCGGCGGCCGCCGCCGAGAGCAGCAGGCAGGCGCCCAGCACGAGGGCGGCGGGACGGAGGATCGAATATTTCACGCCCCGCATCGTACCCAGCCCGGACCGGCGCCGTCCCGCGCCCGGCCGGCGAATTTGTAACAATGCATGTCCGCGCGCCGTGCGGGATGACAAGTTGTTACCGCCCCGCGCCTCGCGGCCGTTACCCTGACACGCTATGACCGAACTCAAGCATCGCATCCTCGTCGTCGACGACGATCACCGCCTGCGCGAACTGCTGCTGCGCTACCTCGGCGAGCAGGGCTTCGAGGCACGCGCCGTGCCCGACGCGACCGGCATGGACAAGTTGCTCGCGCGCGAGCGCTTCGACCTGATCGTGCTCGACCTCATGCTGCCGGGCGAGGACGGCCTCGCCATCTGCCGCCGTCTGCGCGCCGCCAATGCCGGGCCCGCGATCCTCATGCTCACTGCCAAGGGTGACGAAGTCGACCGCATCGTCGGGCTGGAGATGGGTGCCGACGACTATCTGCCCAAGCCATTCAATCCACGCGAGCTGGTGGCGCGCGCGCACGCCATCCTGCGCCGCCGCGGGCCGGGCGGGCCGCCGGGTGCCCCTGCCGCCGCCACCGAAGTGCACCGTTTCGGCGAGTTCGAACTCAACCTCGGCACGCGCGCGCTCGCCCGGGCCGGCAAGGCGGTCGCGCTCACCACCGGGGAGTTCTCCGTGCTCAAGGTCCTGGTGCAGCATCCCCGTACCCCGCTGTCGCGCGACAAGCTGATGGAGCTGGCGCGCGGCCGCGAGTACGAGGCCTTCGACCGCTCGATCGACGTGCAGATCTCGCGGCTGCGCAAGATCGTCGAGGACGACGCGGCGCATCCGCGCATCATCCAGACGGTGTGGGGCTTCGGCTACGTCTTCGTGCCCGACGGCAACGCAAAGTAATCAGGTGACCGATTCGCTGCTTGCGCGCTCGTTCGCGCTGATTGGCCTGCTGCTCGTCGTTTCGGTCCTCGCCTCGTTCCAGCTCTACCGCCTCTACGAACGCGAGCCGCGCTCGCGCGAGATCGCGCAGCAGACGGCGAGCGTAGTCAATCTGACCCGCGCCGCGCTGGTCAATTCCGACCCCGAGCGCCGGCGCGAACTGCTGATCGAGCTCAACGAGCGCGAGGGCCTGCGCCTCTACCCGGCGCTCGAGGGCGAGCGGCTCGAGCCGCTGCCCGACGACCCGCTGCTCGCGCGGGTGGTCGCGCGCGTGCGCGCGGCGCTCGGTGAGCGCACCCGCTTTGCCTATGCCCGTGACGACGTCGACGGCTTCTGGGTGAGCTTTTTCATCGACACCGACGAATTCTGGGCAATGCTGCCGCGCGAGCGCCTGGAGCCCGAATTCGGTGCCGGCTGGATCGGCTGGGCGGCGCTGCTCATCGCGCTCGCCCTGGTCGGCGCCTGGCTCGTCGCCTCGGGCATCAGCCGCTCGCTCGACGCGCTGACGCGCGCCGCGCAGCGCGTTGGCCGCGGTGAAACACCCGAGCGGCTGACCGAAAAGGGGCCTGCCGAACTGCGCACCGTGGCGAGTGCGTTCAACCGCATGGCGGGCGATCTCGCCGCGCTCGAGCGTGAGCGCGCCACCGTGCTGGCCGGGATCAGCCACGACCTGCGCACGCCGCTCGCGCGGCTGCGCCTCGCGCTCGAGATGCTCGAGGGCGACGCGACGGTGCGCGACGGCATTGCCACCGACGTCGAGGAGATTGACAGCGTCATCGGGCAGTTTCTCGACTACGCCCGCGGCGCCGATGAGGCGCGGGTGGACACGGATGTCGGCGCGTTGCTGCAGGAGTTGGTCGAGGGCTACCGCAAGCGTGGGCTGGACGTGTCCTTCGCTGCGGGCGCGATGCGCCAGGCGGCCGCACCGACGGCGCTGCGCCGCGCAGTGACCAACCTCGTCAACAACGCGCTGCGCCACGGCGGCGCGCCGGTCGAAGTTCGAGCGACGCGTGACGGCGATCGCGCGATCATCGAAGTGCTCGACCGCGGCCCCGGTATCCCCGAATCGCAGATCGAGCGCCTCAAGCAACCCTTCACCCGGCTGAACGAGGCGCGCGGCGCCGAGGGCGGCGCCGGGCTCGGCCTGGCGATCGTCGAGCGCATCGCGCGCGCGCACGACGGCACGCTCGATTTCAAGCCGCGCGAAGGCGGCGGGCTGGTGGCGCGGCTGGTGCTACGGTGACCTCGAGCGAACGGCGCGCGCGCACGGCAGCGGTCGCGGTACGCGGCGGGCGGCCGCCCGAGGCCGCATGATCTGCGCCATGCTTTTGACGCCGATCAACCGACCCGGCAGTTCGCCGCCCTAGAGTCAGGGGCCATGAGCCACAAGCACGTGCATCTGCTCGAGACCATCTTCCGCGACCCGATCAACGCGAACATTCATTTCCGCGAGGTTGAGTCGCTGCTCGGTCATCTCGGCGCGCGCGTCGAAACGCACCCCGGCGCGCGCCTGCACGTGTGGCTAAATGGACAGGAAGGCGTGCTGCACCGGCCGCATCATGGGCACACGCTCGGACGCCAGGACGTCAAGCACCTGCGCGAGTTCCTCGCCCGCGCACGCTGCACGCCATCGCAGTACGAGGCGATGCAGGAAAAGACGCGCGGCCGCTGACGCGCCCGCCACGCAGCCGGCGGGGTCAGGCCGCGCGCGCCTGCGTGTCAGTGGTCAGTGCAAAGTAGGCTTCGCGCGCCTCGTTGAGCGCCGCAAAATCCACCTGCCCGCCGCGGATGGCGGCTCGCGCATGGATCAGCATTGAACGGTATTTATCCCTGATCTGCTCGGCGGTCGCGCCGGTCGGAACGCCGAGGACTGCATAGAAACGCCGTGTGTCGTCTTTCATCGATCTGCTCCTTGATTCGATGACCGCATCATGACGACAGCGCGCCGCCGACGGCACTACCCGTCGGTACTAACGGCATTACCCCTTGGTACTACGATTTGTAGGAAATCGTTGGAGCGGGCGCCTAGGATGCGCGCGTCGCCGGACCGGGCTCGTCGTCCCACACCTTCTCCGGCATCGGCAGATCGGCAAACGCCTCCGGCCCCAGCCGATCCTGCGGCGTGATGCCGAGCTGATCGAGCACCATCATGAACTGGCGCACGTGCTGCCCACAGTGCCAGGTGGTGCGCTCGAAGAATTCCTCCACGCTCTGCTCGCCGTAGTACACGTCAGCCCGGCGGTTCCAGTCGGTCTTCGACCCGTGCACCGCCCACCAGTTCTCGAGCCGCCGCGCCACCGCCTCCCCATAGCCTGTCAGCGCGGCGCGCGTGTCCTTGCCCGGGCCCGGCACCCGGTTGTAGGCATTCTCGTCGAGCCGCGTGCCGTCAAGCTCGTGATCGAGGAAGGCATCGGCGATGCTGAAGATGTGGAACGCGAGGCTGGCGTAGCTGCGCGGCCGGTTCGGCAACATCGCCGGCAACGCATCGTCCGGCAACTGGGCCAGAAAGCGCCGCGCCGCCGCCTGGAACAGGGTCAGCCGTGCCTGCAATTCCTCCGGCGGCAGGATCCGGCTTCCGCCCCAGCGGATTCCCGCGATCCGCGCGACGTCGCGCAGCACCTGGCCATTCGCCCAGTCGTCACCCCTGCGGATGATCGGCACCGAGCGGATGCCGAGTCGCGCCAGGTCGGCAAACGCCGCCTTGTCGGCCAGCACGTTGATCGACTCGAACGCCACGCCGTGGCGCTGCAGGAACTCCTTCATGCGCAGGCAGCTCGAGCAGCCCGGCTGCCAGTAGGCCTTGAGCGGTTCGGTGCGGGTCGCGGTCATGTGCTCCTCCGGCGGGGAGCGCAAAGTATAGGCCGCCTCAGGAATGACCCTGCAAGGGAAAACGCTCGAGCACCCTGTACTGCGCGCCCTCGCGCGACAGCAGCGAGCGCACCAGGAGGAATTCGTCGACCGGCCAGTCGACGCGCGGCAGTGGCGGCAGCGCGCGCGGCGCGCGCGCTCTGCGGATCAGCGTGACGTGCGCGGCGAAGGGGCGTCGCTCGAGCGCGAAGTCCGCGCGGCGCAGCGCCTTGCCCAGCTCGCGCGCCAGGCGCGCCATGGTCGCCGGCGTGCGCCGCGGCCCGACCCAGAGAATCCGGTTGTGCGGCCAGTACTCGGCGTGCTCGATCAGCAGCTTGTGCGCCGGCGCACGTACTGCGCGCGCCACGCTGATCGCGTCGTCGACGCGCGCCGCCTCGATTTCGCCGAGGAAGGCAAGCGTGAGGTGAATGGTCTCCTGGCGGGTCAGCCGCCCGCCGCTCCCGCGCGCCAGATCCTGCGCCCACTGCTCGAGCCGGACCGCCGTGCGCTCCGGTGGCCAGAGCGCGAAGAAGACCCTCAGCCTTGCGTCCGTCGTTTCGATCGCGCTCAGACGAGATGCCTGCGCATCAGCGCAGCGAGCGCTTGGTCACCCGCCGCGCCGCTGCGCTCGAGGTTCTCAATCACCAGATCCTGCTCCTCGCGACCGCGGTTCTGCGACAGCTTCCAGCGCGCGTCGATGCGTGTCACGGCCACCTCGAATACGACGATGTTGTGGAGCATGCTGCCGACATAGTCCTGCGCCAGGGCATCGAACTGCGCGAGCCACTCCGGATCGTGCGCGGCAACCAGGCGGCGCTGCGCGGCGTGCTTGGTCGATGGGTCGTCGAAAATCGTGACCTGGCCGTACGCGTGCACGGCGGCGTAGTTCCAGGTCGGCACCGAAGGCTGACGCGCATACCAGCGCGGCGAGACGTAGGCATGCGGCCCGGAAAACACCACCAGCACGTCGTCGTCGAAAAACTGCTGCCACTGCGGATTGGCTTTCGCCATGTGCAGCTCGATGATCGGCCGATCGCCGCGTTCATGCACCAGGCAAGGCAGGTGCGTACCGTGCAGCTCGCCGCCGGCGCCCGTGACGAGCAGGCAGAAGTTGTGCGCGCGCATCATGTCCAGGATTTCGGCGTGATCTTCGGCGCGGTTGTACGGCGGGGTGTACATCAGTCCTCCTCGTTCGTTTCGACGAGCGTCACGGCCATCGCAGCAATGCCTTCGCCGCGGCCGGTGAAACCGAGCGTCTCGGTGGTCGTCGCCTTGACGTTCACGCGCTTGCGCGCCAGACCGAGGTCGGCAGCGATGTTCGCCGCCATGTCATCGACATGCGGCGCGAGCCGCGGTGCCTGCGCAATGAGGGTGGCGTCGACGTTGCACACCCGCAGCCGCGACTGCGCGAGCTTGGCGCCGACCTCGCGCAACAGCGTGCGGCTGTCCGCATCGCGGTAGCGCGCGTCGGTGTCCGGGAAATGCCGCCCGATGTCGCCGAGCGCGGCGGCGCCGAGCAGCGCGTCGATCACCGCATGAATCAGAACATCCGCGTCAGAATGCCCCTCGAGCCCGCGCTCGAAAGGAATCTCAACGCCGCCGAGCACCAGGCGCCGCCCGGCAACGAGTGCGTGGACGTCGAAGCCCTGCCCGATGCGCAGCCCGCTCAAGGCACTGCGCCCTGCAGGAGCGCCTCGGCGATCGCCAGATCCTCGGCGTAGGTGACTTTGATGTTGCGCCGGCTGCCGATGACCAGGCGCGGCTGCAGCCCGAGCCGCTCGACCGCGCTCGCTTCGTCGGTCACCTCGCCCGTCGCCGCGTGCAGCGCCTGCGCCAGCAGCCCGACGCGGAACATTT
>LJTQ01000223.1 GCA_001303445.1 Betaproteobacteria bacterium SG8_39 | reverse complement strand
CTGCGCTACCCGGCGTACGCCTGCGGCGTGGCGAGGATTCGGCCTTCGCTCGGCCGCGTCGCGGCGTTCAACGCGACCGCGCCAGCCGAGCGCCCGCCGACCGTGCAGTTGATGAGCGTGCAGGGCCCGATCGCGCGCGAAGTGCGCGACCTGCGCCTGGCGCTCGGCGCGATGGCGGCACACGACGCACGCGATCCCTGGTGGGTGCCCGCACCGCTCGCAGGCGAGCATGCGCAGCGGCCGATCCGCGTCGGCGTGTGCAAGACGCCCGCCGGGGTGCCGTGCGCCCCCGCCGTCTCGCAGGCGATCGACGCCGCAGCAAAGATCCTCGCCGACGCAGGTTACGACGTCGAGGCGATCGATCCGCCGCACGTCGCCGAGCTCGCCGAGCTCTGGCGCCGGGTGATATTCACCGACACGTCGGTGCTGATGGGCGACGTGATCCGGACGAAGGGCTCGCCCGACATCAACCAGGTGTACGAGGGCTACGTCGCGGCCGGCAAACCTTACGACCTCGCCGGCTACGTGCGCGCGCTCGCCGAACGCACCCGGCTGCTGCGCGCCTGGAGCGTGTTCATGGAGGACGTGCCGCTGGTACTGGCGCCGGTGTCGCAGCTGCCGCCGTTCCCGCAGGGCGAAGACCTCAAGGGCGAGGCGCGCGTCAAGCGGATGCTCGACGAGCAGAGCATGCTCTACGCGGTCAACCTGCTCGGACTGCCCGCGGCGGCGGTGCCGACCGGGCTGCACGACGGCGTGCCGATCGGGGTGCAGATCATCGGTCCGCGCTTTCGCGAGGACCTCTGCCTCGACGCGGCGCAGGCGATCGAGGGCGCGGTCGGGGTCCTCGCCGAGCGCCTGCTCGAGCGCGCCTGACAGGGCGCTCACCCGGCGTGCCGGCTTTGCGGAAAACCGCGCTCGTCCGCTGATGTCGCCGTTCGGCGTCGCACAAGACGGCGCAAATAGATGATTCCCATAAATGCGTCGCCTTTCGGCAACGAACATGTCGCAGCCCGGCGCCACCTTTTTGCGCAAGCCGCTGTTTCACAAGGTTTCAGGGCGCTGGCACGAAACGCGCAACCGACCTCCACATCGTGCACGCGACGACCCGCCCACGCATACTCTTGCCAACCGCACGGACACGTGCGCGGGCGGGACAAGATTTCCGTGAAAACAAGGACATTACGAGCACGCGCGGTTCGGCTTCGCGCACGCCGCGTGCCTCGCGCCCGGCGAGGCCCCGCGGCGGCGCGGGGGACGCGATGACGGCGCACCGGCCTGCGGACAGCACGGCGTCGCCCCGCGGCGACCCTGCCGCAGGCGTGCGACGCGGCGCGGCGCTGGGCTACCCGCGCTCGTTCTTCAGGCTGCTGCTGGTCAGCCTTGCCTTGGTCTCCCTGCCGCTTTCCGCGGCCCTGGTGTATTCCGCCTGGCGCGCCGAGCAGCTCTCGGCCCGCAGCCAGAGCGCGCTGTACGACGCCGTGCATACCGCGCGCACCAGCCGGGCGCTGTTCGACCGCATCGGCTCGATCGACCGCCTCGCGCAACAGACTGCGATCCTGGGCGACGCGGCGCTGCTGGACGATCTCGTCCGTGCCCACCACAACTTCCGCGAGGTCGCGAACGAGCTCAAGCGACTGCGGCTCGGCGATCGCGCGCGCGAGGCGCTCGAGCGCGCGATCGCGCTGGAAGGCGCGCTGCTCGACATGCTGACGACGTCCGCCAGCGGGAAGATTGACCGCGCCGAGCTCGACGCGCTGGTTGCCGCGCTGGTCGGCCACACGCGCACCGTGATGGCGGCGAGCCACGACGTGGTCGACCGCGAGGCCGACGCGCTGCGCGCCGAGGCCGCCAGCATGCAGCAGTGGTCGATGCTGCTTGCGCTGTTCGGCGCCGCCGCCACCCTCATCCTGGCGATCGGACTCACGCGCATCATTGCCCGGCCGATCGCCGAGCTCGACGCGGCGATCCGCGAGCTGGGGCGCGGGGATTTCTCGCGCCCGATCCACGTCCATGGCCCCAGCGACCTGCGCACGATCGGCGAGCGGCTCGACTGGCTGCGCTGCCGGCTCGCCGAGCTCGAGGATCAGAAAAACCGCTTTCTGCGCAGCGTCTCGCACGAGCTGAAGACGCCGCTCGCGGCGATGCGCGAGGGCACCGAGCTGCTGCGCGACGGCGTCGCGGGCCCGCTCGGTACGCGACAGCGGCAGATCGTCTCGATCATGCGCGAGAACAGCGTCAAGCTGCAGCAGCAGATCGACGCGCTGCTCGACTATCAGCGGGCGCTGCATGCGGCCGCATCGTTGCACATCGCCCCCGCGTCGCTCGACGATCTGGTGCGCGACGTCGTCGGCGCGCACGCCCTGGCCGCGCAATCCAAGGACCAGCACCTCCGGCTGGCGCTCGAGCCGGTGCGCATCGAAGGCGATGCCGACAAGCTGCGCTCGGTCCTGGACAATCTTCTGGGCAATGCCATCAAATACTCGCCGCGCGGCGGCGAGATCGCGCTGCTGACCCGCGCGAACGGCAACGCCGCGACGGTCGAGGTCATCGACTCCGGACCGGGCGTGCCGCCCGAAGAGCGCGAGTCGGTGTTCAACTCGTTTTTCCGCGGGCACCGCAAGGCGGACAGCCCGATCGAAGGCAGCGGACTCGGGCTGGCGATCGCGCGCGAGTACGTCGAGGCGCATGGCGGACGGATCGCAATCGCCGGCGACAGCGCACATGGGCATTTCCAGGTCACACTGCCGCTACGCCAATCGAGGACCGCGGCGCGCGCCGCATGAACCCTGATGGAGGATGAAACATGAACCGACCCCGTGACCCGAACGTATTGCTCGTCGACGACGACAAGGGCCTGTTGCAACTCATCGCCATGCGCCTGAGCGCCTCGGGCTACGCCGTGACGGCCGTCGAGTCGGGCGAGGCCGCGCTCGCGAGCCTCGAAGTGACCCGCCCGCAGGTGGTGGTCACCGACTTGCGCATGGAGGGCATCGACGGCCTCGCGCTGGTCGACGCAATCCACCGCAAGGCGCCTTCCATCCCCGTCATCATCCTGACCGCGCACGGCACGATCCCCGAGGCGGTCAGCGCCACGCGGCGCGGCGTGTTCGGCTTCCTCACCAAGCCGTTCGAGCCGAAGGTGCTGCTCGACACCGTCTCCGACGCGCTGCAGCTGTCGAGCGCGCAGTCGCCCGAAGCGAGCGGCGACGCGGACGCCTGGCGCGCCGACATCGTCACCTGCGCACCGTCCATGGAGGACGTGCTGGCGCGCGCGAAGCGCATCGCGAGCTCGGACGCGAGCGTCTGCATCTACGGCGCGAGCGGCACCGGCAAGGAGCTGCTGGCGCGGGCCATCCACCGCGCGAGTCCGCGCGCCCAGGCGCCGTTCATCGCGGTGAACTGTGCCGCGATCCCGGAGGGCCTGCTCGAGAGCGAGCTGTTCGGACACAAGCGCGGCGCGTTCACGGGCGCCCTGCAGGACCGGCGCGGGCTGTTCGAGGCGGCCTTCGGCGGCACGCTGTTTCTCGACGAGATCGGCGACATGCCGCTCGCCCTCCAGGTCAAGCTGCTGCGCGCGACCGAGGCGCGCGTCGTGCGCCCGGTGGGCTCGAATGTCGATCAGCCGGTCAACGTGCGGATCATTTCTGCGACGCACCGGCGGCTCGACGAGCGCGTGGCCGCGGGCGAATTCCGCGAGGATCTGTACTACCGGCTGAACGTGGTGCAGCTCGCGCTGCCGGCGCTTGCCGAGCGGCGCGAGGACATCCCGCGGCTCGCCGAGCACTTTCTCGCCCGCTTGGGCGCGCGCTATGGCCGCCCGCAGCTGGCGCTTTCGCCCGAAGCCATGCGCATCCTCGTGTCGGCACCCTGGCCGGGCAACATCCGGCAGCTGCTCAACGTCATCGAACAGGCGGTGGCGCTCGCCTCGACCGAGGTCATTCCGGCCTCGCTGGTGCGCCAGGTGCAGGACGCCGACGATACGGCGCTGGTGCCTCTGGAGGCCGCGCGCCGCGCCTTCGAGCGCGACTACCTCGCGCGGGTGCTGAAGATCACCGGCGGCAACGTGACGCACGCGGCGCGCCTGTCCGGGCGCAACCGCACCGAGTTCTACCGCCTGCTGGCGCGCAATTCGCTCGACCCGTCGATGTTCAAGCGCACTGCGCAGGCGCAGTCGTAGGCTCGGCGGGGTCGTTAGGATCAACCGCGTCGCCGCGCCCGCCGCAGGGCAGGCGCGGCGACGGCGTTACACCTTAGGACTGCGCCCCGCCGCTGGCGG
This sequence comes from Betaproteobacteria bacterium SG8_39, assembly GCA_001303445.1. GTDB lineage: Bacteria > Pseudomonadota > Gammaproteobacteria > Burkholderiales > SG8-39 > SG8-39. The sequence continues at coordinate 818 of LJTQ01000223.1, read as the reverse complement.
TGGCGCGCACCGGGCGCGCGGCTTGCACGCTTCCCGCCTTGTCGAGCATGCCGATCTCGCCCGAGATCTCGGCGCCTTCCTCGACCTTGATCTTGGCATAGCGGATCTTGCCGCTGACACGCCCGGTGGCGTGCACCACCAGCTGCTTTCTCACCGTCAGCTCGCCTTCCAGGGCGCCGTGGATCTCGGCGACGTCGACCGCGACGGTGCCTTGAAACACGCCGTTGGAGGCGATCTGCAGCACCCGCGCGTCGAGCGTCGCCTCGATGCGGCCTTCGACCACCAGCGTGTCGCAGTCGGAGACTTCGACGCCCTTCATCTTGATGTCGGGGCCGACGATCAGCTTGGCTTCCTTGCGCTCGTCGCCGCGTGCCGCGTCGGTCGTCGGGGCTGCACTGGCAGGCGTCGCCGGCGCAGCCGCTGCGCTCGGCGTGAGCGCGGCGGCTGCGGTGACGGGGGCCGCGGCCGGGCTCTTGCCCTCCGGTTCGCGGCGGCGGAAAAGGCTGTCCTGCTCCTCGCGCCGGCGAAAAAGACTGTCTCTTTGCAGCATCTTGGCTCCGATCAGGTTGTGTGAATGAGGATCCACAGCCAAGCAGATTGCGTGCCTGCCGCAGGTCCATGGAAACATGGGGGTTTTTCCTGCCGTGCGGCGGGCGAGCGTCGCCCGCACGCGACGCGCGCAGGCGCTCGAAACCCCGACTGCGGCCTGATTCATGGAATGATGCAAGCCATGCGAGGTTCTACATTGCGGCTCGTGCTGCTCGCCGTCGTATGGCTCGCCACGGGCTGCGCGCAGATCGGATTCCCGCCGGAGGCGG
>LJTQ01000036.1 GCA_001303445.1 Betaproteobacteria bacterium SG8_39 | reverse complement strand
CGAGTTGGCGACGGGCGTCGAGCGCCAGCAGGTGCGCGGGGATCACGCTCCCGCGGCGCAGCAGCGCGAGCACCTCGGCAGGCAGGTCAGTCCAGCGTTGCGGCATCGTCGGGCGGGGCGCGCCGGCCCGTGCGGCGCGGTCGCGTAATCAGGAAGTAACTGTTTGGTTAATGTGGCGGACAGCCCTAAGCTAACGTGGTCACCGTCGTGCGTCAACGCACCGCGCCGACGCTCGATGATGCCGGCGACGTGACCGGCACTAGGTTCCCGGCGGCGCCGACGACCCCAGGAAGCGCCGCCAGAGCCCGCCGAGCCATCGACGCAGTCGCGCCTGCCAGCCCCGCGCAGGCGACGCCTGGGCGGGCATGTCGGTCCGCGCCTCGCCCGACCCGCCCGCACCGAAGCGCTGCTCGAGGCTGTCGGCGAACTGCGCGGCCCGCTCGGTCGCCCTGCGATCGAACAGGCGATCGACGACCGGCTTGAGCGGCCCTTCGCCCCTCACCTTGAACAGCGAGCGCAGCTCGGTCCCCGATGCGGTTTCCTGCAGCGCGACGTCGATTGCCATGGTCAGGTGTTCGGCCTTCGCGACCGCATGCAGGCTGCGCGGCGGATCCTCGGATTCGATTCGCGCCGTGAGATCCACGATCAAGGGCACGACGCCGACTTTCTCCTTCACCGTCAGCTCGACCGTCCGATCATCGACCCGGTTGATGCGCTCGACGCCGGGGATGCAGGTGCAGAGGGACTCGAAATCGCGGATGAAGCGCCACAGTTCGCCGGGTGAGGCGTTGACCGCGAACGTCACCTCGCGCTCAGGCATCAGTCCCACCACCGCGTGAGCCTGAAATCCTCGGCAATCACGCCGGCCGCGTTGTGCCCCGCCCCGGCATGCACGCCACCGCCCGGATGACAGTAGCCGCCGCACATATAGAGGCCGTCGACCGGGGTCCGGTAGTCGGACCAGCCGGCGAAGGGCCTGAAATACCCCATCTGGTCGGGTGTCATGTCGCCCACCACATCGACGCCGTTGACGAGGTTGTCGTTCAGCCGCTCGGTGTCGCTGGGATCCTGGATCGTCATGGCGAGGATCTTGTCGCGCGAGATGTTCGGCGCGTACGACCGCCAGAGGTCCAGCAGATGCGCGGCGTACGCGTCCCTCTGGTCCTGCCATCCCCCCGTCACGCCATAGGGCGCGTACTGCCAGACCACCGCGGTATGTCTGCCCTGCGGCGCCTGCGAGGGGTCGAACAGGGTCGGCACCGTCACCTGCAGCATCTCCTTGCGCGGCGCCCGCCCTTGCGCGATTTCCTGATAGGCACGCACCTGCTCGTCCATGCTGGCGCCGAACATCTCCTGGCTGAACGCCGTGTTCACCGCTGGATTGTCGGCGGCCGCGCGGTACTGCGGCGGCTCGGACAAAGCCAGGTGCAGCACGAACAGCGATCGCCCGCGCGAATGATAGTTCTTGACCCGCGTGGCGAAGGACGCGGGCAGAGCCGCCTCCCCCACCATCCCGAGGAAGCTCTTTTTCGGCTCGACGTTGGTAATCACCGCCTGCGCAGCGTCGATCCGCGTGCCGTCATTCAGTTCGACGCCGATCGCCCGGTTTCCCTGCAGGCGGATGCGCTTCACCTCGGCGCCGGTGCGAACGACGCCGCCGTGCGCCTCGACGACGCTGCGCAGCCCCTGGGCGAGCTGCTGCGAGCCGCCCACGCAGATCGGCGCCTCGGCTCTCAGGATGCGGAACAGGCAGATCCAGCCCTGCCCGAACTGATCCGGGGCGAACCCCAGCACGGTGAGCCGCGAGAGGAAATGGACCCTCACCGCCTCGCTCTCGAACAACTCGCCGAGCAGCTGCACCGGCGTGCTCGCCTGCCACTGCAGGAGCGTCCTGCCTTCCTCGGACTTCTCCAATTCAGCCGTCTGCAGCGACGGCGGCAGCGGGGGCGAATACATCAGCGGCAGGTAGGTCGACTCGATGAACTCGCCGTAGTCCTCGACCAGCTGCGTATAGGTCCGGGCGTCCCGCGCCGAGAACCGGCCCAGCTCGGCGGCCATCCGCTCCGCCTCGCGATGCATCACGATGCTGCTGTGGTCGGGGAAGATCGTGCCGCGCAGGTACGGCGGATAGACGTAGCGCACGCCATGGCGTTCGAGCTCGAGGTCGCGGTAGACCGGGCTGCTCGGGATGTTGGTATGAACCACCGAGCAGACGTTGTGCTTGAAGCCCGGCAGCGTGACTTCCTCGGTGTGGCAGCCGCCGCCCACGCGCGGACTGCGTTCCAGGACCAGGACCTTGACGCCCGCCTTCGCCAGATACGCGGCGCAGGCGAGGCCGTTGTGCCCGGCACCGATGACGATGAAATCGTAGCTCACGACAGTCTCCTCCGATCCGTCGCCGCCGCAGCCAGGGCTGCCCGGCGAGTCTTAACTGTCTGGTTAATGCGGGCCGCCCCGAACGCGCGTAAGCTAGCGTGGCCGACGCGCATGCGTCAATCAAGTCGACGCCGCGCGAACGTTGACACCGTGAATTGCGGGTCGCTACCATCGCCGCGCCAATCGTCAAGGAGGACGGTCACATGATTCAGCGCATTTCGTTCGTCGCAGGGCTGCTCGCCCTCGCGCTCGCCGCCGCGCCCGCCGCGGCGCAGCAGAAGCTCGATTTCATCCTCAACTGGGTGCCGGGCGGCGACCACTCGCCGTACTACTTCGCAAAGAAGATGGGCTGGTACGACAAGGAAGGCATCGAGCTCAATCTCGAGCCCGGCAAGGGCTCGTCGCTCGCCGTGCAGAAGGTCGGCGCCGGGGCGAACCCGATCGGTCTCGCCGACATGGGCACGGCGCTGGTCGGCAAGGGCAAGGGTGCCAACGTGGTCGGCGTGTTCAACGTCTACGCCAATTCGCCGCAGGGCCTGTACTGGCTGAAGAGCTCCGGCATCAAGGGCATCAAGGACTTCCCCGGCAAGAAGATCGGCAACCCCGCGGCCGACGCGGCGCGCGCAATGTGGCCGGCGATCGCCAAGGCGAACGGCATCGACCCGAAGTCGGTCACCTGGGTGAACGTTGCCGCCAACGCGAAGATCGGCGCGCTGAAGTCGAAGTCCGTCGACATCACCACGTCGTTCTACAACATCCACCACATTTTCCAGCGCGAGCTCGGCGACGACATGGGCTTCGTCGCCTGGCGCGACATCGGACTGAACCCCTACGGCAACTCGGTGATCGTGAACGCCGACTTCCTCGCCAAGAACAAGGCGCTGATCGGCAAGTTCGTCAAGGTCACGCAGAAGGCCTTCGCCGCCTGCGTCAAGGATCCCAAGCCCTGCGTGCAGGCGCTGGTCGACGCGAACGGCGCGCTCAAGTTCGACAACGAGCTGACCAACTGGGGTCTGGTCGAAGTGCTGATGGACGACAAGTTCTCGCGCGAAGTCGCCCTCGGCTGGCACGATCCGAAGCGCATGGCCGCCGACTATGAGCTGGTGAAGACCTACGTCGGGATCGAGAAACCCTTCGACGTAAGCTCGATCTATACCAACGCGTTTCTCGACAAGTCGGTCAAGATGGCGAAGTAGGGCCCGCGCGTCGCGCGCCTAGGCGATGCGGTAGATCCGCGCGGCGTTGTCGTGGAACAGCGCGCGGCGCTCGGCGTCGGGCCGATCGGCGACGATCGCCTTGAAGCCCGTCATGATCGTGTCGTAGGGCGCGACCAGGCCGTCCACCGGGTAGTTGCTCGCGAACATGCAGCGCTCGACGCCGAACGTGGCGATGATCTCGCGCACGATCGGCGCGTTGTCCTCGATGCGCCAGGCCCGGCCCGGCAGGCCGAGGCCCGAAATCTTCACCGCGACGTTCGCGCAGCCGGCGAAGGCCTGCATCGCGGCGCCCCAGCCGGCGAGGCCCGCGCGGCTGCGGTCCGCCGGCAGCCCGCTGTGATTGAGCACGATCAGGGTACGCGGAAAGTCATGCGCCAGGTCGACCGCCTCGGCCAGATGCCACCACGGCGTCTGCAGCTCGAAATGCAGGCCGTGGCGTTCGAGCAGCGCGTAGCCTGCGCGCCAGCGGGCGTCGCCCATCGAGCCCTGCGCGCCGGGCACCACGGCAGCGGGCGAGGCCGCTGCGCGCGGCTTGTGGCGCACGCCGCGCACCAGGGGAAAGGCGGCCTGCGCCGCAAGCACCTCGGCCGCGTCGGCGCGATCGAGCCAGGCCTGCGCGACGATCGCGTTGGGAATGCCGTGTGCGTCGGCGAGCGCGCTCACCCAGCGGGTCTCGCCGATCGGGTCCTGCGGGTCCCACTCGGCCTCGACGTAGACGGTCTTCACCACGCGGTGCGCGCCGCAGTCCCGGCGAAAGTCCGCCGGCAGGTAGCTGCGCCGCAACGCCGTATAGTCGCCGTAACGAAACGGGACGGGCGGCTGGTCCTGCAACCAGGGATGGCGGTTGTGCTCGAGGTCCCAGAAATGCTGATGGGCGTCGATGATCGGCAGGTCGGCGTCCGGTGTCACGGCGGCTCGGAAAAGGAAATCTGGCGATGAATGACGCAGCGATGATAGGCGAGAAGGCGCAGCGGCCGCGCATCGGCCTGGTGCTCGGCGATCCCGCCGGCATCGGCGCCGAACTGGCGGCCCGGCTGCTCGCCGACCCGCGGACGCACGACGCGGCGGCGGTGCAGGTGATCGGCGATGCGCGCCTGCTCGCGGCGGGCGCCAAGATCGCCCGCGTGGCGTTGCCCGCGGTGGACATCGACGAGCGCGCCAACGCCGATCCGGCCGCCCTTCCGCTCGGCCGTGTCTCGGCCGAGGGCGGGCGCGCCGCGCTCGACAACTTCCGCCATGCGCTCGCGCACGCGCGCGATGGCGCGCTCGACGCGATCGTGTTCACGCCGTTCAACAAGCAGGCGCTGCGCCTCGGCGGCATGAGCTTCGACGACGAGCTGCGCTTCGCCGCGGACTTTCTCGGCCATACGGGGCCGCACGGTGAATTCAACGTGCTCGACCAGCTGTGGAATGCGCGCGTCACCTCGCACCTGCCGCTCGCCGATGTCGCCAAGCGGCTCAGCGTGCCGCGCATCGTCGAGGCGATCGCGCTCACCGACCACGCGATGCGCGCGGCCGGCTATTCCGCGCCGCGCATCGCTGTGGCCGCGCTCAACCCGCACGCCGGCGACGGCGGCAATTACGGGCACGAGGAAATCGAGGTGATCGCACCGGCGGTCGCGGCAGCGCGCGCACAGGGCATCGAGACGAGCGGGCCGTATCCCGCCGACACGGTCTGGATTCGCGCGCGCGCGGGGCAGTTCGACGCCGTAGTCACGATGTACCATGACCAGGGCCAGATCGCGATCAAGCTGCTCGGCTTCGAGCGCGGCGTCACCGTGCTCGGCGGCCTGCCGATTCCGATCACCACCCCGGCGCACGGCACCGCTTATGACATTGCCGGCAAGGGGATCGCCAACGACCGCGCACTCAAACGGGCGTTCGAGATCGCCGTCGACATGGGGCGCGCTCGCTGCACTGCCGCAATTCGAGAATAATGGGGTTTGGCTTATTCCCCGAGGCTGAATTATGATGCCCTTCGATCCGCGCACCAGACGCGGACCGAGTAAGCCGCTCGGCCCGGCAGATTGCAGCGCTGAGACCGAATCAATCTTGCAATAGAGGAGGAGGGAAACAATGAAAGTACGCACAACACTGAAGCTGGTCGCCGCGGGCGTCGCCCTGGCCCTGGCCGCTACATCGGGCAGCGCGCTGGCGCAAAAGCGCGTCAAGTGGAAGATGCAAAGCGCCTTCGGCGGCACGCTGCCGCACCTCGGGACATCGGGCGTGCGCTTCTCGAAGCAGGTTTTGGAGGCGACCGACGGCAAGTTCGACATCAAGTTCTTCGAGCCGGGCGCGCTGGTGCCGGCGCTCGAGTGCTTCGACGCCGCATCCAAGGGGTCGGTCGACGCCTGCTGGACGACGCCGGGTTACCACACCGGCAAACTCGGACCGGGCGTCGCGTTCTTCACCGCGGTGCCGTTCGGGCCGAGCTTCGGCGAATACATGGCGTGGAAGATGTTCGGCGACGGCGACAAGATCCGGAACGAAATGTACGGCAAGCACGGCCTGATCGCCTTCAACTGCTTCGCGATCGGCCCGGAGACCTCGGGCTGGTTCAAGAACGAGATCAAGTCGCTCGACCAGCTGAAGGGCATGAAGATGCGATTCTTCGGCCTCGGCGCGCAGGTCATGCAGAAGCTGGGCGTTTCCACGCAGCTGCTCGCCGGCGCGGACATCTACCCCGCCCTGGAGCGCGGCGTGATCGACGCCACCGAGTTCTCGATGCCTTCGATCGACCAGAAACTGGGCTTCTACCAGATCGCGAAGAACAACTACTTCCCGGGCTGGCACCAGCAGGTTTCTGTCTCCGAGCTGCTGATGAACAAGAAGGCGTATGACTCGCTGCCGAAGTACTACAAGAAGCTCCTCGAGCTGGCGCTGGGTGAGGCCGTACTGCACACCTACGCCGAGACCGAATGGCGCAACCCGGCGGCGATGAACGAGAACGTCAGCAAGCACGGCGTTACCAACCGGCGCTGGAACGACGAGGAGCTCGCGGCGTTCGAGAAGGCCTGGGTGGAAGTGATGGGCGAGCTCTCGGCCAAGGATGCGACCTTCAAGCAGATCGCAGAGAGCTACACCAAGTTCCGCAAGGAATACCAGATCTGGGGTGAAGCGCAGGCCCTCAAGGCAACGTACCTGAAGTAGCGACATGCAAGGACGGGCGCGCCGGGAACGGCGCGCCCGCATTGAAAGCCTACGCCGGGGCGCTTCGCGCCCCGGTCGTTTCTCCGGCCACGGTGCGCCGGATCTGATTTCCGGGTGATGCGATGGAGTTGTTGCTGAGAATCGGCAGCCGGCTGGCGAACCGCTACGTCGTCACGATCGTCTTGCTGATCGTGCTCGGCGCGGGCTATGCCTACGTCGCCGGGCTGGACGCCGACGGTCGCGAGGAGCTGCTCTACAGGGTGCAGGAGTTCCTGCCCCTGGTGATGTTCCTCACCCTGGCCACCCTGCTGTTCTCGGGGTTCCCGGTCGCCTTCATTCTCGGCGGCCTGGCGATGCTCTTCGGCCTGCTCGGCTACTTCATCGGCACGTTCAAGCTGATCGAGTTCTTCAATTTCCTGCCGCGCATCTGGGGCCAGGCGGCCGAGAACCTGGTGCTCGTCGCGGTGCCCGCGTTCATCTTCATGGGCGTCATGATGGAGCGCAGCGGCATCGCCAACGACCTGCTGTACTGCGTGCAGGTGATTCTCAAGCGCGTGCCGGGCGCCCTCGCACTCGCGGTGACCATCATGGGCACGATCCTCGCGGCGATGACCGGAATCATCGGCGCCTCGGTGACGATGATGACCGCGCTCGCGCTGCCGACCATGATGCGGCAGGGCTACAGCCATGGCCTGGCCTGCGGCACGATCGCCGCTTCCGGAACGCTCGGCATCCTGATACCGCCGAGCATCATGCTGATCATCATGGCCGACCTGCTGTCGGTGTCGGCCGGCGACGTATTCACTGCGGCGATCATCCCGGGCCTCTCGCTCGCCTCGCTCTACCTGCTCTACGTATTCACGGTCGCCTCGCTGAAGCCGAGCATGGCGCCCCCGCTGCCGCCGAACCTGCTGCAGGTGCCCAGGGGCCAGATGGCCAAGCTGCTCGGCAGGGCCTTCTTCCCGCCGGTGTTCCTGATCGGCATGATCAAGGGCTCGATCCTGTTCGGCTGGGCGACGCCGAGCGAGGCCGGCGCGGTCGGCGCCTTCGGCGCGATGCTGCTCGCGCTGTTCAACGGCCGCCTCAAGTACGACGTGCTCGAAGGCGTCTGCCACACCGCGGCGCGCACCACGGCCATGGTGTTCTTCATCATCATCAGCGCCACCTGTTTTGCCTACGTCTACCGCGCGCTCGGCGGCGACGACATCGTCGAGCACCTGATCAGGGCCTCGGGGCTGAACGACTGGGGCCTGCTGTTCCTGATCATGGCGATCGTCTTCTTCCTCGGCTTCTTTCTCGACTGGATCGAGATCACGCTGATCGTGCTGCCGGTGTTCGCCCCGCTGGTCGCCGGCATGGACTTCGGCGCGCACGTGCCGAAGGAGATGATCACCTACTGGTTCATCATCCTGATGGCGGTCAACCTGCAGACCTCGTTCCTCACGCCGCCGTTCGGCTATGCGCTCTTCTACCTGAAGGGCATCGCGCCGAAGGAAGTCAAGATCCAGAGCATTTACAAGGGCATCATTCCGTTCGTGATTCTGCAGCTGCTGGCCGTGATCCTGGTGATGAGCTTCCCGACGGTCGCGCTGTGGCTGATCACGCCGAACTAGTTCCAAGAGCGAAGCCATGGCCGAAAACGCACCTGCTACCGCCCCAGCCGTCGCGGCCGACGATCGCGACCGCGTGGTCGAGGACATCCCGTTCGCGCTGCGCCTGTCCGAGCGCCTGCGCAAATTCGTCGACTTCGTCGGGCGCTGGGGCTCCTGGTTCGCGCTGCCGATGATCCTGTTCACCGTGCTCGATGTCATCGCGCGCAAGATCGCCTGGCTCGACGACGACGGCAAGCTGCACGGGCTGCAGATCTTCCTCGTACGCAACGTCGGCCGCATGTTCGAGTCGACCATGCTGCAGGAACTGGAGTGGCACTTTCACGCCGCGCTGTTCGCGCTGGTGCTCGGCTACGGCTACATCCACAACTCGCACGTGCGGGTCGACCTGATCCGCGAGAACCTCGCCTTCCGCAAGCAGGCCTGGCTCGAGTTCCTCGGCATCACGCTGTTCCTGCTGCCCTACACCGCGTGCATCGTTTACTTTTCCTGGGGCTACGCCGTCACCTCCTACGAGATGAACGAGATCTCGGCCTCGACCGTCGGTCTGACGCACCGCTGGATCATCAAGTCGGTGCTCGTGTTCGGCCTGATCACGGCGGGCATCGCCGGCATCGCAGTGTGGCTGCAGGCGGCGCTGGTGCTGTTCGGCGACCCCAACCGGCGCTTCCCGCTGATGACGCTGGAATGGCCCGAGGAGCGCGGCTCGAAGATCGAGGGCAAGGAGCGCGTCAAGCTCGACGACGCGGTCGATTCAACCGTCGCGCCCGACGAGCGCGCCAAGGCGCTGGCCTCGAAGATACTCACCGGCAGCGAATAGCGCCCCGGCCCGCCCGGGGCCCCTGATGGATCTGGACAAGTACTTCAAGAAATACGTCTGGGACGACGAGCGCACCCCGTACCTGGTGCCGGTCGCGCGGCTCTCACGACGCCAGGCGAGCTACGAGCTGTACTTCTACGCGCTGTTCGTCGGCGTGCTCTGTGCGGTCATTTCGATCGCCGCCCTGTCGAACAAGCTGCCGCACGGCAACGCGGTGATCGTTTCGCTGTACGCGTTCAGCGTGGTCTGCGCGGCGCTGCTGCTTGGCGTCAGCCGACACCCCTGGGCCGCGTGGTGGTGCGCGACGCCGCCGCTCGCCGGCCTGGCGTATTTCGCGGTCTATGGTTTTCATCCGAACCTGGGCACGCAGGACAAGGTCCTGCTGGTGGTGGCGATGATCGCCTGGCTCGTCTACTGCCGGCGCCTGCTGGCGATCGCGCGCGCCTACCCGGGCCTGCCGCAGCCCTCCGGCGGGGACTGAGCCCGGCATGCCGTCGGCCGACGCGGCAGCGCCTGCAGCGCAATCGGCCCGCCGCAATTTTCGCCGCCACTTCGCCGCCTTCCTCGTCGTCAATCTCGTGCTGACGGCGGCGAACATCGTCGGCGGCGCACCGTGGTGGGCGTTCTGGCCGCTCGCCGCCTGGAGCATCCCGCTGCTGGTGCATTACCTGGTCTACAGGACATCGACGATCGACGACGCCTGGGTCGACGCACGCATCGACGACCTGCGCTCGAAAAGCTACGACCTGAGCCACATCGACGACATCAAGCGTGCGCCCACGGGGGCGGGTCCGGAGCGCGGCCTCGACGAGCCACGCAGCTGAGCGCGTCCCCTGTCTAGCCGAGCTCCGGCCCGGCGACCAGCATCACCTTCGACGCATCGCCCGGCGCGGCCTGGCCCCCGTGCGCCATGCGCGTGAATGGGCGCTGCTCGACACAGCCCTGCGCCTTGACCCAGGCGACCAGCGGCGCGGCGTGATCGGCCACGTCCAGGTAGAGCGGCGGGGTGACGCGCCCGAGCGCCGTAGCGAGCAATGCAATCGCGGTTTCGGGTTCATCCGCCACCAGCGGGCCGAGCTGACGCGCCTCGCGCCCGTCGCGCCCGAGCAGGTAACCGCGGATCGCGCCCTCGCGCGCCGCCACCAGCGCCACCTGCGGCAGGCGTGCGGCGAGCGCGCGCAGCAGCGGCTCGCGGCTCGCGCCGAAGGCCTGCGCGTCGAGCGCGAGAATCGGCTGCCAATCGCCCGCGTTGAGCGGACGCACGTCCGTGGCCCGCGCGCGCGTTGCCCGAGGCGCGGACTGCAGCTGGTAGCGCCGGAATCCCCAGCGGTCGCCGAAGCCTTCCTGCAGGTAGACCGCGCGCCCCGCGGGCGTCGCGTCGAGCATCGGCGTCAGGCCGCCGGCCTCCAGGTCCGCGAGCGCCCGGCGCAGCAGGCGCGAGGCGTAGCCCTTGCGCCGGTGCGCGGGCAGCACCAGCACCATGCTGACCCAGGCGAACCCGCGATACGGCAGCACCAGCGTCGAGGCGACCAGCGTGCCGTCGGCGAGCGTCAGGCCCCAGCCGCGGCCGATCTCGAGCATCAGCTTCCAGTCGGCGGCATTCTGGTTCCAGCCCGCTGCGCGCGACAGCGCGAGGCAGCCGTCGAGCTGCGCGTCGCCGAGCGCATGCTCGCGCAGCTCAGTACTTGCCATCGCGCGTTTCGAAATGCGTCGGCTTGCCGAGCGCGGGCTGATCGCGCGCCACCCAGTCGGCAACCCAGTCGATCATGCGCTCGAGCGGTACGCGCGGCTGGCCGAACAGCGCCTGCGCCGCGCGCGTGTCGATCAGCCAGGCACTCGGCGCCTCCGTGCCGCGCAGTACCGGCGCCCTGCCGAGACGTTCGCCAAAAGCTTCCGCGAGCCAGCGTACGCGGGTCTTCTCGGGACCGGTGACATTGAGCGGCGAGGTCGGCGCCGTGCAATGCGCGAGCAGGCGCAGCGCCTGCTCGTTCGCGTCGCCCTGCCAGATCACGTTGACGGTGCCCATCGACAGGTCGATCGGCCGGCCGGCACGCACGCTCGACGCAACGTCGTAGAGCACGCCGTAGCGCATGTCGATGGCGTACGACAGGCGCACGCTGCGCCCCGGCGTGCCGAAGCGCTGCGAGCCGTATTCAAACATGCGCTCGCGCCCGACGCAGGAGTTGGCATAGTCCCCGGGCGGCGGCGTCGCCGGCGTCGCTTCGTCGGCACCCGGGCCGTTCACGTCGACGTAGGGATACACGCAGGCGGTCGAGAAGGCGACGATGCGCGAGGCGCGGAAGGTCTCCGCAACCATGAAGGGCACCGCGACGTTCATCGCCCAGGTCAGTCCGGCATTGCCGCTTGCACCGAATTTATGCCCCGCCATGAACACCACGTTCGCCGCGCGCGGCAGCCGCTCAAGCGCGGCCCGATCGAGCAGGTCGCAGGCGATGCATTCGACGCCCTGCGCCTCGAGCCGTTCGCGCAGGCCCGGCTCCGAGAAGCGCGCAACGCCGAGCACGCGCTTGTCCGGCGCGGCCCGCTTCGCCATGCGCGCGAGTGTCGGGCCCATCTTGCCGCCGACGCCGAGCACCAGGATGTCGCCGTCGACGCGACGCAAATCCTCGACCAGCGCCGACGACGGGGTGGTCATGAACGCCTCCAGTGCGTCGACATCCTCGAAGCGGGCGGGCATCGTGGCGGTGGTCACGCGTATTAACCTTTTGGTGAATTAGAGGGCACGCCGATTATAATTCCCGCGAGGAGATCATCTGCATGGCCGCACCCCGCATTCTCACCACCGTCGTCGGCTCCTATCCGGTGCCGGACTGGCTGGCCGCAGCGCCCTCGGAGCAGGCGCTCGTCGACGCAACGCGCGTGGTCATCGCCACGCAGGAACAGGCCGGCATCGACCTCGTCTGCGACGGCGAGCTCTACCGCTTCGATCTCAACCATCCCGAGACCAACGGCATGATCGAGTACTTCGTGCGGCCGATGTCCGGCATCCGTGCCGACATCGGTTTCTCTGAATGGCTCGAGTATGCGAAGGCCTCGGGCATGCGCTTCCGCACGCGACCGCCGGGCGTGGTCGAGGCCGCAGTGAGCGCGGGCACGCTCAACCTGCCGGTGCCCTGCGCGCGCGCCCGCGCGCTGGCGACGAAGCCGTTCAAATTCACCCTCACCGGGCCGCACATGCTCGCCAAGACGCTGCATGATCGCTACTACCGCAGCCCGGAAAAGCTCGCCGACGCGATCGCCAGGGTGCTGGCCGAACAGGTCAGGCGGCTCGATGCCGACGTCATCCAGATCGACGAAGCCAATCTGCCCGGGCATCCGGACGAATGGATATGGGCCGCGCGTGCGATCAACACCGTGCTGCGCGCGGTGCCGAAATCCGCCAAGGCCGCAGTGCACCTGTGCTTCGGCAACTACGGCGGACAGTCGATCCAGACGGGGACCTGGGCGAAACTGATGGATTACCTGAATGCGTTGCGCGTCGACCATATCGTCATGGAATGCGCGCATCGCCCACCCGAGGAGCTTGCAGTGTTCCGGGATCTGCGCAAGGACATCGGCTTCGGGCTCGGCGTGGTCGACGTCAAGCGCACCGAGATCGAGTCGGCCGACGAGATCGCGCGCGCCATCGAGCGTGCCGACGCGATCCTGGGACGCGGACGGGTCCGGTACGTGCACCCGGACTGCGGCTTCTGGATGCTCAAGCGCAACATGGCGGACGGCAAGATCCGCGCCCTGGTCGAAGGACGCGACTTGTACGAGGGGCGCAGGCGCCCCAGCAAAGGACGGTCGGCACGCCGGCGCAAGCCGGCGGTGCGCAAGGCCCGCCGCCGCTAGTCCCTGAACAGCGCCTTGCCCCAGGCGCTGTTCCAGTCCCGGCCGATGAAGTCGGTCACCCGGCCATCGGGCTGGAAGAACTTGTTCGGGATCTGGAACATGGCGATCATGAAGCCGCCTTCCGGGCCGGCATGCGCTTCGTGCCGGCTGCCTGCCGGGCGCCAGACGAACTCACCCGCCTTGCATTCGCCTTCCGCACAAACCAGGCTGCCCTGCATGACGTAGGTCTGCTCGATGAGCACATGCTCGTGGTCGGGCAGCGTCGCGCCCGGCGCCATCTTGAGCAGCATGGTCATCAGCCCGGTTTCCGGATCGACGATCAGCGTCTTCACCTCGACGCCCTCGTAGACGGTTTTCTCCCAGGCCATCGACGCAGCGTCGACGAAGCGCGACGCGAGCGGCGGCAATTTTGCATGTTGCGCGACTTTCGGTGTAACAGCGGCCATCGGATCCTCCTGCGCGTTGCGCTGACGATGCGGCCTAGGGCCGCAAATGTTCTCCCACCCTGACGATTTTCATGGTGTTCGTGCCTCCCGCCATGCCGATCGGCTCGCCGATCGTCAGGACGATGAGGTCGCCTTCCTTGACGACGCCGCTGTCGACCAGCACCTTCTCGGCCTCGTGCAGCAGCTCCTCGCGGTCATGACCGACGTATTTCACCATCAGCGGGTAGACGTCGCGAAACAGGGCCGTGCGGTAGCGGGTGGACGTCTGCGACGTGAGCGCATAGATCGGCACCCCGCAGTTCATCCGACTCATCCACAGCGCGGTCGAGCCGGACTCCGTGAGCGAGGCGATCGCCTTGACCTTGAGGTGGTAGGCCGTGAACAGCGCCGCCATCGCGATCGACTGGTCGATGCGCGTGAACACCCGGTTGAGGAATTCCTGCTCGAGCGTGAGCGCCTGGCTCTGCTCGGCCTCGATGCAGATCCGGTCCATCGCCTCGATCACCTCGACCGGGTAGCCGCCGCTCGCGGTCTCCGCCGACAGCATCACGGCGTCGGTGCCGTCGAGCACCGCGTTCGCGACGTCCGAGACTTCGGCACGCGTCGGTACCGGGCTCGACACCATCGACTCCATCATCTGCGTGGCGGTGATCACGACCTTGTTCTGCTCGCGGCCGAGACGGATCATCTTCTTTTGCAGCGCCGGCACCGAGGCATCGCCCACCTCGACGGCAAGGTCGCCGCGCGCCACCATAATCCCGTCGCAGGCGCTCATGATGTCGAGCAGCGCCGCTTCCTTGACCGCCTCGGCCCGCTCGATCTTGGCGATCAGGAACGCCTTGCCGCCGGCAGCGCGCATCAGCTCGCGCGCCATATACATGTCGGCGCCCGATTTCGGGAACGACACCGCGAGATAGTCGGCCTGCAGCGCGACTGCGGTACGGATGTCTTCCATGTCCTTCGGCGTGAGCGCCGGCGCCGTGAGCCCGCCGCCCTGCCGGTTGATGCCCTTGTTGTTCGACAGCACGCCGCCCTGGCGGACGACGCAGCGCACCTCGTGTCCACGCACGTCGGTGACCTCGAGCATGATGCGTCCGTCGTCGAGCAGCAGCACGTCGCCCGGCTCGACATCGCGCGGCAAGGCCTTGTAGTCGAGCCCGCTGCGCTCCGCGTCGCCCAGCGTACAGCTCGCGTCGAGGATGAAGCGTGCGCCCTTTTGCAGCGTCACCCGCCCGTCCTTGAACTTGCCGACGCGGATCTTGGGGCCCTGCAGGTCGCACATGATCGCCACGGTGCGGTTCACCGAGCGGCTGATGTCCTTCACCAGCTGCGCGCGCGCGAGATGGTCCTGCGCGCTGCCGTGCGAGAAGTTGAGCCGCACGACGTCCACGCCGGCGCGCACCATCCGCTCGAGGGTGGTTGGATCGCTGGATGCGGGGCCGAGCGTGGCGACGATCTTGGTGCTGCGCAGCATGGCGTCAGGCCTCCGTTTGTGACAGCGGGCGGCCCCGATGATCGCGCGAGTTTATCAGAGCAGGTCGATCGCGCCGCGGCTGACCACCGTCACGCCGGCACATGCGGTGTCGAACAGCAGCGTCCGGTCTGTGCGCCGCGCGCGGACCTCGAGCACTGCGGGCATCGGCACCATGCCGGCGAAGCGGCAGCGCACGCGCCGCACGCGCGCGGCATCTGCGCCGCAGGCGGCGAGCGCCCGCGAAACCGACAGCGCGAGCGTCGCCGTGCCGTGCAGGATCAGGCCCGGCAGCCCGGCGGCCCGCGCGACCGCCAGGTCGGTGTGAATCGGGTTCCAGATGCGTGCGCATTCGGTATACACGTGCGCCAGGTTCGCGGCGACGGCGACCTCGCCGACACCCGGCAGCGGCGCCGCCGGCGCCGGCGCCTCGTCGATCTGCGGCGCGAGCGCCGCAGCGGCGCCCTCGAGCGCGACGCCGCGGTAGAGCGCACCGTAGTCGGTGACGCTGACCGGCTCGCCTGACGCGTCGCACGATTCGATGCGCGTCAGCGTGAACGCGCCCGGCGCGCGCTGCACCGCCCCGACGATGCGCGCGGTGGTGCGCAGCGTCTCGCCGGCGCGCGGCGCGCGGTGCAGCGTCAAGTCGTGCGTCGCGTGCACGACGCGCGCGTAGATCTCGGGCGGAATCGTCCGCTCGCGCGCGGCGACCGCCGCCGGCCACTCGTAGCACACCGGAAACAGCGGGTGCGCCACGAGGCTGCCGCGCGTATCGAAATACCGCCCATCGGTCTCGCCGAGTGCCGCGGCATACGCCATCAGCCAGCGCGCGTCGATGGCCTGCGCAAGCGGCCCGACCGCGGTGCCGACGATGCGCGCCGTGAGCTTCACGTGCGCGCCCCGTCGCTCAGGCGCGTGCCTCGAGCGCGGCGACGGCCGGCAGCGTCTTGCCCTCGAGGAACTCGAGAAACGCACCGCCCGCCGTCGAGATGTAGCCGATGCGATCGGCGATACCGAACTGGTTGATCGCGGCGACGGTGTCACCGCCGCCCGCAATCGAAAAGGCTTTCGAGTCCGCGATCGCCTGCGCGAGAACCTCGGTGCCCTTGGCGAACTGGGCGATCTCGAATACCCCGACCGGCCCGTTCCAGACCACCGTGCCGGCTGACGCGATGCGTCCGGCGAGCAGCTGCGCAGTCTGCGGCCCGATGTCGAGGATCAGGTCGTCGGCGGCGACCTCCGCGGCCGGCTTGACCTTCGCTTCGGCGTCGGCCGCGAGCGCCTTGGCCACCACCACGTCGCTCGGAATCGGCACCTCGGCACCGCGCGCGCGCATGGCCTCGATGATGCGCTTCGCTTCCCCGACGAGATCCGCTTCGGCGAGCGACTTGCCGATCGGCAGGCCCGCGGCGAGCAGGAAGGTGTTGGCGATGCCGCCCCCGACGATGAGGAAATCGACCTTCTTCGCCAGCGCATCGAGGATCGTCAGCTTGGTCGACACCTTGGAGCCCGCCACGATCGCGAGCAGCGGGCGCGCCGGATTGGCAAGCGCTTTGCCGAGCGCGTCGAGCTCGCCCGCCATGAGCGGACCGGCGCAGGCCACCGGGGCGAAGCGCGCCACGCCGTGGGTGGTCGCCTCGGCGCGGTGCGCGGTACCGAAGGCATCGTTCACGTAGACGTCGCACAGTGCCGCGATCTTCCCCCTCGACCCAGTCGGCCCTGACCGGCACGCGGCGCCCGAGCAGCTCGCCGAGTCGCGCCGCCACCGGCGCGAGCGAATCCTCGGGGCGCAGCACGCCTTCCTTGGGGCGACCGAGGTGCGAGGTCACCATCACCGCGGCGCCCGCCTCGAGCGCCTGGCGGATTGCCGGCAGCGAGGCGCGGATGCGCGTGTCGTCGCCGACCTTGCCGTCCTTGACCGGCACGTTCAGGTCGGCGCGGATCAGCACGCGCTTGCCCTTGAGGTTCACGTCCTGCATGCGCTTGAACTTCATGAGGCCTTCTTTCCTTTCTGCAGCGTCTCCATGAGCCGTGGCATCGTGCGTTGCGGCTCGCCCGACGCGTAGGCCAGGCGCTGGTAGCGTTTCGCCGCCACCAGGATGTCCTCGAACTGCGCCTGCGTCAGCTCGCGCATGCGCTGCTTGGTGAGGCGGACTGCATTCGGCGGTCGCTCGGCCAGCGCACGCGCCCGCGCCAGCGCCTCGTCGAGCACGGCCTCGCGCGCGACCAGCGCGTTGACGATGCCGAGCTGGTAGGCACGCTCGCCCGAGATGAGGTCACCGCTCAGAGAGAGCTCGGCGTTGATGCCGAACGGAACGGCAGATGCCACATCATGAGCGAGGTGCCGAGGATCGAGCCGAGGCCGGTCTTCACCTCGGGCTGGCCGATGCGCGCCTCCGCGTGCGTCACCCGCAGGTCGCAGTACAGCGCAATCTGGTAGCCCGCGCCGGCGGCGACACCGACCACCGCGGCCACCGTCGGCTTGTCCAGCGCGCGGACCGCGCCATAGGCCGCGTGCAACTCGGTGAACCAGCGATCGACGTCGTCGATCGCGTAGCCCGCAGCCTCGGCGAGGTCCTGACCCGCGCTGAACGCGCGCTCACCGGCGCCGGTGATCACTACCGCACGCACCGCAGCATCGGCGTCGAGCGCGGCGAGCGCGGGCGGCAGCGCGCGGCGCAGGTCCTCGTTGATCGCGTTGAGTGCCTGCGGCCGGTTGAGGCGCACGACGGCGATGCCGCCGTCCAGACGCTCGACGTTGACCGCGGACACCGCCGACACGTTACTTCGCGTTCATCAACGCGACCGCCGTGTCCAGCATGCGATTCGAGAATCCCCACTCGTTGTCGTACCAGGCCGTGACCTTCACCAGCGTGCCCTCGGCGACCTTGGTGAGGGTCGAATCGAATATCGAGCTTGCGGGGTTGTGGTTGAAGTCCGACGACACGAGCGGAGCGGTGTTGTATTCGAGCACGCCCCTCAACGGGCCGTCGGCGGCCTTCTTCACCGCCGCGTTGACCTCGTCCAGCGTGGTCGTCCTTTTCGCCACGAATGACAGGTCGACAATCGACACGTTGATCGTCGGCACGCGGATCGCAAAGCCGTCGAGCTTGCCGTTGAGGTGCGGCAGCACCAGGCCGACCGCCGCGGCCGCACCGGTCTTGGTCGGAATCATGTTCTGCGACGCGGAGCGGGCGCGTCGCAGATCCGAGTGATAGACGTCGGTGAGCACCTGGTCGTTGGTGTAGGCGTGCACCGTGGTCATCAGCCCCGAGACGACGCCGATCGCGTCGTCGAGCGCCTTGACCATCGGCGCCAGGCAGTTGGTCGTACACGACGCGTTGGAGACCACGGTGTGGCTCGCCTTGAGCGTGTTGTGGTTGACGCCATAGACGATGGTCGCGTCCACGTCCTTGCCGCCCGGCGCGGACAGCAGCACCTTCTTGGCGCCCCCTTTCAGATGCGCGCCGGCCTTTTCCTTGCTGTTGAACAGGCCCGTGCATTCGAGCACGATGTCCACGCCCATGGTTTTCCAGGGCAGCTTCGCCGGATCGCGCTCGGCGAGCACCTTGATGCGGTCGCCGTTGACCACCAGCGCATCACCGTCGACCTCGACCGTGCCCGCGAAGCGTCCGTGCGCCGTGTCGTACTTCAGCAGATGGGCGTTGGTTTTCGCATCGCCCAGGTCGTTGATCGCGACGAACTGCAGGTCATGCTTCTTGCCGTCCTCGTAATGCGCCCGGAGGATGTTGCGTCCGATGCGTCCGAAACCGTTGATCGCTACCTTGATGGTCATCTCAAACTCCCGCTCTCAAATGACAGACTTGACGGACTTGGCGACGTGCTCCGCGGTGAAGCCGAAGTGCTTGAACAGTTCGGGCGCCGGCGCCGATTCACCGAGGCGGTCGAAGCCGACCACGCCCCCCTCGAGCCCGACATACTTGCGCCAGAACCCGCTCACCCCCGCCTCGAGGGCGACGCGCGGCACGCCGCGCGGCAGAACCTCGGCGCGATA
>LJTQ01000222.1 GCA_001303445.1 Betaproteobacteria bacterium SG8_39 | reverse complement strand
TTTCGGGTCGGGTCAGCGAGCGAGCCGTTCACACCTCACCAATTGATGTTGATGTTGAATTCGCTAGTGAACTCTATTGCGAGACTAAGCCCGGCGCCCGTGGTCGTTTCGCCCTTGACGATGAGCGTGACCGGAGACGTCGGGGCGTCATACACCGCGTCAATGGCCGGCCCGACGTCCGAACATCTCCTGTACTTCAGCTCGAGCGCATAGCGTCCGTCACCCAACACCACGTTCGGGGTGGCCGAAATCGGAGCGGCGCCGTTGCCAACAGCCGTCCCCGTGGCGTCCAGTGGGTACTTAACGTAGAGCTTCGGCGCAGCGGAGAGTGGCGCGATCTTGATCTGGGAATTGTCGAGTGCGACGTTCGACGCAGTCTGATTCGGGATCCAGACCTTGATGATGCCGTTGTCATTGGTCTCGTTGCCATTGCAGGCGATGTTCATGTTCGGCTGGTTCTGGACAGCGACTTGTATCGTGCCGCCCACCTTCTCCACATCCTGAGACCCGGTGTGGTAGTGGCCTTGCGCGACCGGACAAATACGCAGCACGTTGTCAAAACCTTCCTTCGTGCTGGTCGCCTCGTCACCGAAGATGGTGCCGCCTTCGCCCAGGTTATTACTGAACAGATCAACATCCGACTGGCAGTAGCGCCCATACGCCTCGGTCGGCGTGCCCTTCGCGAATGAATTGGGTGGCTCCAAGCCTTCGATCGGCGGCTCGAAAACCGGCAGACCGGTTCCACCCTGCGCAACAGGGGTGTCGCAGATCGCTCCGCTCGCCACTTCCGTGTATTGCAGGATCTGCCCCTCGACCATCGGCTGCGTTTGCCCCGAATTCAATGCGTTGTCTACTTGCACGCCACCCGGGAAGGCAGCTTTACACGCTTCCGTGTCGATGACGTAGTAGCTGTTCTTGCCTTTCGTTACCAGTTTCTGCGGAATCCCGCCGTACTGCATGGTGCACTCGCCGGCTGCAATGCGTTCGGCATTGCAGTTCGTGAAACTTCCGGCCGCACCACTCGGGTTCGGCTGCGGTGCCCCGTTAATCTGCTTTACCAGCGTCAAATAACCGTCTACCCCGACGCCGTCTGCACACGCGAACGTGTAGGTGAGCTTGGCGCCAGCCGGCGTCGTTTCGCATGAGCGCTTGGCCGCGCCTGTCAGCGCGATACCAATCGGTTGGTGCTTCTTGTTCTGCAAGTCCGTAAAGGTTCCGCAATTGTTGCCGATGCCAGCGTTGGCATCCTCGCAACCGATCGGCGCCGTCGATTTGTACTCGACCTTGAACCAGAATTTGCCGGAACCGTACGGCGCGTTGGCGTGGCTAGCGGGCGTGAAGGGGCTGGGAACGGTTGCGAGGCCGCCCGCACCACTGATGCTCCATCCGCTGCATGTTGCGTAATTTTCGGTGTCGCCCGGGATATCTGGGTTGTTGCCCACTTGCTGCGTCACGACAATCGGTTCGCTCGGTGACGTCGCGGTAGCCGGCCGACCCGGTTCCGCCGACCACACACCTTCGAATTCCGACCACGTACATTTAATGGCGATGTCGTGATGCTCGACAAACGTAATCGCCCCGCCCACCGTCGCGGTGGAGCATATGTTGGGGTAACGCAGCGACCAGCCAGCGACGGCCGGGTAGTAAGAGCAGGCTTTGTCGTAGGGATAGGTTTGCCTCTGGAAGGTCGAGGCACCGGCGAAGGCCTGGTTCCCCAGCGATACCCCAAGTACGGCAAATGCCAAAACCGACAGCGATGCAGCGAACGAGCGACGGCTAGCCATGAAACGCCCCCTCAAAATGTTTCACGCCGCGCGAGGCGCGGCGGGAAAGCCAACTTCGTGTAACTTCGTGAACAGGCACATCTGCGACGTTGACAACCCGACGTGCAAAAGTCCCTAGGTAGAGTGTGACTTCCGTCAAATTATTCTTATTGTCTCCTAGCGTCAACAGTCATAAACGCCTAGACGCGGGAAAGTTATGAATTCGATGCTGCGCCACGGCAATTGCACTTCGCAGCTTGACAAAGGCAGTCGAAATGTTGCGTTGCGACGTGACCCAGCATGCGGCAGCACCCGACGCCGGGCGGTGCGCATGCCCGACGCGTGCGCCGACCGCCGCCTGGCGGGAAGTCCATAGGACCGATCCGTTAGAATTCGGCTCACCCCTGCGGATCGTCCACCCGAACCACGACGCAGCTCCGCGGGCGAACGCCGGTGACCGCAAAAACCGCTCTCGACCCAGCCCCCACCGCAGGCATCGTTCCGCACCGCAGCAGCGGCAAGGCCGATGTGCTCTCGCTCTACGAGCAGCACCTGGCGAGCCGCGGCTTCATCTCCGACCCGTCTCAATTGCGCGCGGTCGAGCGCCTGCAGCGCCTGTACGAGGAATGGACGGCCTACAAGGCGCGCCGCAACAGCGCCCTGAAGCGCTTCCTGGTCAAGCCGGCGCTGCCGAAGGGCGTCTACCTGTGGGGCAGTGTCGGGCGCGGCAAGAGCTTCCTGATGGACGCGTTTTTCCTCTGCGTGCCGCTGCAGCGCAAGCGCCGGGTGCACTTCCACCACTTCATCCGCGAGGTGCACCGCGAGCTGGACGCGCTGAAGGGCGAGGAAGACCCGATCGCGAAGCTCGCCGAGCGCACCGCGCGGCGCTATCGCCTCATCTGCTTCGACGAGTTTCACGTCTCGGACATCGCCGACGCGATGATCCTCGGGCGCTACCTGGAGCAGGTGATGGCGCGCGGCGTCGAGTTCGTCATGACCTCCAACTACCACCCCGACCAGCTCTACCCGAACGGGCTGCAGCGCGAGCGCTTCCTGCCGGCAATTGACCTCATCAAGTCGCGCCTCGATGTGCTGCAGGTCGACAACGGCACCGACTACCGCCGCCTGAAGATGGAAAAGCTCAAGGTCTACCACGTCGGCCCGGGAGGCGGGGCGGTGCTCGAGCGCGTGTTCAACGAGCTCAAGGACGTCGAGGAGGAGCAGCACACGCTGGATGTCGAGGGTCGTCCGATCCCGTACCGCCGGCGTGCGGGCGGCGTGGTGTGGTTCGATTTCGCGGTGCTGTGCGGCGGGCCGCGCTCGTACGCGGATTACGTCGACCTGGCGCGGCGCTTTCACACCATCGTGCTGTCCGGCGTGCCGCGCATGTCGGCGAAGCACGCCGACGCGGCGCGGCGCTTCACCTGGCTGGTCGACGTGCTGTACGACGACCGGGTCAACCTGGTGGTCTCGGCCGAGGCGCAGCCCGAGGATCTGTTCGTCGAAGGCGCGCACAGCGCCGAGTTCGCGCGCACCGCGAGCCGCTTGCACGAGATGCAGTCGCTCGAATACCTTCGCCACGAGCGCGCCCGACACTAGGCGGGGCGCAGAACGAAACGCAGGGAGTGAGGAGCATGGACAAGTTCAAGGCCTACCGCATCACGCAGCTGGACAAGACCTCGGTCAAGGCCGAATTCGTCGACTGCACGCTCGACGACCTCGACCCGGGCGAGGTGGTGATCAAGGTCGCCTATTCGGACGTCAACTACAAGGACGCGCTCGCCGGGACCGGCAAGGGGCGGATCCTGCTGCGCGAGCGCTGCATCGGTGGCATCGACCTCTCGGGCACGGTGGTCAGCTCGAGCGACGCGCGCTTCGCCAAGGGCGACGCGGTGCTCGGCGTCGGCCACGAGATCGGCGTCAAGCACGACGGCGGCTACGCCGAATACGCGCGCCTGCCGGCCGACTGGGTGGTGAAGCTGCCCAAGGGCATGACGCTGTGGGAGGCGATGGCCTACGGCACCGCGGGCTATACCGCGGGTCTGGCGGTCTCGAAGATGGAGCTCAACGGCCTGAAGCCGGAAAACGGCCCGGTGGTGGTCGACGGGGCCACCGGCGGCGTTGGCTCGATCGCGGTGGCGTCGCTCGCCAAGCTCGGCTACCACGTCGTCGCGCTGACCGGCAAGGAAGCCGAGTCCGAGTGGTTGAAGACGATCGGCGCGAAGGAGATCCTGCTGCGCTCGAGCCTCGACCTCGGCAAGATCCGCCCGCTCGACAAGGCGACCTGGGCCGGCGCGGTGGACAACCTGGGCGGCGAGGTGCTGTCGTGGATGGCGAGCACCATGAAGGTGAACGGCGTGATCGCCTCGATCGGCCTGGCGGCGAGCCCCAACCTGAACGCGACGGTGATGCCGTTCATCCTGCGTGGCGCCAGCCTGCTCGGCATCAACTCGACGGATGCCCCGAGCCCCGAGCTCGAGCGCAGCGTGTGGGCACGGCTGGCGGGCGACATGCGCCCGCCGATGCTGAAGGAGATGGCGCGCACGATCCCGTTCGAGCAGCTGCCGACGGTGTTCGACGATTTCATCGCCGGCAAGGTGAGCCGGCGGGTCGTGGTGGATATGAACGCCTGAACAGGCAGGCGCCTGTCGCGCGGAGGAGGAGGGGCATGGGCACGTATCAGGACTTTCATCGGCGCTCGATCGAGGACCGCGACGCATTCTGGTCCGAGCAGGCCAGGCTGGTGCACTGGCAGAAACCGTTCGGCAAGGTGCTCGATTTCTCGCGCCCGCCGTTCGCCAAGTGGTTCGTCGGGGGCGAGACCAACCTTTGCTACAACGCGATCGACCGCCATCTCGCGGAGCGCGGCGAGCAGAAGGCGCTGGTCTACATCTCGACCGAGGTCGACGAGGAAAAGAGCTACAGCTACCGCGAGCTGCATGCGGAGGTGAATCGCGCTGCGGCGATGATGCAGGCGCTCGGCGTGGGCAGGGGCGACCGCGTGATCATCTACATGCCGATGATTCCGGAGGCCTGCTTCGCGATCCTCGCCTGCGCCCGGCTCGGCGCAGTGCACTCGGTGGTGTTCGGCGGTTTCGCCGCGGCGAGCCTCGCCGCGCGCATCGACGACGCCAGGCCGAAGCTCATGATCACCGCCGACGGCGGCAGTCGCATGGGCAAGGCGGTGCTGTACAAGTCGCTGGTCGACGAATCGATCCGCCTCGCCAAGAACCCGCCGGCGCACGTGCTGATCTACAAGCGCGGGCTCGATCCCAACATGCCGACCGTGGGACGTCGACTGGAAGGAATTCGCCGCGCAGCATGCCAAGGCCGAGGTGCCCTGCGCCTGGCTCGAGTCGAGCGAACCCTCGTACATCCTCTACACCTCCGGCACCACCGGCAAGCCGAAGGGCGTGCAGCGCGACGTCGGCGGCTATGCGGTGGCGCTCGCCTCGTCGATGAAGCTGATCTACTGCGGCAATCCCGGCGAGACGATGTTCACCACCTCGGACATCGGCTGGGTGGTGGGACACTCGTACATCATCTACGGCCCGCTGATCGCCGGCATGACCACCATCATGTACGAGGGCGTGCCGATCCGCCCGGACGCCGGCATCTGGTGGCAGATCGTCGAAAAGTACAAGGCGAGCGTCATGTTCTCGGCGCCGACCGCGATCCGCGTGCTGAAGAAGCAGGATCCGGCCTACCTCTCCAAGTACGACGTGTCCTCGCTGCGGCACCTGTTCCTCGCCGGCGAGCCGCTCGACGAGCCGACCCATGTCTGGATTTCAGAGGCGCTGAAGATCCCGGTGATCGACCACTACTGGCAGACCGAGACCGGCTGGCCGATCCTCTCCGCCGTTCACGGCGTCGAGAACACGCCGATCAAGTTCGGCAGCCCCTCGTTCCCGGTGTACGGCTACGATCTGCACTTGCTGCGCGAAGCCGATGCCAGCGACGCCGATGCCGAAGAGAAGGCGGTGGTGGCGATCGCGCCGCCGCTGCCGCCGGGCTGCATGACGACCATCTGGGGCGACGACGAACGCTTCGTGAAGACCTATTTCTCGACCTTCGCCACCAAACAGGTCTATTCGACCTTCGACTGGGGCATTCGCGACAAGGACGGTTACTACTTCATCCTCGGGCGCACCGACGACGTGATCAACGTCGCCGGGCACCGCCTCGGCACGCGCGAGATCGAGGAGGCCGTCAACATGCACCCGAACATCGCCGAGTGCGCGGTGGTCGGCGTGGAGGACGCGCTCAAGGGGCAGATGCCGCTCGCCTTTGCGGTGGCCAAGGACGTCTCGAAGCTCGATTCCGCAGAAGGCCGCAAGGCGCTCGAGAAGGCGGTCATGGCCACCGTCGACAAGCAGCTCGGCGCGATCGGGCGTCCGCGCGCGGTGCATTTCGTGACGCTGCTGCCGAAGACGCGCTCGGGAAAGACGCTGCGCCGTTCGATCCAGGCGCTCGCCGAAGGGCGCGATCCGGGTGATCTGACGACGATCGAGGACCCCTCGGCGCTGCAGCAGATCAAGGACGCGCTCGGGGCGAAAGCCTGAGCGGCAGGCGCATGGTGGTACCGCTGCTTGCCGCATTCGGCCTCGCCGGCATCGTCGCCGGTGCGCTTGCGCTGCGCTATGCCTCGAGGCACAGCGGCCGCGCCGCAAACGCCGCGGCCTATGGCATCGGCGCAGTCCTCGCGCTCGCGTCCTGGTTCGCGCGTGAAAGCCTGGCTTACGCCGGCGAAGGTCCCAGTGGCCCGGGTACCGTGATCGGCGTGCCGTTCTTCGTCGCCTTCGTCGATGCGAGCGGCAAGGGCGGCATCACGTTCCTCACCGCGCCGCTCGCGCTGGCGAATGCGGCGTTCTGGTTCCTGCTGCCCCAGTGCGCGCTGGCGCTGTATGGCATGCTGCGCCGAAAGGAGCCCGTGACATGACCGAGAGGCGTGCCGCTGCGCAGCCGACGGTCTTCATCGACAATGAACGGGTGCGGGTGACCGAGTGGCGCTTCGCGCCGGGCGCGGCCACCGGTTGGCACCGCCACGAGTTCGATTATGTCGTCGTGCCGATGGCCGACGGCCGGCTCAAGCTCGTCACCGAGGGCGGCCAGGAATCGATCGCCGAGCTGAAAAAGGGCGTGCCGTACTTCCGCAACGTCGGTGTCGAGCACGACGTGATCAATGCAAACGATGTCGAGTACGCTTTTGTCGAGATCGAGCTGAAGCCCTGAACGCGGGCCTTCGCGTGAGAACGCTGGAACGGAGAATCGCATGAGCAATCAATCCCCGCCGGAGCAACCGCACGGCATCGCGCTGCTGCGCGACCCGGCGCTGAACAAGGGCACGGCATTCAGCGAAACCGAGCGTGACGCGCTCGGTCTGCGCGGCCTGCTGCCGACCCAGGTCATCACCCAGGAAACGCAGGTCGAGCGCATCCTGGAGAACCTGCGCCGGCAGGCCGATCCGCTGGAGAAGTACGTCTCGCTGGAAGCGCTGCACAACCGCAACGAGGCGCTGTTCTTCCGCGTCATCGCGGACCACCCGGACGAGATGGTGCCGATCATCTACACGCCGACCGTCGGGCTCGCCTGCCAGAAATTCGGCCATATCTACCAGCGGCCGCGCGGCATGTTCATCACCGCGGCCGACCGTGGGCGCATGGCGCAGGTGCTGCGCAACTGGCCGTACCGCGAGGTGTCGATCATCGTGGTTTCGGACGGCGAACGCATTCTCGGCTTGGGCGACCTGGGCGCCAGCGGCATGGGCATCCCGATCGGCAAGCTCGCGCTGTATACGGCCTGCGCGGGCATTCCGCCGACGCAGAC
>LJTQ01000221.1 GCA_001303445.1 Betaproteobacteria bacterium SG8_39 | reverse complement strand
GGGCTCATTGAAAGCGAGGTTCATGGTGTGTCCTCCAATGTGATGCGAGTGACGGAAAGCGAAGCCTGTTTGACCCGTAGATGAGGACTTGATCGGTGCTTTCAAGGCGCGGAAACAGGGGTCCCGGTGGATATCCTGTGCGCTGCCTGTGGCTTCCCCGTGCATACAAGATGTTGTGGTTACCTAAATCCGGGCTTGACATAGGCATGTTCCGGGGTTCCCCTGAAAATCCCTGAAGAGCAGTTCGTAAGTCTTTGAAAGTTAAGTTCCGAAGCGGGCAAAATTTGGGCGAGAAAAGCCTTGACACCGGGGTGACGGGGGAAATAATTTAACAACCCTGACACAACATCTTGTGGTTGCTCGCCAACCGCGGATGCCGTCAGAAAGAACAGCAGGGATCCCGGGGGAAACCTCACGCACCTTCTGCAAGGGCTCGTCTCGGTTTTTCGATTCCGGGGATCGGTTTTTTTTCGCGCGAAAAGCGCCCGCATGCATCGAGGGGAGCGACAAGAAAACTCATGAGCACCGCGGTCAAGATGGAGCCCAAAGACGTCGACCAGATTTCCTTCCAGGAAGCCTCGGTGGATATCTGGGACAAGAAGTACCGGCTCACCGCGAAGGATGGCACACCCGTCGACGAGTCGATGGACGACACCTGGCAGCGCGTGGCACACGCACTGGCCGAGGTAGAGCGGGCCGATGTCCGGGACGATTGGTTCGAACGATTCGTCTGGGCGCTGCGCAAGGGCGCAATCCCGGCAGGCCGGATCATGTCCAATGCCGGCGCGCTCGAGCACAAGCCCGCCACGTCGACGATCAACTGCACCGTCTCGGGGACCATCCGCGATTCGATGGACGACATCCTCGAGAAGGTCCACGAGGCCGGGCTGACGCTCAAGGCGGGCTGCGGCATCGGCTACGAGTTCTCCACGCTCAGGCCGCGTGGCGCCTACGTGTCGGGCGCGGGCGCGTATACATCTGGCCCGCTGTCGTTCATGGATATATACGACAAGATGTGCTTCACGGTGTCCTCGGCCGGCGGCCGGCGCGGCGCCCAGATGGGTACGTTCGACGTCGGCCACCCGGATGCTGCGGACTTCATCCGCGCGAAGCGGGAGAATGGCCGGCTGCGCCAGTTCAACCTCTCGCTGCTGGTGACCGATGAGTTCATGCAGGCGGTGCGCGAGGGTGCGGACTGGAAGCTTGCCTTCCCGTTCTCGCTGCGGGAATACGATCCGGCCGAGCACGACCTGACCGACACCAGTCAGTTCGTCTGGCGCGAGTGGCCGACGACCGACGGCTACGTCGCCAACGAGGAGGGCCTCGTCGCCTGCAAGATCTACAAGACGCTGCCCGCACAGCGCCTGTGGGACGTCATCATGACGTCGACCTACGATTTCGCCGAGCCCGGCTTCGTGCTCGTCGACCGGGTCAACGAGATGAACAATAACTGGTGGTGCGAGAACATCCGCGCCACGAATCCCTGCGGCGAGCAGCCGCTGCCGCCCTACGGCTCCTGCCTGCTGGGATCGGTCAACCTGACCCGCTTCGTGCGCAAGCCCTTCACGGCCGACGCCGAGTTCGACTGGGAGGAATATCGCGAGGTCGTCAAGGTCTTCACGCGCATGCTCGACAACGTCGTCGAGATCAACGGCCTGCCACTCGGCCGGCAGCGCGAGGAGATCACCCGCAAGCGCCGCCACGGCATGGGCTTCCTGGGCCTGGGTTCGACCATCACCATGCTCGGCATGAAGTATGGCTCCAGGGAGTCAGTGGCCTTCACCGAGAACGTCGCGCGCGAGATGGCACTCGCCGGCTGGGAGTCGGCGCTCGAGCTCGCGCGCGAGAAGGGCCCGGCGCCGATCATGACCGAGGAATTCGTGGTCACGAAGCAGATGTTGCGCAAGCGGCCCGAGATGGCGCGCGACGGCTGGAAGGCAGGCGACCGCATCCCGGGACGCATCCTGCACGCGCGCTACAGCCGGTACATGCAGCGCGTAGCCGAGGTGGCCCCCGAGCTGGTCAAGCAGATCGAGTCGGTCGGGGCACGCTTC
This sequence comes from Betaproteobacteria bacterium SG8_39, assembly GCA_001303445.1. Taxonomy (GTDB): domain Bacteria; phylum Pseudomonadota; class Gammaproteobacteria; order Burkholderiales; family SG8-39; genus SG8-39. The sequence continues at coordinate 3,115 of LJTQ01000221.1, read as the reverse complement.
ACGCACCACAGCTCGATCGCTCCGACGGGCACCATCTCGCTGTCGCTTGCGAACAACGCGTCGAACGGCATCGAGCCATCGTTTGCGCACCACTATTTCCGCAACGTGATCCGCGAGGGCAAGAAGAGCAAGGAGCGCATCGACGTCTATTCCTTCGAGCTGCTGGCCTACCGCGAGTTGATCAACTCGCGCGCGATGCCCAATGCCACGAGTGCTGCCGAGAAGTTGCCCGAGTACTTCATCACCGCCGACGACATCGGCCCGCGCGAGCACGTCGACATCCAGGCGGCTGCGCAGAAGTGGGTGGACTCGTCGATTTCGAAGACGGCCAATGTTCCCACCGACTTTCCCTACGACAAGTTCAAGGACATCTACCTGTACGCCCACGAGCAGGGCCTCAAGGGCTGCACCACCTTCAGGTTCAACCCTGAGGCCTTCCAGGGCGTGCTGGTCAAGGAGCAGGACCTCAAGAACACGACGTACGTCTTCACGCTCGAGGATGGCGCCGAGATCGAGGTCAAGGGCGACCAGGAGATCGAGTACGACGGTGAGGTGCATACCGCCGCCAACCTGTTCGACGCGCTGAAGGAAGGCTACTACGGCAAGTTCTGAGGCCGCGTGCGGGAGCCAGACCAGGATACAGACCCAATGAGCAAGCTGAGCATCGACAAGAAGATCGTCAAGTACCGTGTCCAGAAGCCGGACACGGAGAAGGAGCAGGCCGAGAAGGCTGCGGCCAAGGAAGCGCGCGCGCGCAAGGACGCGGCCGGCAAGGTCGTGTGGATGCACGAGAAGCTCGAGCGTCCCGACGTCCTGATCGGCTCGACCTACAAGATAAAGACCCCGGTCTCCGACCACGCGATGTACGTGACCATCAACGACATCATGCTGAACGAAGGCACCGAGCACGAGCATCGTCGGCCGTTCGAGATCTTCATCAACACCAAGAACCTGGATCACTTCCAGTGGATCGTGGCGCTGACGCGGATCATCTCGGCGGTGTTCCGCAAGGGCGGCGACGTCGCGTTCCTCACCGAGGAACTCAAGGCCGTGTTCGATCCGCGCGGCGGCTACTGGCAGCCGGGCGGCAAGTTCATGCCCTCGATCGTGGCCGGGCTCGGCTTCGTCGTGGAGCGGCATCTGCCGACGATCGGGCTGATGCCCATGCCGGAGATGGACGAGTCCCGGCGGGCGCTGATCCAGTCCAAGCGCGCCGAGTGGGAACAGCGCGACAAGCAGGCCGACGCGTTTGCCAAGGACAGCTACCCGGAGGGCGCGCAGCTCTGCGCCAAGTGCAACACGGCGGCCGTCGTGATGATGGACGGCTGCATGACCTGCCTGTCCTGCGGCGAGTCGAAGTGCGGCTGAAGTTTTAACTCACGTGCACGCTGGGTCCCCGCCCGGCAGCCTCTGGACAGCAGGGGCGCACGTGTGACTCCCAGGCGGCCTTCGGGCCGCCCTTTTTTTTCCTGGCCGGGGTCGCGCTACACTTGTGCGACCATGCCCCGGGCTTTCACGAATCCAGTGGCGACGCTGCTACCGCTCGCCGTGCTGCTGGCCGCATGCGGCAGCCTCAAGGCCTATGAAGGCGAGCGCCTCGCGGCGGGCGATCGGGCGATAGTCCGGGCTGACCCGTCGATGTCCGCCGGGCTGCCGGTGGAGGTCATCCTGCGCCGCGTGGATGCCTACGAGGTGCCGGTCAGCAAGGCAGCCGTCGAACTGGAACCCGGTTGGCACAGCTTCATCGTCGACTGCCGCGTGCCGGAGGCGGGCGTCGTGACCCGCTTCGTGATCGACGGTGAAGTGTCCGCGGGTGGCTCGTACCGTCTCGAGGCCAATGCCACGTCGCGAGGTTGTCGGGAGGTCGTGCTGCGCCCGCAGTGACCAGGCGTGCCGCTCCCGGAGGCTCATAAATGTGCATGATGTCTCAGCGAACTTTTCCGGGCAGCGCCCTATAATCCCGCCCATGAACGCGCGGGTCGCCCTCATCGCCCTGCTGGCCGCGGCCGCGGCGCTGCCTGCGCGCGCGGACCTGTTCAATAACCCGCCTGCCGTCGTACGCCCGGCCGAGCTGGTGGTCGTGGACAAGTCGGAGCGACGGCTGAGCCTGTACCGCGACGGCGAGGAGATACGGCAGTACAAGGTGTCACTGGGCCTGGACCCGACCGGGCCCAAGGAACGCGAAGGCGACTTCCGCACGCCGGAAGGCCGCTACCTGCTCACCAGGCGCAACCCGCAGAGCGACTTCTTCCTCTCGATCCAGGTTTCCTATCCGGATGCCCAGCACATCGCGGCGGCCCGCAAGAACGGTTGGGCGCCGGGCGGTGCGATCATGATCCACGGGTTGCCGAACATTCCGAAATACCCGCGCGAGCGCTACCTTGCCACGGACTGGACTGACGGCTGCATCGCGGTTTCCAACGAGGACATGCTCGAGATCTGGCTGTTGACCCAGCCCGACACGCCGATCGAGATCCGGCCTTGACCCACGCGCCCGGCGCCGCCGAGAACGGCCGCGAGCTGCAGGCCGTGGTACATGCCCGGGTCGCGCCCAAAGGGGTGCTCGAGAATCTCTCCCAGCAGGAAGTCGCGAAGCTGCTCGACCGCGGGCAGGGGGGTCTCTATCCACTTTTCCGCCAGTGCGCGCTGGCCGTGCTCAACTGCGGCACGCAGCTCGACGATGCCCGCCTGATCTTCGAGGCCTACAGGGACTTCGACATCCGGATCGTGCGGCAACCCTGGGGCATCAAGCTGGAGATGAAGCACGCTCCTGGCAGCGCATTCGTGGACGGCGAAATGATCCGGGGCGTCAAGGAGCACCTGTTCACGGTGCTGCGCGACATCGTCTACACGCACAACGAGGTCGTACCGCGCTTCGACCTCGAGGACCCGGCGAGCATCACCAACGCGATCTTCAGCATCCTCCGCAACGCGCGCGCGCTCGAGCACAAGGGCCGACCCGACCTGGTGGTCTGCTGGGGAGGGCACTCCATCCCACGGCACGAGTACGACTATACGAAGGAAGTCGGCTACGAACTCGGCCTGCGCGGTCTCGACATCGCCACGGGCTGCGGGCCGGGCGCGATGAAGGGCCCGATGAAGGGGGCGACCATCG
>LJTQ01000220.1 GCA_001303445.1 Betaproteobacteria bacterium SG8_39 | reverse complement strand
GCGGACGGGTTCGCGTTCATCGTCGGCGAAGGTCGGATGCTGCCCGAGTTCGAGGCGGCGGTCACCGGCCTGTCGGCCGGCGAGAGCCGGACCTTCGATCTGCATTTCCCGGACGACTACCAGGGCAAGGAGGTCGCGGGGAAGACCGCACAGTTCGCGCTCAGTCTGAAAGAGGTCGGCGAGCCGCAGCTGCCCGCGGTCGACGCGGCCTTCGCCAAGACGCTCGGGGTTGCGGACGGTGACCTCGAGAAGATGCGCGCCGAGATCCGGGCGAACGTCGAGCGCGAGGTGAAAAAGCGCGTCGACGCACGCGTCAAGCAGCAGTGCCTGCAGGCACTGATCGATACGACGCCGATGGAGGTGCCGAAATCGCTCGTCGAGCTCGAGTCGCGCCAACTGGTCGAGCGTGCCGCGGCGGATCTGCAGGCGCGCGGCGTCAAGGTTGAGAAGCTGCCCTTCGATCCCACTGCGTTCGAGGGCGCTGCGAAGCGCCGCGTGGCGCTCGGGCTGATTATCGCGGAGCTCGCGCGTGGCGAAGGCCTGCAGCCCAAGCCGGCGCAGGTGCGCGCGCTCGTCGAGCAGGAAGCGCAGAGCTATGAGAGCCCTGCCGAGGTGGTAAGATGGTTTTACATGCAGCCGGAGCGTCTGTCCGAAATGGAAGGCCTCGCGCTCGAGACGAACGTGGTCGAGTGGGTCATGTCGAAGGCGAAAGTCAGCGACACGGCCATGGCGTTCGACGAACTGATGGGGGCCGCGGAATGAACGCCATGGAGCCGCGCGGGCTGGGCCTCATTCCGATGGTGATCGAGCAGTCGGGGCGCGGCGAGCGCGCCTACGACATCTATTCCCGGCTGCTCAAGGAGCGGGTGGTGTTCCTCGTGGGTCCGGTGACCGAAGTCACTGCGAACCTGATCGTCGCACAGCTGCTGTTCCTCGAGTCCGAGAATCCTGACAAGGATATTTTCTTCTACATCAACTCGCCCGGCGGATCGGTGTCCGCGGGCCTCGCGGTCTACGACACGATCCGCTTCATCAAGCCGCACGTCAGCACGCTGTGCGTCGGACAGGCCGCGAGCATGGGTGCGCTGCTCCTGGCGGCGGGTGAAAAGGGCAAGCGTTACTGCCTGCCGAACTCGCGCGTCATGATTCACCAGCCGATGGGCGGCTTCCAGGGGCAGGCCTCCGACATCGAGATCCACGCGCGCGAGATCCTGTTTCTGAAGCAGCGGCTGATCGAAATTCTGGCCGAGCACAGCGGGCAATCCGTGGAACGCATCGGCCGGGACACGGACCGCGACAACTTCCTCTCGGGCGAGGAAGCGGTACAGTACGGTTTGGTGGACAAGGTGCTGATGTCGCGCGAGGCCGGTTGAGCATCCCGGGGCGCATCGGCAGGGCTCACGGAAGAGGAGCGTTGGATGTCTGAAAAAACCTCGTCAGGTGAAAAGCTGTTGTACTGCTCGTTCTGCGGAAAGAGCCAGCATGAGGTGCGCAAGCTCATCGCTGGTCCATCGGTGTTCATCTGCGACGAATGCATCGAGCTGTGCAACGACATCATCCGCGAGGAGACCGCGTCCGACCGGGGCGGCAAGGGGGTCAAGTCCGATCTGCCCTCGCCGCACGAGATCCGGCACATCCTTGACTCCTACGTGATCGGCCAGGATCAGGCGAAGAAGATCCTTTCGGTCGCGGTCTACAACCACTACAAGCGGCTCAAGCACCTGTCGAAGAACGACGAGGTCGAGCTCTCGAAGTCGAACATCCTGCTGATCGGCCCGACGGGGTCCGGCAAGACTCTGCTCGCGCAGACGCTGGCGCGCCTGTTGAACGTGCCGTTCGTGATCGCCGATGCGACCACGCTCACGGAGGCCGGCTACGTCGGCGAGGATGTCGAGAACATCATCCAGAAGCTGCTGCAGAACTGCGACTACGACGTCGACAAGGCGCGCCGCGGCATCGTCTACATCGACGAAATCGACAAGATCTCCCGCAAGTCGGACAACCCGTCGATCACGCGCGATGTCTCGGGCGAGGGGGTGCAGCAGGCGCTGCTCAAGCTCGTCGAGGGCACGATCGCGTCGGTACCGCCGCAGGGCGGGCGCAAGCACCCGAACCAGGACTTCGTCCAGGTCGACACGACCAACATCCTGTTCATCTGCGGCGGGGCGTTTGACGGTCTCGAGCGGATCGTGCGCAATCGCACCGAAAAGACCGGCATCGGCTTCGGCGCGGAGGTGCGCAGCCCGAACAACGCCAAGGCGACCTTCGATCTGCTGAAGGGTGTCGAGCCGGAAGATCTCATCAAGTATGGCCTGATTCCCGAGTTCGTCGGCCGGCTGCCGGTTGCGGCGACGCTCGAGGAGCTCGACGAGTCCGCGCTCATCAAGATCCTCACCGAACCGAAGAACGCGTTGATGAAGCAGTATCAGCGCCTGTTCGAGATGGAAGGCGTCGAGCTCGAGGTGCGCCCGGGCGCGCTCGCGGCAGTCGCGCGCAAGGCCCTTGCGCGCAAGACCGGGGCACGCGGCCTGCGCTCGATCCTCGAGAACTCGCTGCTCGATACGATGTACGAGCTGCCGGCGCTCGAGAACGTGATCAAGGTCGTGGTCGAGGAGCAGATGATCAGCGGCGACGGCAAGCCGCTGCTGATCTACTCGGACGCGCAGAAGGTCGCGGGCACTTCGGCCTAGCGGTTGCGCACGCACCGCACAGGGTTTAACGCGCGCGGCGCAACCGCGTGCCAGAAATCGCCCATTCGGTTGATTTGCGGGGGTTTTCCCGCATTGCGGAGCGCTGCCCTTGCGTGTAGTCTTGCCCGAGACCTCAGGCAGGCAAGGGTTGAAAACTTTCGCTTCGACGCCATGTCCCACTGATATCCCGCCCGCACCGAGTATTCGACATGTCCCTGGTTCCTGATTCGTCGGCCACATCCACCCAGTACCCGCTGCTGCCGCTGCGCGATGTGGTGGTGTTCCCGCACATGGTGATCCCGCTGTTCGTCGGCCGGCCGAAATCGATCAAGGCGATGGAAATCGCCATGGAGTCCGGCAAGTCGATCCTGCTGGTCGCGCAGAAATCGGCGACCAAGGACGACCCCGGGCCGCAGGACATGTACGAAGTGGGCTGCGTGTCCAACATTCTGCAGATGCTGAAACTGCCCGACGGCACGGTGAAGGTCCTCGTCGAGGGCGGCTCACGCGCGCTGCTGCGCCAGGTGACCGACATGCGCACGCACTGGGTGGGCGAGGCCGACCTGCTCGCCGCCGAGGGCGCCGAAGCGTCCGAAGTCGAGGCCATGCGTCGCGCCCTGCTGTCGGCGTTCGACCAGTACGTCAAGCTGAACAAGAAGATTCCGCCCGAGATCCTGACCTCGCTGACCGGCATCGACGAGGCGGGCCGCCTGGCGGACACGGTGGCGGCGCATCTGCCGCTCAAGCTCGAGCAGAAGCAGCACGTGCTGGAGATGATCGACGTCAAGCTGCGACTCGAGCATCTGCTGTCGCAGCTCGAGACCGAGATCGACATCCTGCAGGTGGAGAAGCGCATCCGCGGGCGCGTAAAGCGCCAGATGGAGAAAAGTCAGCGTGAGTACTACCTGAACGAGCAGGTCAAGGCCATCCAGAAGGAGCTCGGCGAGGGCGAGGAGGGCGCGGATCTCGAGGAAATGGAGAAGCGCATCAAGCGCGCCAAGATGCCGAAGGAGGCGCGCAAGAAGGCGGAATCCGAGCTCAAGAAGCTCAAGCTGATGTCGCCGATGTCCGCGGAAGCCACGGTCGTGCGCAATTACATCGAGACGCTGACCAACCTGCCGTGGCGTAAGCGCTCGAAGATCTCGAAGGACATCAAGGCCGCCAAGGAAATTCTCGACCGCGATCACTACGGCCTCGACAAGGTCAAGGAGCGCATCCTCGAATACCTGGCGGTACAGAGCCGCGTCGACCAGATGAAGGCGCCGATCCTGTGCCTCGTCGGCCCCCCGGGCGTGGGCAAGACATCCCTCGGCCAGTCGATCGCGCGCGCGACCAACCGGAAATTCGTACGCATGTCGCTCGGCGGCGTGCGCGACGAGGCGGAGATCCGGGGTCACCGGCGCACCTACATCGGTTCGATGCCGGGCAAGATCCTGCAGAACATGTCCAAGGTGGCGGCGCGCAATCCGCTGTTCCTGCTCGACGAGGTCGACAAGATGGGCATGGACTGGCGCGGCGATCCGTCGTCTGCACTGCTCGAAGTGCTCGACCCGGAGCAGAACCACACCTTCGTCGACCATTACATCGAGGTCGAGTACGACCTGTCCGAGGTGATGTTTGTCGCGACGGCCAACACGCTCAACATTCCGCCTGCGCTGGCCGACCGCATGGAGGTCATCCGGCTGTCGGGATACACGGAAGACGAGAAGCTCAATATTGCGACGCGCTACCTGCTGCCCAAGCAGATGAAGAACAGCGGCCTGAAGGACGGCGAGCTGTCGGTGAACGAGGCGGCCATTCGCGACACGATCCGCTATTACACGCGCGAGGCGGGGGTGCGCAGCCTGGAGCGCGAGATGTCGAAGATCTGCCGCAAGGCCGTGACGCAGCTCGTCGTGCGCAAGTCCGAGGGCGAGCGCAAGCGCCGGATCACCGTGACGCCGCGCAACCTCGACAAGTTCCTCGGTGTGCGGCGGTACTCCTTCGGCATGGCCGAGAAAGAGAACCAGATCGGACAGGTCACCGGGCTGGCGTGGACCGAGGTCGGCGGCGAGTTGCTGACCATCGAGACCATCACCATGCCAGGCAAAGGCAAGACCATCACGACCGGCAAGCTCGGCGAGGTCATGCAGGAATCGATCCAGGCCTCGCTGTCGGTGGTTCGCAACCGCTCACGCCGACTCGGGGTGAGCGAGGATTTCTACCAGAAGAACGACATCCACATTCACCTGCCCGAGGGTGCGACGCCGAAGGACGGGCCGAGCGCGGGCATCGGTATCGTCACGGCGATGATTTCGGTGCTGACCGGCATCCCGGTGCGCGCGGACGTCGCGATGACCGGTGAGATCACCCTGCGCGGTGAGGTGCTGGCGATCGGCGGGCTGAAGGAAAAGCTGCTCGCCGCGGTGCGTGGTGGCATCAAGACGGTGTTGATTCCGGAGGAAAACACCAAGGATCTCGCCGAGATCCCGGAAAACGTCAAGAAT
>LJTQ01000035.1 GCA_001303445.1 Betaproteobacteria bacterium SG8_39 | reverse complement strand
CCCTCCCTTTGGGGATAGGGCATTTCCGCCCGGACGAAGAAACTGCAGCAATGACATAGGGTTAGCGTTTTTTCCGCCGGCCGCATGGCCGTCGGGCGAACGCGCGCCGCCCGCGCGCACGCCGTTCTCCGCGCGGCGCGGATGCGGTACGGTGTGCGCCCATGGTCACCGCCGAGAGCTGCGCCCCTTGAACGCCGTTCTGCCAAGCCGCGTCGAATCGCCGTTTGCGCTGGAGCGGCCCGAGGCGTACCTGCGCTGGCGCGAGCGCAAGCTGGCGCGCGCGCCGCGCCGCGTCGAGGATCTGATCGTCGAGGTGCGCGACCCGCGCAAGCTGCGCGACAGCGAGGTCGCGGAAATCCGGCGCATCTGCGGCGCCGCGAACATGGCCGTGTACGCCAGCCCGCTCGCCGGTGGTCCCGACGAGCCCGACAAGGACCTGGTGCGCCGCCTGGGCGCGCGTCTCGGCCTTGCCCGCCTGCAGCCCAACCCGCTCGCCGACGAAGACGGCATCAGTTCGCTCGAGGCCGTGGCGGCGAAATCGGCCCGTGGCTACATTCCGTACTCGAACCGCCGCCTGCTGTGGCACACCGACGGCTACTACAACGCGCCGGCGCAGCGCATCCGCGCCTTCATCCTGCACTGCGCGCGCCCCGCCGCGAGCGGCGGCGTGAATCATCTGCTCGATCACGAAATTGCCTACATTCTCCTGCGCGACGCCGACCCGGCGTACGTGCAGGCGCTCTCGGCGCCCGATGCGATGACGATTCCCGCCAATGCGGAGGCGGGCGTCGAGCGCCGCCCCGCCCAGACCGGGCCGGTGTTCTCCATCGACGCCGGTGCGCTTCACATGCGCTATACCGCGCGCACCCGCAGCATCGAGTGGCGGCCCGACGCGACGACGCGCGCCGCAGTGCAGTTTCTCAATCAGCAGCTCGACGCGGCGTCGCCGCACGTGTTTGCCCTGCGCCTGGCCGGCGGCCAGGGCCTGATCTGCAACAACGTGCTGCATAACCGCAGCGCCTTCGACGACCCCGCGCAAGCTCCGGGCCGGCTCGTCTATCGCGCGCGATATTCGGATCGTTTAGGAACGCCATGAAGCACATCCCACTCAAGTTCATCAAGGAAGACCCGTCGGTCGGTAATGCGGACGACAGCACGGACGCCAGGGAATCGACCGGGATGCTCAAGCGCCTGGTCGCGGATCTGCGCGGACAGCTCGCGGAGCTGTCCCCGGGTGCGGAACCGCTGCGGCGCGCCGATCTCCTGCTGCAGCTCGGCCGCGCGCGCGTGCGGCTCGAGCAGGGTCCCGAGGCCTGGGCCGCCGCGCGCGAAGCGTTCGATCTTTACCTTGCCGAGCAGGCCTGGGAGGGCGCGGCGCAGGCCTGTGACATTCTTTTCCTCTCCGACCAGCCGCAGTCGCTCGCGGCGCTCGGCATGGGCATCTGGCTTGCCGTGACCTATCCGGTCGATCCCGAGCTGAGCGTGGCGCTGTTGCAGCGCGTTGTCGAGGAGACGCCCCCGGATGCCGACGGCGCGGCGGTGGCCGCCGTCACGGCGGTATACGTGGTCGATCTGCGTGCGCGCGAACCCCAGCGCGAGCATCTGCTCATCTACGCCAATCAGGTGCTCGCCACCGTGGCGCGCCGGCACAGCGGCGTCGACGGGCAGCAGGCCTTCAACCGCTGGATCGAGGACATGGAGTTGAACGATCCGGCCCTGTTCCTGCCGCGCCTGCGCAATGTGGTCGACGTGCTGGTGCAGGACGACTGGTGGTTCGATCGAGATGCCCTGCAAGCCGCGCTGCCTGTGGCCTAGACGGGGTAATCGGCGTGAGCGCGATGCCGTTCAGTGAAGACGATGCCGCAGCAGAGGACGCGGCGGGCGAGATCGTGGATGCGGTGTTTGCCATTTCCTGCCGCAGCCTGCCGGTCGATCACGCCTACGCGCTGTCGCAGGCGATCCGGACGGCGCTGCCCTGGTTTGCAGAGGAACCGGGCGCCGGTCTGCATACGGTCCATGGCACGGCTTCGGGTGCGGGCTGGATGCGGCCCGAGGGCGAGGATGCGATGTTGCAACTATCGCGTCGCGCCCGGCTCGCGCTGCGCCTGCCGCAGCGGCGTCTGGACGATGCCGCCGCGTTGCTCGGGCGCACGCTCGATGTGGCGGGCCGGCCGCTGCGCGTGGACAGACTCGCCGTCCGGCCGCTGTCGCGGATCACGACCCTGTTCTCGCGCAGCGTCGTGTTCGGGGACGGGGACGACGAAGCCGCCTTTCTCGCCGCTGCCGCGGGCGCGCTCGGCGCGCTCGGCGTCACGGCACCCACGATGCTGTGCGGCCGCGTCACCGCGGTGGCCACCCCGGAGCGGGCCTACCGGACCCGCAGCCTGATGCTCGCGGCCCTCACGCCGGCACAGTCGCTCGCGCTGCAGCGCCACGGCCTGGGTGGCGAGCGCAGGCTCGGCTGTGGCGTGTTCATTCCCCACAAAGGCATCGGCGAAGCGGGGTCCCGGTCGGACTAGCCCGTCCCGCGCAAGACGGCATTCGACGTTACTCCGGCGCGCCTTGCCAGAGCATCTCGTAGCCGAGTTCCTTGGTGTCGGAGCACATCTTCGCGAGCGTCTCGAATTTGTTGGAGAAAGTCGCGTCGGCGTGCGATTTCTCGTGTTCCTCGAAGGATCGCCAGTACGTCACGATGACGTAGTGCTCGTCCTCGGTGCGCGAGTCGTTGAGCGAACCTTCGTCGGAAACGAAGCCCGAGAACCTGAACACCTGGCCGGCAATGAAGCCGCCTTTGTCGCCGCCGTAGGTTTCCTTGACGACGTTGCACATCTCGCCCACCGCCAGCTCGACGTCCTCGAAGGAAACGCCGGGCTTGAGCTTGACCGTGTTGAACAGCATCTTGGCGCCGAATGGCAGCGTGACGGGATCGAACATGGGTTTCCTCCGGGTTGATCCTTGAAGCGTTGTCCTGGCGTCGCATTTTGCGCGCGTTCCGACGCCGACGGTAGCCTGGCGGACGTCTCCGGCGCCGCGGCCGCGCGCGGATCGAGGCCATCAATAAGCGGCGTTGATCCGCGCATGAGGCGATGGTGCGCGAACGACGGCTCTTGGCCGCCGCCGGACATTGGATCTAAGATCGACGCCCGGTTATTGCATGGACTCATCCGAGCAGAGGCGATCATGGCGTACGAAGTGAAGGGAAGGCAGATCGAAACGACGGAGAACGGCTATCTCGAGTCGCTCGACGACTGGGACAGAGACGTCGCAGAGGCGATTGCGGCCGAGGAGGGCATCACGCTCAGCCAGGACCACTGGGACGTGATCGAGTATCTGCGCGATGCCTACGTCAACAACAACGGCGAGCAGCCGAACAACCGCGCGATTCTCAAGACGATGCAGGCCAAGTGGTCCGACCGCAAGGTGGACAACAAGACGCTGTTCGATCTCTACCCGGGAAATCCGTCCAAGCAGGCCGGCAAGATCGCCGGGCTGCCGGAGAGCATGCGCAAGGGCGGCTACTAGTTGCGCAGCGCCTGAGCGCGCGTCAGTCGTAGTGCTTGCGCTGCGCGCGCCTCTTGCCGACCTGCTGAACGACGCCGCCGCGGATCGTGTAGGGCGGGGTCAGCTCGAAGCCGCCGTACTGCGGATTCAGCGGCTGCAGGAAGCGGCGCTCGCCGTCACAGCGGAGCTGGCGGAAAAAAATGTCGCCGGCGAATTCCACAATCACGTATGAGCCGTCTCTCGGCGCGTGGCCGGGATCGACGATGATGATGCAGCCCTCCGGAAACTCGGGCGCCATACTGTCACCGAGCACGCGCAAGGCATAGGGTTCGAGCGCGCTGCAGCCGTTTTGCGTCATGGCCTGCGTTCTAGTCTTTGTCATCGGCAGGCGGATTCTTGTGGAAACGGATCACGGAACTCTCGCGCGTCGGTTCATTGCTGAAACGCGGGCGCGCCTCCGTCGGCTGCCCCGCGGCCTCGGCCAGCTCGCGCTCGCGTGCGCTGATGAGCGCGAGGCACTGGCGCAGGTCCTCGATGGTGCCATCCGACAGCGGATGGCGCATGCCGTGCGGCGTCGCGGTGTCCTTGATGACGCGGGCAAGGGTGAGCTTCACCGCCTGCAGGATGCGGGCTTCCATCGAAACCTTTGACTCGCTCATGCTGCGTGCCTCAACGATTCGGCGCCCGGGGCCTGTCAGGCAAACGAGATCCATGTCGTGACGATGTACTTGACGCCTGCTTCAAGGGTAGCGCCGCGATGGACATGGGTCCAGAACGGCGGAAACAGGAGCAGGCTGCCCTGCGTCGGCCGGATCGACACGCCCTGGAGCGGAAACTCGGTCTCGCCGCCCGGCCCCGCGACGTCGTTCAGATACCAGATCGCGACCAGCTGGCGGTCGCTGAACGCGCCCGGACCCGCATCGACGTGCCAGTGGTAGTACTCGCCGGGCAGGGTGCGCTGCAGGTTGTAGCCGATATCCTTGAATGCATTGGCGGCGAAAAAGGGGAATTCCTGCGCAAACGCATTGAATGCCGCGACGAGTTGCTGTGACAGGGTGCGGTCGATGTCGCGCCAGTCCTCGCGCCCGCTGATGCGCAAGTCGGTCGAGCGCTTGACCTCGGGTGCCTCGACGCCCGCCTGGCCGAGCCGTCCGGCGATCTGCTGCTCGGGTTTGGCCTCGAAGCGCCGGATGGCTTCCAGGCAGACGTCGGCCGGCAGCGCGCGCTCGGCCAGGTAGATGAAGCTGAGGGGCTTGACTTCGCGGATCTGATCGCCGAAGCGCAACATGGCCTAGGCGTAGAGTAGCTCGGTATTCTGCATCTCCCCGTCGACGTCGATGGTCACGCCGATCGCGCCGGGCATGCGCAGCGCGATGTAGCTGGCCATGAGCATCGCGGTGGCCTGATTGTCCTGCGTGATGCTGGTGAGCAGCTTGTCGGCGACGATCTGGCAGCGCTGCAGCCGGTCCGGTTGCGCCACGAATGCTCGGCTCATCTGCCAGCCCCGGTCCATGTCGCGGTCGAGCTTGGCGTGGAATTCCTCGGCTTCGTGCAGCAGCGCTTCCGGGATTTCCACGGCATAGACCTGGTCGCCGATAATCACCTTGAATCGCATGTTCAATACGACGAAATTGAAAGTTTCACGCCAATCATTACCCTATGCGGGTCAGCAACCGCAAGAGTGCGCAGACCATGAATAAGGTTTACTACGAAACCGTCGACCGGATGCAGAAAAAAGGCGTCGATCCCGAGTACATCAACGGCTGGGCGTCCGGCTTTCTGCACAACCCGAAGCGCGAAGAACAACGCGTCAACGAAGCCTATGACGCCGGCTATGCGCACGGCATGGAGAAAAATACCGGCGCCTTCGAGGCCTGGATCAAGAAGTAGCCGAAGACGCGCCGGCGTCCTTATCCGCCCGCGCGCGCCATTGCGCCGCCTCGGCGGGGTCGCGCCCGACGCCGATGCCCTTCTCGTACATCGTGGCGAGCATCGACTGCGATCCCGCCATGCCCTGGTCGGCGGCCAGCCGGAACCACCGGGCCGCCTCGGCGGGATCGGCCTTGGTGCACTCGCCCTGGAAGTACATGAAGCCCAGGCCGTGCTGCGCGAGCGCGAAGCCCTGATCCGCGGCCGCGCGCATCCATTTCACCGCGATGGCGCAGTTCTTCACCATGCCCAGGCCGACCTGGGCCATGATCGCCACCCGGTATTGCGCCTGCGCCTCGCCTTTTTCGGCGAGCGGCTGCAGCAGCTGCATTGCCCTGGCGAAATCCTTCGCCTCGAACGCGGCAATGCCGCTCGTCAATTCCATATTCAGTTCTGACATGTAGTACTCCCAGAGCTATTATCGGCGATCTCACCGCGAACCCGCTTGACCCGCAACCATGGCGATCATCAGCAGCCGCCCTTCCGTGGCGCGCATCAAGACGCGCTGGCGCAAGAAAGGCGCGCGCACCTTGGTAGAGCGCGCCGGCGTCATCGGCGCGAATCTGTGGAAGTTGTCGCTCGAAATTTTCAAGCACATGGAGAAGGAGGGTTTCCGTTTCGGTTCGGATCGGCTGGTGACCCGCGTGCTCGCCGAATTCATCGCGTTCCTCGTTCAACTCGTCGATCGCACGGTATACGGTACGCTGAGCGAGAGCGACCGCGCCACATTCGTGCGTGCCGTGGTCGATCACCTCGCGGCCACCCTGGAGAACAACCAGCTCGATCTGTTCGGGCCCGCAGAGTCCGGAGATTACCGCACGCCTTTCATCGACTTGCTCAACGCCCGCTTCGCGGACTATGCCGAATTCGAATATTCCGGCGGCGAGCCGGGCTATCCCTGCCTGCGCTACTTCGCCACCCAGGTTTCCGATGCGATGGCGAGCGGGGACAACAAATGGGTGGTTGAGCAGATGATCGACATCGAGGCACCGGAAATGGTGCGCTGGGTGAGAAAGCTGGTCGAGCAAACGGTGGCGCCTACGGGGTTGAGCGCCTCGACAGCGTCTGCCGCTGGGACGCCGCCCGAGGGCGCCTAGGCCGGCGCGCCAAACGTCAGCGCGCGGGATCCGCGTCTGCGTCGGCGTCGAGCGAGACCGTCTCGAGCAGTGCACTCAAGGCGGGCTCGTGCGCAGCCGGGTCGAGCGCGAGCAGCGCCCGGGCCTGCGCCAGCCAGCGCGCCGTGCCTTCGTGCACAGCATGCCGGAGCCGGTCGAGCGCGCCGGTATGCACAAAGTGCTCGTAGGCCTCCAGGGCCTGCGGGAACAGCTGGCGGCGCGGCGCATCGTAGGTCGCGAAATAGAAATGCAGCGCCGGAAGATTTACGCGCTCCAGCAGCGCAGGCAAGGTCGACAGACAATCGGCGAGCAGGTCGCGTATCGCACGTGCGACCACCTCGCTGCGCGGATTCGTCACCGACGCAAGCATTTCCTCCCACGCCGCGCCGAGCCGCTCACCCGCCATCGCCTCCCCGAGCTCGTGCAGGATCATGGTTTCCATCTCGTTGTCGGCCATGCGCTGCAGCGCAGTTTCGCTGTCGGTGTCGAAATCGTAGTTCGCCAGCGCACGCGCCATGCGCTTGTCCTGCGGGCGCCATCGCCATTCCTCGATCTTTTCCCACAGGTAGCGGCGCACCGATTCCCGGCGCACGAAGATGGTGCGCCCCTGCAGCATCGCTGGCGGCGCGGCCAGCTCGCGTGCGTGCTCGCTGGATGAAATCAGGATCGTGCAGCCGGCGCGTTCCTCCACGCGCAGCAGCGCAGCCAGAAAGAACACCGGTTTCTGCAGCCGTCCATAGCCGGCGCTGTACACGAGGGCCTGGGGCAACAGTTCCTGATTGACGACGTCGGCCGCCAGCGGATCGACGTCGCCGCGCGCCAGCGGCAGCGGCTGGAATGTCTCGGCTTCGATCGCGTTCCAATGCGCCTCACGCGCGCTCAGCCAGTCGCCCAGCGCGTCCTTGGGTACGGCGCGCGAGAACGGCAATGCGTTCTCCCAGCGGTAGTACTCGCGCATCTTGAGCAGGAAGGTGCACAGGCCGTAATCGCCGGCGTGGCGCGCGTCCGAGATGTTGCAGTTGTGCTGGACAGTGCGTGCGAGTTGCGGGAGATTTCGCATCATCGTCGGAGTATAGTTTTAGTCTAGCATTGCATCGACGGCTCGAAATCATGGCGAAGACATCAAAACCGAAGCCGCAAGTCACCCTCGACATGCGGGGCTCGGCCTGCCCCGGGCCGATGCTGGGCGCAAAACGCGTGCTGGATGACCTGCTGGCCGGTGAGGTGATGCTGCTGCTGTCCGATTGCCCGTCGACCAAGGATGATCTGTCCAGCTGGCCGAAATATGCCGACGTCACGATCGTGAAGACCGAGAAGTTGGCGCGCAGCGCGACCGGATACTACATCCGCAAGGGAAAGGCCAAGCAGGTCTCGCCCAACGCGGTGCTCGACATGCGCGGCACGAGTTGTCCCGGGCCGATCGTCGAGGCGAAGAAACTGCTCAACGGCATGCGCAAGGGCGAAGTGCTGAAGCTCGTCAGCGACTGCCCGGGCATTCGGGCGGACGTGCGCAGCTGGGTCAAGGCGACCGGCATGGACCTGGCCGATGCCCGCGAAAATGCGCCCGGCGAGTACGTGTTCCATATTCGCAAGCGCTGACGCAGGCCACGACGCCCATGCCAAGCCTGATGGATGAGATCGTCAGCGGCGGGAAAGGCGCCGACAAGGATCCACGGTTTCCGGATGCACCGGCCGACTGGACGCCGGAGGTCGCGGTCGAGGTCGCGGCCAAGGACGCGCTGGAACTCGACGATGCGCACTGGCAGGTGCTGCGTGCCCTGCAGGCGTACTACGCACGGCATGCCGCGGAGGTCGTCAACCTGCGCGCACTGCACGATGCGCTCGATGAAAAGTTCCACCACGCCGGGGGGCTCAGGGCGCTCTATCGGCTTTTCCCCGGCGGGCCGGTGGCGCAGGGATGCCGCGTCGCGGGTCTCAAGGCGCCTGCCGGGGCGACCGACAAAGGCTTCGGCAGCGTTGCCTAGTTGCGACGGGTGCGGGCGCGCGTGATCGGGTTCCGGTCTTGCGACAAGCGGGTTTTTTCAGGGGGACGAAAATGGCGTCGGTCAAGAATTGCAACCTTCCGGATGACCTGCACTACAGCGTCGAGAACAACGTCTGGGTGCGCAGGGAAGACGACGGCACGGTAACGATCGGCATGACGTCCTACGCCTGCGCGCTCGCCGGCGAGGTCGTCGCCTACACGCCGAAAAAGGTCGGTCGCGCGGTCGACCTCAACAAGTCGGCCGCCACGGTGGAATCCGGCAAATGGGTTGGCCCGGTCAAGTCGCCCGTGGCCGGCGAGGTGGTCGCGGTGAACGATGGGGTCGCTGCGAGCCCGAAGTCGATCAACGCCGATCCGTACGGCAGTGGCTGGCTGGTCAAGATCAAGCCGGCGAACTGGGATGCTGATTCGGGCGCGCTCGTAACCGGTGCCGCGGCGATGTCGGCCTTCGAGGCGAAGATGGCGGCCGACGGTTTTGCGGGCTGTCCCTGAGCAGAACGGGGCAGGGCACGGTGTCACTGGGTGCCGCGGGGCAATGCCCGAACTTCAGAACGGGCGGATCGGTGGCTGACTGGACTGCGTTGATCGGCGAGGTCGAGGCGCTGGAGGCGGCGCAGTTCGATCCTGCGCTCGTGGCGCGGCTGGCGCAGGCCCCGCCGCGCGACCGCGGAATCCACTTTTACACGCCGACCTTCAAGTCCTACGCGACGAGCGAAATCTCGGCCTGCGCCCACTCGGCGTGGCCCGCGGTTTCGATCACCGGCGCAGCGTGCCAGCTGCAGTGCGATCACTGCAAGGCAAAGGTCCTCGCGCCGATGCTTCCGGCGACCACGCCCGAGGCGCTCTGGCGCGTGGTCAACGAGCGCATCGAAGCGGGCGCCAAGGGGATGCTGCTGACCGGCGGCTCCAACCATCGCGACGAGGTCGAGTACGAGCCGTTCCTGCCGACGGTGCAGCGGATCAAGCAGCGGCACCCGGGATTCCGCATCGCCGTCCACACCGCACTGCTTGACCGCGACAGGGCGCGCGCCATCGAAGCGGCGGGGGTCGACGCGGCAATGCTCGATGTGATCGGCGCGCAGGACACGGTGTCGCAGGTCTACCACCTGCGCCGGCCGGTGGCCGATTTCGAGCGCGCGCTCGAGGCGCTGGTGGACACCTCGATGAAAGTCGTGCCGCACATCGTCGTCGGCCTGCACTACGGGCGCATGCTCGGCGAGTGGGCGGCGCTTGAGATGATCGCGCGCCATACGCCCTCGGCGCTGGTGCTCGTCGTGGCGATGCCGTTCTACGCGCCGGCGCGCCGGCCGTTCGCGGTGCCCGGGTCGGCGACCGTCGGGCGCTTCTTCCTCGACGCGCGCCGTGCGCTGCCGGACGTCCCGCTGCTCCTCGGCTGTGCGCGTCCGGCCGGCCGTGCCAAGCTCGAAATCGACGCCTATGCCGTGCTCGCGGGCCTGTCGGGCGTCGCCCATCCGGCCGATGGCATCGTCGAGCTCGCGTTGCGCCTCGGACGCGACGTGAAGGTGACGCCGGCCTGCTGCTCGATCGCGGTGGGCGAGGAGGTGCTTGCGCTGGAGGATCCGGCGGCGCCGCGCATCGACCCGGCGCTCATCGTCGCGAACGAGCGCCGGCGGCGCGGTCGACTCGCGAACATCGCGATCGTTGCGGGCTGAGGCCATGGCGCGCGCCGTCGACGTACTCGTCATCGGCCTCGGTCCGGCCGGCTCGAGCGCGGCTGCGGCGGCGGCACGCGCGGGCGCATCGGTGCTGTGCCTCGAGCGCAAGAAGGTGGTCGGCATCCCGGTGCAGTGCGCCGAGTTCATCCCGCTGCCGCTGTCGCGCTACGCCGCGCCCGACGCGCGCGCCCAGGCGGTCGAGGCGATGGCGACGGTGCTGCCCTCGGGTGCGCGCACGCAGCGTGCGTTCAACGGCCTGATGATCAAGCGTGACCGTTTCGACCAGGCGCTGGCACATGCGGCGCGAGAGGCGGGCGCGCTGCTCTGGACCGACAGCCTGCTGCGCGCGGTGGACGTCGGCGCGCGGCGCGTTCGCGTCAGCACGGCGAGCGGGCTGCGCGAAGTCGGCTACCGGCTGCTGATCGCGGCTGACGGGCCGCAGTCGCAGGTCGCCGCCTGCCTCGGTTTGCCGCGACTGCCGCTGGTGACCACGCGGCAGTACACCGTGCCGTTGTGCCGCGCGCAGCGTGATACCGATATCTGGCTTTCGCCGCAGACCCCGGGCGGCTATGCCTGGCTGTTTCCCAAGGGCACGGTCGCCAATCTCGGCCTCGGCGTCGATCCGGCGCTCGAGGCCGACATGAAAGCGCCGCTCGATGCGCTGCACGCGGCGTTGGTCGCCGAGCGCAGGGTCGGTGCGGACATCCTGCTGCGCACCGGCGGGCTGATTCCGGTCGGCGGACTGCGCGCGCGACTGGTCGAGGGCGACGTGCTGTTCGTCGGCGATGCGGCGGGGTTCACCCACCCGGTCACCGGCGCGGGGATCGCGCCTGCGGTGGCCTCGGGCGAGCGCGCCGGCGAGGCGGCGGCGCGCCGGCTGGCGGGCGATGCGAATGCGCTCATCGCCTACGAGGCGGAGATGCGCGAGCAGTTCGAGCCCAGTCTGGCGCGCGGCCTGCGTGCGCGACAGCGCATGGCGGGCGCCTGGAATACCGCAGGCGCCGCACGCGACGCGACGCATCGCGCGGGCTGGATCGCATTCGACGAGTACTATGCAGCTGGGCCGCAGACGGCCGAACCCGGGAGACGACCGACATGAAATCCAGACTCATTGCCGCCCTGATGGGCCTGCTGCTGGCCGGCGCGGCGCAGGCAGAGGCCACGCACCAGATCAAACTCATGACGCCGGAGACTGCGCTCAAGGCGGCGCAGGCCGCGCTCAAGAGTTGCCGCGACACGGGCTACCAGGTGGCCGTGGCGGTCGTCGACCGCATGGGTGTGGTCCAGGTCCTGCTGCGCGATCGTTACGCCGGCGCGCATACGCCGCGCATGGCGCGCGCCAAGGCTTGGAGCGCAGTGAGCTTTCGCGCCAACACCAGCGAGCTTGCCGAGATGACCCAGGCCGGCAAGCCGCAGAGCGGGGTGCGCCATCTGCCCGGGGTCGCCGCAGTCGGCGGCGGCATGCAGATCGAAGCGAGCGGCTCGCTGCTCGGTGCGATCGGCGTATCGGGTGCGCCTGGCGGCGAGGCCGACGACGCCTGCGCTGCGGCGGGGATCGCGGCGATCCGCACCGACATCGAATTCTAGGCAGGCCTGGCCATGGACGCCGTTGCCGGCAGCACGGAAACCGCTCAACGGCTGAATTTCTATCGACCGAACCCGCAGGTGCGCACGCCGGAGATGCGCTCGCCCGAATACGTGCAGATGAGCACCGCCGCGGCGCTCACGCTCGGCCTGGTCGCGGGCGCGATGCACCGCACCGCCTGCACGCACTGCCTCAACCTGCTGGTGACCTACCCCGAAGGCTGTCGCGCGAATTGCGCCTACTGCGGACTGGCGCGCCATCGCGAGGAGACGCGCGACTACGCGGACCGCAACTTCATCCGCGTCGACTGGCCGACCGCGCGCACCGACGAGGTCATTGCGCGGGTGCGGGCGGGCGGCGACCGGGGACGCTTTCAGCGCATGTGCATCTCGATGATCACGCACCCACGCTCGAACCAGGACAGCTTCGTGCTGCTCGAAAAATGGGTGCGCGCGGTGCCCGAGGTGCCGGTCTCGATTCTGTCGAACCCGACGACGCTTGGGTGCGACGACCTGGTGCGCATGAAGGCGACGGGAGCCGACATCTTTACCGTCGCGCTCGATGCGGTCACGCCCGAAATCTTCGAGCGCACGCGCGGCAAAGGCGTCGACAGCCCGCACGACTATGCGCGCTACTGGCGCACCCTCGAATGGGCGGCGGAGGTGTTCGGGCCGGAGAAGTTCGGCGCCCACCTGATCTGCGGCATGGGCGAGACCGAGCGCGAAATCCTCGAGGTGGTGCAGCGCATTCGCGACATGGGCGGGCACAACCACATGTTCGCCTTCTTTCCGGAGCAGGGCTCGCTGATGGAGGACTGGCCGCCGGTCGATCGCGGCCAGTGGCGCCGCGTGCAGCTCGCGCGCTTCCTCATCGATTACGCGGGACGCCGCGTCGACGAGATGCGCTTCGATGCCTCGGACCGCGTCACCCACTTCGGCCTGCCGCGCGAGGCGCTCGAGCCCATCATCGCCTCGGGCAAGCCGTTCCGTACCTCGGGCTGCCCGGGGAAGGATGACAGCGAGGTCTCGGCCTGCAACCGACCCTACGGCGACTCGCGCCCGAGCGACATCCTGTCGTTTCCGTTCGCGCCGGCGAAGCGTGACCTGCAGAAAATCCGCCGCCAGATGGACGGCAGCGAGGTCAGGGCCGGACGCTAGCGCAGGCCGCTCCGGAGCGGCCGCGGCTCAGCCCGCGAGCAGCTTGCCGAGGTGATCCTCGATGGCGCGTACGCCGGTCACGCCTTCGACCGCGATCAGAATGGCCTTGCGCTGCTCTTCCGAGTCGACGACGCCCCACAGGTAGGCCGTGCCGTCAGTGACCTGCACGTTGATGATGGCGCTCGCCGCCCAGCCCTGTTCGTCGATCGTCTTGAGGATGCGCGCGCGCACGCTGGCGTCGTCCTTGGGCATGGCCTCGGTGGGCAGGGCTTCGCGCGCATGCAGCGTGCGCAGCAGGTCGCTGCGCGTGACCACGCCGGCGAGCTTGCCGTGCTCAAGCACCATGACGCGCTTGATGCGGCGCGCGGTCATCAGGTTGACGACGTCGGTGAGCGAAGCCTCGGGGGAAACGCTGACCACCGGCTTCGACATGACGTCCTTGGCGTGCAGGCCATGCGTCTTCACGTAGTCCTGCGCGCGGTCCTCGTCGGACATGAAAAAGCGCAGCCAGCGCGAGCGCGGCTTGTCGGTGCCGAGTTCCGGGCGCCGGATCAGGTCGCCTTCGCTGATCACGCCGACCACGTGCTCGCTGGCGTCGACCACGGGCACGGCGCTGATGCGCCGCTCGAGCATGAGCTTGGCGATCTCGGGTACCGCCATGTCGGCGGGAATCGAGACCACGTTCGGGGTCATCACGTCGCGTACTTTCATGGCGCCCTCAGCATAAGGTGCGCCATCTTACCGGGATTGACGGGGATCAAGCGTGTGCGGGGGCGCGGGCAGGGCCGGTGGGATGCCCGGCGCAGCACTGATCGGAGGATAAAAACGTTTGCTCCGATCCCCTAGGCAGTCCCAGGATATTTCAGTAGATTCTTATATTTGCATTGGCTGCCTGCCCGGGCAGCGCCCATTGGAGGAGACCACCATGGATGCAGCGCCCAACACAGCACTGATCGACGACCTGATCAAGCAACGCCTCGACGAACTGCTGCCGCAGAAGCTCGAAGCGGCACTCGAAAAGCGGGCTGCGGAGCGCACTCCGTCGATGACCCTCATCGCGACCAAGGGTACGCTCGACTGGGCCTACCCCCCGTTCATCCTTGCGTCGACTGCTGCGGCGCTGGGCTGGAACGTGTCGATCTTCTTCACCTTCTACGGCCTGACGCTGCTGAAGAAGGACATCTCGGACCTGCACGTCAGCCCGCTCGGCAACCCGGCCATGCCCATGAAAATGCCGTTCGGCCCGGACTGGTTTCAGGGCATCACCTGGAACATTCCGAGCGCGGTGCAGGCGGTGCCCGGGTTCGAGGCGATGGCGACCACCCTCATGCGCCAGACGATCAAGAACAAGGGCGTCGCCGACATCAGCGAGCTGCGCGGTCTGTGCATTGAGGCCGGCGTCAATCTGATCGGCTGCCAGATGACGGTGGACCTGTTCGGATTCAAGCACGACGACTTCCTGCCGGAAGTCAAAGAATATGTCGGCGCCGCGACCTTTCTGCCGATGGCGCGCGATGCCGATGTGAGTCTGTTCATTTAGCGATAAAGCGGCGTTCGAAGGGCGCCTTCAGGGAGAGAAACGTGAAACGCAATCTGATCGGGGCGGCCCTCGCGGCTGCCGGTGTTCTGGGGTCACAGGCGGCGCTTGCGACCGATGGCTATTTCCAGCACGGCTACGGCATGAAGTCGAAGGGCCGTGGCGGGGCCTCGACCGCCATGACCACCGACGCCTACGGCGGGGCGAGCAACCCGGCGACCATGGTCTTCGTCGGCAATCGGGTTGAGCTGGGGATCGATTGGTTCCGTCCCGACCGCTCGGCGCGGCGCGAGGGCAGCGCGGGCGGTGCCGGCTTTCTGGACGGCTCGGCCGATGGCAACGAGAGCCAGAATTTCTTCATTCCGGAGTTCGCCTTCAACTACATGCTGCAGCCGAAGCTCTCGCTTGGGGTCACGGTCTATGCCAACGGCGGCATGAACACCGATTACAAGAGCGGCCAGCTCGACCAGGGCGTCTGCCAGATGGGGCCGCCGAGCGGCGTGCCGGCCAATCTTCTATGCGGATCGGGGCAGTTGGGCGTCAACCTCGAGCAGCTGATCATCGCGCCGACACTCGCCTACAAGGTCGCGGATAAGCATTCGATCGGCGTTTCGCCGCTCATCGCCTACCAGAAATTCAAGGCCTACGGCCTGCAGCCGTTCGGCGCGATTTCCTCTTCGCCCAGCGACCTGACCAACAACGGCCACGACACGAGCTGGGGCTACGGACTGCGCATCGGTTACTACGGCGAGATTTCGCGGCAGTTCTCGGTCGGCGTTGCCTACTCGACCAAGATCAGCATGGGCGAGTTCGACAAGTACAAGGGATTGTTCGCCGAGCAGGGCGGCTTCGACATTCCGGAGAACTACAGCCTCGGCGTCGCCTTCAAGCCGTCGGACAAGCTGACGATCGCGGCTGACTACCAGCGCATCAATTACAACAAGGTCAACTCGGTGGGCAACCCGAGCAACCAGCCCGGCTGTATGCCGACGATGCCCGCGGGCCCGGGCGTGGGCGCAGCCTGCCTCGGCGCGAGCAGTTCGAGCATCGGATTCGGCTGGGACAACATCGATGTCTGGAAGCTCGGCGTCGAGTACCAGTGGAACCAGCGCCTGACGCTGCGGGGCGGCTACAACCACAGCGACAACCCGATCCAGGCGCGCGACGTCACCTTCAACATCCTGGCGCCGGGTGTGATCGAGGACCACGTGACGCTCGGCTTCACCTACCAGCTGGAAGGCAACTCCGAGATCACGATGGCCTACATGCACGGCTTCAAGAATTCGGTCTCCGGACCCGCCACCAACCCGTACTTCAACGTGGGCGGTACCGAAACCATCGAGATGTCGCAGGACTCGCTCGGTATCGCCTGGGCCAAGCGCTATTGAGCAACCGCAACAGCGCGTTTGCAGAAAAGCCCCGCGCCTGCGGGGCTTTTTGTTTGCACCGCCCGCCCGGAGTGGGAATAATCGGTCGTGTGGCCAAGACGTTCTCGCTGACCGATGCGGGCGTGTGCAAGAGCGCGCGGCACGCGTTCGGTCTGAGGGCGCGGCGTCATCCGCGAGTGCGCGGCTGATGGCGGGACGCGCTGCACGCTGGATCCGGCTCGGCCAGGTCGAGCCGGCCGAGTTGTATGCGACCTATGCCGGGCTGGCCGCGGCGCAGCCGGCCGACGGCGCGCCCATCCTGCTGTGGGCGCAGGCCAAGACGCCGCTTTGCATCGGCCAGGGCCAGGGGGCTGCCGAGCTCGAGGCGAACAGCCGCACTCCGGTGCTGCGCAGTGCGCTCGGCGGCGGGCGGGTTTGGGTGGACAAGCACCAGTACGTTTTCGTGTTGATCGCACCGCGGCGAGACGCGCCCGGCCGCCCGGCGCGCTGGTCTTCCTGGGCGCTCGCGCCGGTGGTCGCCACCTACCGCCAGTTCGGCCTGCCCGCCTACCTGAACGGCAACGACGTCTGGTTGAACGGCCACAAGATCGCCGGCGCGGGCGCCGCCTCGATTGGTGCATGTGCCGTCGTCGCCTCGAGTTTCCTGCTGCGCTTTCCGCTGCAGGCGTTCGCCGCTCCGATGTCGAACCCGTCAGCCGAGTTTCGTGCCTGGCTGCGCGAAGGCCTCTCGCTCGCGATGACCGAATGGGCCGAGCAGGGTGCGCTGCCCGCTGAGCGCGCGCTGGAGGATGCCTTTCGGGCCCGCTTCGAAGCCCAGTACGGCTGGCATTTCGAGCATGCCTGGCCGAGCGAGGCGGAAGCGGCGGCAATCGGCAGGGCGCGTGCCGAGTTCGCAGAGCCGATCGACGATGCGCTCGCGCAGACCTGCGCGCAAAGCGCGTGGTAGGCGGCGCGGCGTGACGACGCGCCGACGCTGGCTCGCGATGTCGCTGGGCCTTGTGCTCACCGCGCGGCTCGGTGCGCTGCGCGAAGCGCTTGCGGCCGGCAAGATCGAAAAAGGCGTCTACCGGGTCAAGGGCGAAGCGCGGGTGAACGGCGCGCCGGCGCGCGAGG
>LJTQ01000219.1 GCA_001303445.1 Betaproteobacteria bacterium SG8_39 | reverse complement strand
GTGATCCACGACAATCTGGTGCGCCTGCTCGCCGCGCAGCGCAAGACGAAACGCGAGTCCGCGCCCGCCGGCTGCCGCGCGCTGAAAGGCTGGCAGGCCATCGAGCGCGTGCTCGAGGTCGACCAGACGCCGATCGGCAAGACGCCGCGTTCCTGTCCCGCCACCTATGTCGGTTTCTGGGACGCAATCCGGCGGCTGTTCGCCGACACCACTGATGCCCGCATCCGTGGCTGGAGCGCGAGCCGCTTTTCCTTCAATACCGCCGGCGGGCGTTGCAGCGTGTGCGACGGACAGGGTATGCAGCGCATCGAGATGTCCTTCCTGCCCGACGTCAAGGTGGCCTGCGAGGCCTGCGGCGGCGCGCGCTTCAACGCCGACACGCTGAGCGTGCGCTGGCGGGAAAAGACCATCGGCGAGGTGCTCGCGCTGAGCGTCGACGAGGCGGTCACGTTCTTCGCCGCGCACCCGTCGATCCATCACGCCCTGCGCCTGCTGCAGGATGTCGGCCTCGGCTACCTGACCCTCGGCCAGTCGAGCCCCACCCTGTCGGGCGGCGAAGCGCAGCGCATCAAGCTGGTGACCGAACTGGCGAAGGTGCGCGTGGACACCGGCGACGCCGGCGCGGCGGGCGAGCCCGGTACGCGGCGTAGCCGTGGACGCGCCGGCGCCGCACGCACGCTCTACGTGCTCGACGAGCCGACCGTCGGCTTGCACATGGCCGACGTCGAGAAGCTCATCCGCGTGCTGCACCGCCTGGTCGATGGCGGCAACACGGTGCTCGTCATCGAGCACAACCTGGACGTCATGGCGGAGGCCGACTGGATCATCGACCTCGGCCCGGAAGGCGGCGAGGCCGGCGGACGGGTGGTCGCGCAGGGCGCACCGGAAGACGTCGCGCGCGCCGCACGCCGCAGCCACACCGGACGCGTGCTGGCGGAGTTTCTCGCCGAGCGGGCGGCGAAGCCGCCGCGTTAAAGTCCTCGGGCGGCGAAGCCGCCGCGTTAAAGTCCTCGGGCGGCATCGCCGCGGCACCGGCGACCTTGCGCGCTCAGCTCAAGCGATCAGAAGAGCAGATTCGGCAGCGCCAGCGAGATCGCCGGCACGTAGGTCACGATCACCAGGAACGCCAGCAGCACCATCAGCCAGGGCAGCGCGGCGCGCACCACCTGGCCGATCGACATCTTGGTGATGCCCGCGGTGACGAACAGGTTCAGCCCGACCGGCGGCGTCACCATGCCAATCTCGAGGTTGACCACCATGATGATGCCCAGGTGCACCGGGTCGATGCCGAGCTGGGTGGCGATTGGGAACAGGATCGGCGCCAGGATCAGGATGATCCCCGTCGGCTCCATGAAGTTGCCCGCGGCCAGCAGCAGGACGTTCACCACGATGAGGAACGCCCAGGGCGGCATGCCCCAGCCGAGAATCGCCTCGGCAATCGCCTGGGGGATGCGCTCCGTGGTCAGCACGTGCGCGAAGAGCAGCGCGTTGGCGATGATGAACATCAGCATCACCGTCACCTTGGCCGCGTCGACCAGTACGGTCGGCACCTTGCGCCAGCCGACGTCGCGATAGACGAACACGGCGATGAAGAAGGCGTAGACCGCCGCCACCCCAGCGGCTTCGGTCGGCGTAAAGATGCCGCCGTAGATACCGCCCAGGATGATGACGATGAGCGCGAGGCCCCACATCGAGTCGCGCCCGGCGACCGCCACCTCGCGCAGCGTGGCGCGGGGCTGGCGCGGCAGATCGAGCATCGTCGCGCGCACGTAGATCGCGACCATCAGCATCAGGCCGAGCACGATGCCCGGCACGACGCCCGCCATGAACAGCTTGCCGACGGAGGTCTCGGTAGTCGCGCCGTAGACCACCATGACGATCGACGGCGGAATCAGGATACCCAGGGTGCCCGCGTTACACACCACGCCGGCCGCGAACGGCAGCGTGTAGCCAGCGCGCGTCATGCCGGCGATGACGATCGAGCCCACGGCCACCACCGTCGCCGGCGAGGAGCCCGAAACCGCGGCGAACAGCATGCAGGCGAGCACTGAAGCGATCGCCAGGCCGCCTCGCAGGTGCCCGACGCAGGCGATCGCGAAGCGGATCATGCGCCGCGCGACGCCGCCGGTCGTCATGAATGCGCCGCCGAGAATGAAGAACGGAATCGCCAGCAGCGTGAAGTGCTCGGAGGTCTCGAACAGCTTGAGCGCCAGCGAGGCGAGCGAATCCTTGCCGAACAGCAGGATCGTGAGCAGCGAGGACAGGCCAAGCGCCACCGCGATCGGCATGCCGATCAGCATGAAGATGAACAGTAGGACGAAGAGCGCCGCCGTGGTCATGCGCGCCCCTCGGGGGGTTCACCGGTCTCTTCGAGCTGGTGTCGGATCGCCTCCTGGGCCTCGTCGCCGAGCAGGTGGGCCTCCTTGCCGACGCTCAGGCGGTACAGCACCTGGCCGAACCGCAGAAACAGCAGCGCGCCGCCGATCGGCAGCACCAGCCGCGGCACCCACTGCGGAATCGGGAGGTCCTCGGCCATGATGCCAACCTGGACCATCTTGGCGACGTAGACCCAGCCACCGACGATGAGGATGCCGGCGTACACCATGCACAGCAAGGCCGCGGCGATCGCCGTGACGCGCGCCTTGGCCGGCGACAGCGCCTTGACCAGCGCGTCGACGCCGATATGCGCGCCCTCCCGCACGCCGTAGGCCGCGCCGAGAAAAATCAGCCAGGCGAACAGGAAGGTGTTCAGCTCCAGGGCCCAGACGAAGCTGTAGTTGAAGACGTAGCGCGCCACCACCTGGGTGAAGGTGATGAGCGTCATCACGGTGAGCAGGAGGGCAATCAACCCCTCCTCCAGCCGTTCGAGCACTCTCAGCATGTCGCGCCGGTCGCTGAGCGGGTGCCGCACCACGCGGCCCCCGCGTCGCACTGTGATGTTACTTGTTGGACTTGGCCGCGGCCTGGATCAGGTCGGCCCCGATGTCACCCTCGAACTTCTTCCACACCGGCGCCATCGCCTTGCGCCAGGCGGCGACGTCATCCTTGGTCAGCGGCTGGATCTTGGCCTTGCCGGCATCCGCAATGCGCTTCATGTCGCGCACGTTCAGCTCTTCGGCCAGCGTGTTGGCATGCGCGGTCGCCTCGTCCATGGCCTTCGACAACCCGTCGCGCACATCCGCCGGCAGCTTGTCCCACCACGGGCCGTTGGTGATCACCATGTACTCGACCAGGCCGTGGTTGGTCACCGCGATGGTCTTCTGCACTTCAAAGAATTTCTGCGAGAAGATGTTCGACCAGGTGTTTTCCTGACCGTCGACCACGCCGGTCTGCAGCGCCTGGTACACCTCGGCGAACGCCATCTTCTGCGGGTTCGCGCCCACTGCGCGGAACTGCGCCTCGAGCACGTCGGAGGACTGGATACGGTACTTGAGCCCCTTGACGTCTTCGGGACGCTGCAGCTTGTCCTTGTTGCTGGAGAGCTGCTTCATCCCGTTATGCCAGTAGCCCAGTCCCTTGATGCCTTTCGATTTCATCGAATCGAGCAGCGCCACGCCCTGCGGACTTTTCTGGAAGCGGTCGACTGCGGCGATGTCGTCGAACAGGAACGGCAGGTCGTAGACCTGCAGCTTCTTCGTGTAGCGCGCGAACTTCGACAGCGACGGCGCGATGAGCTGCACGTCGCCGAGCAGCAGCGCCTCCATCTCCTTGGCATCGCCGAACAGCTGCGAGCTCGGGAACACCTGCACCTGCACCTTGCCGGGCAGGAGTTTCTCGGCTACTTCCTTGAACTTCAGCGCGCCCTGGCCCTTCGGGGTCGCCTCGGCGACGACGTGGCTGAACTTGACGACGATCGGCTGAGCGAATGCGGCGCCCGAAGCAACGAGCAGCAGCGCACTGGCGACTGCAGAAATCAACTTCATGGGTGACTCCAATCGAAAAAGTAAACGCCCGGACAGGCCGGGCACCATCCTCCGCCCGCCCCGCCTCCGCGGGGCGGCACGGGGCGGCAGATTGGATCAGAACTGGCGTCCGGGGGCAATAGATTGATGCCGGTCAAGCCGGCGCCAGATCACGATTTCCTGATGCGCCGGCGGCAGGCCGGCTCAGCGCAGCTGCCGACCCCGCGCCGCGTCGGGCACCCGCAGCCCCGCTGCCGCAATCTGCCGGTCGAGGTCGGCCTTCCACATCTGCCGCAGTTCCTCGTTGCCCCAGCGCCGGATGCCGAGCGCCACCGCGCGCGCGCTGACCTTCGAGTCGGCCGCGCCGAAGGTGTCGAGGGAATGCGGGTACCACTTGTCGACGGTGGCTTGCGCCTCGGCCGGCCCGGCGCCGCACAGGTCCTGGTAACGGGGATCCCTGACCAGGTCGCGGATGCGGCGCGCGCCGAAGGACGCGTGAAAGCGCTCCTCGTGCACCATGGTGGTCATCTCCCGTGCGAAGGGCGCGAAGCTCGAGTCCTCGAACGCGCGCAGGTGGTACCAGGCGACGTGATCCATGAGAAAACAAAAGCCGCACAGGTCGACCCAGCTCTCGAACGGCACGTTGAAGGCGTGCAGCAAATGCTCGCCTTGTTTGAGGTGCAGCAGGCGCTCGGCCATGGCTTCGCCGTCAGGGCCGAAGCTGCGCAGCAGGCGACAGTCGATGAACCCCTGGTGCGCCTCGTCGGCACAGACCTGCGCCTGGGCGTAGCGGTCCTCCGGCGTGGGCCCCTTGTTGATCCAGGGCTGGTGCTGCTCGACCGAGGCAAACTCGGTCGAGGCCAGGGCGTAGACGATCTTGAGCAGGGCGTCGCGGTAGTCCGGCGGCATCTGCTCGACCGTCTCGACCTTGCGCATGCCCTTCATTTCGCCCCACATCACCGTCCTGGAAACGCTCATCGCCATACTCCGGTTGCCGTTGGGGTCACTGTAACGCGCGCGCGCGCGCGGTGCCAGACGCACCGGTAGACTAGGCCCCTCTCGCAACCGCGTCCTCGAACACCGCCTCATGCGTGAACCCCAGCCGAACAGCATCCAGCTGAAGGACTACGCGCCGCCCGCCTTCCTTGTCGAATCGGTCGAGCTCGACGTCGACATCCGCGCCGACGATGCCGTGGTGCGCGCGGTGCTCGCCCTGCGCCGCAACCCGCTGGCCGCCGCGGCACGTGCCCCGCTGGTGCTGGACGGCGAGGCACTCGAGCTGCTGTCGATTG
>LJTQ01000218.1 GCA_001303445.1 Betaproteobacteria bacterium SG8_39 | reverse complement strand
CCGCACACGCCGGCTGAGGCACGCTTTTCGATCAAGTACGTGGTCGCGCACGCACTGCGTCGCGGCAGCGTGCGGCTCGCCGCATTCGAGCCCGAGCCGCTCCAGGACCCCGCGACGCGCGCGCTGATGCAGCGCATCAATGCGTCGATCGACCCCGAGCTGGACGCCGCGTTCCCGGCGCAGCGGGCAGCGCGTGTCGTGCTCGAAACGCGCGATGGACGCAGCCATGCGCTGCTGCAGCCGACCCGCAAAGGCGACCCCGATGCGCCGCTCAGCGACGCCGCGCTCGAGGCGAAGTACCTGGAATTGGCGGTGCCGGTGCTCGGTGAGGCGCGCGCCCGTGAGCTGCTTGAGCGGCTCTGGGCGCTCGATCGCGCCCCGGCGGGCACACTATTGGAATTGACAGCCACCGCGTTGTGACTAGGATTGCGCTCGGGCCGCATTCGGAGCACGCCGCGTAGGCGCGCATCCGGCGCGGCGCGGAGGAGGCGGCGCACTGCGCGCTGCGAGGAGAACATAACGTGGCAACGCTGCTCGAGGTCGAAAACCTCCAGACGCAGTTTCTGACCTCGGCCGGCATCGTCAAGGCGGTCGATGGTATTTCCTATGACGTCGAGGAGGGCGAAACGGTCGCCATCGTCGGCGAGTCCGGCTGCGGCAAGTCGGTCGGCGCACTGTCGATCATGCGGCTGATCCCCTGGCCGCCGGGCCGCATCATCGGCGGCGCGGTGCATTTCCAGGGAAAGGACCTGGTCAAGCTGAGCGACGCCGAGATGCGCCATGTGCGCGGCCGCCAGATCGGCATGGTGTTCCAGGAGCCGATGACCTCGCTCAACCCGGTGCTGACGATCGGCCTGCAGCTGACCGAGACGATGCGCCACCACCTCGGCGTCACCCAGGAGGACGCCGACAAGCGTGCTGTCGACCTGCTCGGCATGGTGGGCATTTCCGATCCCGCGCGACGCCTCAAGCAGTATCCGCACCACCTCTCGGGCGGCATGCGCCAGCGGGTGATGATCGCCCTTGCGCTGTCCTGCGAGCCGAAGCTGATCATCGCCGACGAGCCGACGACGGCGCTCGACGTCACCATCCAGGCCCAGATCCTGGAGCTCATGAAAGGCCTGACGCGGCGCCTCGGCGTCGCGCTCATCGTCATCACGCACAACCTCGGCGTGGTCGCGCGCTACGCCGACCGGGTGAACGTCATGTACGCCGGCAAGATCATCGAGCGCGGCCGGGCACACGACATCTACCACCGGCCGAGCCACCCTTACACCCTGGCGCTGCTCAAATCGGTGCCGCGCATGGACCAGCCGCGCAAGGCGAAGCTCGATCCGGTCCAGGGGCAGCCACCCGATCTCACGCGGCTCGACGCCGGCTGCGCGTTCCGGCCGCGCTGTGCCTACCGCGCCGAGCGCTGCGAGCGCGAGTTCCCGTCGCTCGACACGGTCGCGCCGGGCCACGTCGCTGCGTGCTTCGAGACCGCACGCGTCACCCGGCTGGAAAAGGTGGCGTCGTGAGCGCGATGCCGGAACGCGCGTTTGCCGCCCCGCACGCGGGGGACATCCTGCTCAGCGTGCGCGGGCTGAAGATGCATTTCCCGGTTTACGAGGGCGCGCTGTTCCGCAAGGTCATCGGCCATGTCAAGGCGGTCGACGGCGTCGACTTCGACATCCGTCGCGGCGAGACGCTGGGGCTGGTGGGCGAGTCCGGCTGCGGCAAGACCACGACCGGGCGTTGCATCCTGCAGCTCGAGCGCCCGAGTGCCGGCGAGATCCTGTTCAATGGCAAGAACCTCGCCGAGCTCGACCGCGACGCGATGCGCGCAATGCGCAGCCGCATCCAGGTGATCTTCCAGGATCCCTACAGCTCGCTCAATCCGCGCATGACCGTCGGCGACATCATCGGCGAGCCGATGAAGGTGCATGGCACCGAACCCGATCGTGCAAAGCGCGACCGGCGCGTGCGCGAGCTGCTGCACACGGTGGGCCTCAACCCGCGCTTCGCGGACCGCTATCCGCACGAGATGAGCGGCGGCCAGCGTCAGCGCGTCGGCATCGCGCGCGCGCTTTCCTTGCAGCCCGAGTTCATTGTCTGCGACGAGGCGATCTCGGCGCTCGACGTTTCGATCCAGGCGCAGATCATCAACCTGCTGGAAGACCTGCGCGACCAGTTCAACCTGACCTATCTGTTCATCGCGCACGACCTGAGCGTCGTGCGTCACCTGTGTCACCGCGTCGCGGTGATGTACCTCGGCAAGGTGGTCGAGCTCGCCGAGTGCGACGAGCTGTTCGACAACCCGATGCACCCCTACACCCGGGCACTGCTCAACGCGGTGCCGATCCCCGACCCCGAGGTCGAAGCGAACCGGCCGCACCAGGTCATCCAGGGCGAGGTGCCGAGCCCGATCAACCCGCCGAGCGGCTGCGTGTTCCATCCGCGCTGCACGCTCGCGGTGGATGGCTGCAAGATGAGCATCCCCGGGCTGCGCGAGCTCAGGCCCGGGCATTGGGTCGCCTGTACCGAGGTCTGACACCAGGTGCATTGTGCAGTGCGATTTGTGTATGCTGGCCGACCGGGCTCCCAGAGGTCCGTGCAACGACAAGGAGGAGGAGAAATGAAAGCATTCGCCATGAAGACTGCTGCGGCGTTCGCCGTCGGCGCTGTGCTCGCGCTGGGCGCGGGCACGCCCGGAACCGCCGCTGCGGCCCCGAAAAAGGGCGGCACCCTGAAGTACGTCGTGCCGGCCGAGCCGCCGAGTTTCGACGGCCACCGGGAGACCACGTTTGCGCTGATTCACCCGATCGCGCCGTTCTACAGCGTGCTGATCCGGGTCAATCCCGACAATCCGGCCTCGACCACCGATTTCCGCTGCGATTTGTGCACGGAGATGCCCAAGGCGGCCGACGGCGGCAAGAGCTACACCTTCAAGATCCGCCGGGGCGTGCAGTTCAGCGACGGCACCGAGCTCACCGCGCACGACATCGTCGCCACCTACCAGAAGATCATCTTCCCGCCGCAGGGCGTTGCCAGCGCGCGCAAGGCCTTCTACGTGATGGTCGACAGCGTCACGGCGCCTGACCCGTACACGGTCGTCTTCAAGCTCAAGTACCCGTCGGGGGCCTTCATTCCCGCGCTCGCCAACCCCTACAACTTCGTCTACTCCAAGGCCAAGCTCGACGCGGACATGCACTGGTACGAAAAGAACGTGCTGGGTTCGGGCCCGTTCCTGTTCGACTCGCGCGAGGCAGGGGCGGTCATCCGCGGCAAGCGCAACCCCAACTACTACGTCAAGGGCAAGCCCTATCTCGACGGCTTCGAAGCGATCTTTGCCAACAAGCAGTCGCTGCGGGTGCAGGCGATCCAGGGCGACCGCGCGGCGATCGAGTTCCGCGGCTTCCCGCCCAAGAGCCGGGATGATCTCGTCAAGGCGCTCGGCAAGGACGTCACGGTCCAGGAAAGCAACTGGAACTGCGTGCTGATCGCGACCTTCAACCACCAGAAGAAACCGTTCGACGACGCACGCGTGCGGCGCGCGCTGACGCTGGCGGTCGACCGCTGGGGTGGGTCGCAATACCTTTCCAAGATCGCGATCGTCAAGGCGGTCGGCGGCGTGGCCTTCCCGGGCCATCCGCTCGCGGCGACCAAGGCCGAGCTGCAGAAAATCGCCGGCTACTGGCCCGACCTGAAGAAGTCGCGCGCCGAGGCGAAGCGCCTACTTAAGGAAGCCGGCGTGCCGGACCTCAAGTTCGAGCTGCACAACCGCGGCGTCGACCAGCCGTACAAGATCGTCGGCACCTGGCTGATCGACCAGTGGAAGCAGGTCGGCGTGACGGTGACGCAGCGCGTGCAGCCGACCGGTCCGTTCTACGACACCCTGCGCAAGAAGAAGGACTTCGACGTCTCGCTCGACTTCAACTGCCAGGCCGTGGTCAACCCGCTGCTCGATGTCGCCAAGTTCATCTCCGACGACAAGTCCGGTAACCAGTACGGCGGCTACCAGGACCGCGAGATGGACAAGATGTTCGACGAGATGAACCAGGAGGCCGATCCGAAGAAGCAGCGCGTGATTATGCGCAAGTTCGAGAAGCGTGCGCTGGACGAGCAGGCGAACGCGATGATCACGCTGTGGTGGTACCGGATCATCCCGCACCGCTCGTATGTGAAGGGTTGGAAGATCAGCCCGAGCCACTACCTGAACCAGGACCTTTCGGGCGTCTGGATCGAGAAGTAACGGCGTAAATCTGAGACGCGCGACCGCCCGCGGCGCTTTTCGCCGCGGGCGGCTCGCCGCCGATCACCACCCCACGCGATGTATCAATACATTCTCAAGCGCCTGCTGCTGCTGTTTCCGACGTTGATCGGCGCGGCGGTTCTCGTCTTCTTCCTGATGCGCCTCATCCCGGGCGACGTCTGCGAGCTGCGCATGGCCGGAACGGGGGCCTACTTCGACAAGGACGCGCTCAAGGTCTGCCAGGCCGAGCTCGGCCTCGACCGCCACGTGATGCTCCAGTTTTGGGATTTCATCAGCGGTCTGTTCACTTTCAATTTCGGCGATTCGATGTATACCGGCCGGCCGATCGTCGAAGAGATCGGGCTGCGCTTCCAGCTCTCGCTGCAGGTCGCGATCATGGCGACGATCACCGCGATCCTGCTGGCCATTCCGCTCGGCACGATTTCGGCAATCAAGCAGAACACCTGGATCGACTACGGCGTGCGCGCCTTCTCGATCGCAGGAATCGCGATGCCGTCGTTCTGGCTCGGCATTCTCATCATCCTCGGGCTACTGATCACCACAAAATCCTGGTTCGGTACGGCGTGGATGCCGCCGATCCAGTACAAGCCGCTGTGGGTGGACCCGATCTACAACCTGAGCATGCTGATCTGGCCGGCGGTGGCGACCGGCTACCGCTACTCCGCGGTGGCGACGCGCATGACACGCTCGGCAATGCTCGAGGTGCTGCGCGAGGACTACGTGCGCACCGCGCGCGCCAAGGGGCTGCTCGAGAAGATCATCATCCGGCGCCACGCGCTGAAGAATTCGCTGCTGCCGGTGGTGACGGTGATCGGCATCGAGTTCGCGTTCCTCATGGGCGGGCTGGTCGTCACCGAACAGGTGTTCAACCTGAACGGGCTCGGCAAGCTGTTCGTCGTCTCGGTCACCAACCACGACTACAACATGACCCAGGCGCTGGTGATGATCGTCGTCG
>LJTQ01000034.1 GCA_001303445.1 Betaproteobacteria bacterium SG8_39 | reverse complement strand
AAAGCGGATCGAGCCGAGCGTATCGGTGCCAAGCGCGCCAAAACACAGGCCGGCGGCGGTCGCGACGCCTGAGCCGCTCGACGAAACACCCGTCCAGTGGGCAGCGCTCCAGGGATTCACCGGCGGCTCGATGGCGGGGTGATGCGCGGAGAAGGCGCCTTCGGTCATCTGCAGCTTGCCGAGCAGCACTGCACCCGCGGCCTTGAGCCGCGCGACGACGCTGGCATCGCGCGCGGGAACGTGATTCGCGAAGATCGTCGTGCCGGCCGCAGTGGCGATACCCTGCGTATCGCACAGGTCCTTGACCGCGATCGGTACGCCATGCAGCGGGCCACGTGCCTTGCCCTGCGCGATCTCGCGATCGGCCTGCTCGGCCGCGGCGAGCGCAAGCTCCGGCGTCAGCCTGGCGTAGCTGTGCAGCCGGCCATCGAGCTGTGCGACGCGCTCGAGCAGCGCACGCGTCACCTCGACCGAGGACAGCATGCCTGCGCCGATCCGGCGCCCAACCTCGACGAGGTCGAGGTAAACCAGCTCGTCGTTCTTCATCGCGACCTCCCGCGACAGTCTAGCGTGCCACGCCGGGCGGCGCTGCGATGAGCGCCGCCGCGAGGCCGCTGAAGCCGAGCGCTGCAAAGGTGATGAGCGAGGCGTCGTAATTGCCGGTCGTATCGCGCAGCACGCCGGAGAGCACCGGTCCCGCCGCCTGCGCGCCGACCTGCACCGTCAACGCCACGCCGCGGATCGCGCCGAAACTGCGCCGGCCGAAGTAGTC
This sequence comes from Betaproteobacteria bacterium SG8_39, assembly GCA_001303445.1. Taxonomy (GTDB): domain Bacteria; phylum Pseudomonadota; class Gammaproteobacteria; order Burkholderiales; family SG8-39; genus SG8-39. The sequence continues at coordinate 16,364 of LJTQ01000034.1, read as the reverse complement.
CGCCCAGGCGATCGGCAAAGTGGTGATCAGGCCGCCGACGCCGAGGCCGAACAGGCCAGCGGCGGCGTAGGCCGTCGCCGCGTCGTGCACCACGAGCATCAGCGCGCTGCTCGCGCCGAGCGCGAGACCGACCAGGGCGAGCGCCGCGCGCAGCGCGACGCGGCGCGGCCAGAAGCCGAAGGCGAAGCCGGCAATGCCGGAGAGCAGGGCAAAGGTGCTCACGGCGCCCGCAGCGACCGCCGGATCGAGACCCCGCTCGATGAGAAACGGCGCCTGGTGCAGGCTGATGCCGGACTGCACCGGGTAGACCAGCAGGGTGAACAGCGACAGCAGCCAGAACGCGGGCGTGGCCACCGCCTGACGGCGGGTGAACGCCGGTTCGGGCGCCTGCGCCTGCGCCGCGGCGGCGGTCGACGCGGCGCGTGTCGCCGGGCGATCGCCATCGGGCCGCTGGCCGATGTCCTCGGGCCGGCGCACGTGCAGCAGCCAGGTCGGCAAAAAGCCGATGACCAGCACCGTGACGCCCACCGCGAGCCAGGCCGTACGCCAGTCGGTGGCCTGCATCACCAGGTGCGCGATCATCGGCATCGCCACCAGACCGGACATCAGCGCGACGGTCGAGATCGAGGTGACGAAGGTCCTGCGACGCACGAACCAGTTGACGATCGAGCCGTAGATGCCGAGGTCGTAGGGGCCGGCGAAATTCATGCGCGCGACGCAATACAGCAGATAGAAAACCAGCAGCGATTCGGTGAACGACAGCAGCAGGAGCGGAATCGCGGTCAACAGCACCGCGAAGCACAGTACCGCGCGCGCGCCGTTGCGATCGAGGAAGGGGCCGAGCAGCGGCGAAACGAGCGCGCCCAGGATGCCGCCGATCGACACTGCGCCCGAGATCTCGGTGCGTGACCAGCCGAAATCGGCGGTCATCGGCTCGATGAAGATCGACAACGTGGCGACCGCCGGTCCCTGGCGCGAAAAGCCGGCCGCGCAGACGCAGCCGAGGATCACCCAGCCGTAGAAAAACGGCAGTCGTGCCGCGAGCTGTTCGACCAGGCGTTGACGCATCTCGGCTCGAATCGGGAAAACACGCCCGGGCCGCGCCCGGACGTCGGGATTCTAGGCGAGGGTCATGCCGCGACCGGCGCGACGCGCGAACGCGTGGGGTCGCGCGGTCACGTGGTCACGTGGCCGATGACAGAGGGCGATTCAGTTGAGGAACAGCGAGGCCGCGTTCTCGAGCACCAGCCAGGCCGCGAGCAGCCCGGTGCCGATGACCATTCTGCGGCGATGTCGGCCGTACTCGGTCTTGCCTTCGGGCGAGGCCCAGTACTCGGCGACCTGCGGCGAGCGGTACATGTACAGGAAGAGCAGCAGCGCGCCGACGGTCGTGACGTAAAGCCCGAGCGAGCTGAGGATCCACTCCAGAAGCGTCATCGTGTTCTCTCCTGTGCGATGCGCCGAGCCCGGTTGGCATCGGTCGATGGCAACGTCCGTCCGGGCAGGCAATCAGGCGAAAAGCCTGACTTATCAACGCACGACCGCGGAATCTTCATGCACTGCACGCTACCTGCGACGGACGCCGAGGTCAACGATAAAAGATTGCAAAACTTGCGGGAAAGGGATTGCGGCGACGGCCTTGCGCGCCGTGCGGGGTGGCGGTCACAACGCGGTTTTTTGCGGCGCCGCGCAAATCCCGGCTATTTCGGTCTGGCGCATCCGGGTCGGGCGATCAGCCGCCCGCCGCGACCGGTATGCGCGCCACCCGATCCCTGGCGAAGCGGCCGGACTGGTAGTCGGCGATCGCCTGCTCGATCTCTTCGCGGGTGTTCATGACGAATGGTCCGTACTGCACGATCGGCTCGCCGATCGGGATCCCGGCGAGCAACAGCACGCGCGCGCCGGCGTCGCCGGCTTCGATGCGCACCGCATCGCCTTCGGACAGCAGCCCCGCCGAGCGATGGCCCAGCGTACTGCGCGCGTCGCCCACCCGCGCCTCGCCCTCGTAGGCGTAGAGAAACGCGTTATGGCTGGGCGGCAGCGGCGCCTCGAACACCGCGCGCGGCGCCAGACGGACATCGTAGAAGCGCGGGTCGGTCGACAGGCCGTGGATCGGCCCGCGTGCTTCGCCGAGCACGCCGGCGATGACCTTGACCTCGACGCCGGCGGCGAACTGCATGACCGGGATGCGCTCGGACGGAATGTCGCAATACGCCGCCGGCTTCATCTTTTCGCCCGCCGGCAGGTTGATCCAGAGCTGGAAACCGCGCATGCGCCCTTCGGTCTGCTGCGGCATCTCGGAATGCACGATGCCGCGCGCCGCGGTCATCCACTGCACGTCGCCCGGCCCGAGGTCGCCGGTATTACCGCCGCTGTCCTTGTGCTGCATGCGGCCGTCGAGCATGTAGGTGACCGTCTCGAAGCCGCGGTGCGGATGCGCCGGGAAGCCCTCGATGTAGTCGTCCGGGTCGTCGGAGTAGAACTCGTCGAGCATGAGGAACGGGTCGTGGCGCAGGAACGGGCTGGCGCCGATGCTGCGCCGCAACTTGACCCCGGCCCCGTCCGAGGTCGCGACCGAATTGATGCTGCGTTGCAGGGAGCGGGTGGTCACGGCCGGCCGCTGCGCCGCTTCAGGCACGCTGCGCGGGATCCTGCGCCCAGGTCTCGGAAGGGCGGTGCGTGCGCTCGAGCCACTTGTCGAGCGCCGCGACATGCTCTTCCTCTTCGGCCGCAAACTCGCCCGCCAGGCGCTTCACTTCCGCGTCCGACGCGTCCTCCGCCACCGTGCGGTAGTACTGCATGGCGCGCGTTTCGTTCTCGCGCGCGTAGCTGAGCGCATGGTAGGCGTCGAGCTGGGTGTCGAAGGCGTCCTCGTCGCCCATTTCCGGCGGTGTGCGCCAGCGGTACTCCCAGGACTTCAGCTGCGGCAGCTCGATCGCGCCCACCCGCGCGCGGATCGCGTCGCGATGCATCAGCGAAAAGCGGTGCATGTCGCGAAACAGCGCCGAGACGTCATCGTTGCGGTGCGCTTCCATCATGTCGGCGAGCTCGAGATAGCGCTCGGCGGCTTCCTCCTCCATGGCGATGGCGTGGGCGAGGAATTCGGGCAGTGAATAGCTCATCGGTCGATTTTCCTGCGGCGATCAGGAGCGAGCCTATCATGCGCCCGGCTGCGCGCGGTCGATGCGAACGTCCTATTCCGGTTCGCGCGCGCCTCGCCGTGCACGCCTGTGGCGCAGCAACCGGACCCCCCAGACCGAAAAACCCAGCGCGACGAGAACGCCGAGCAGCTCGAGCTCGAAGCGCTTGATGTCGCCGAGCAGCGCATCCGCGGCCTGTGCGAGCGCGTACCCCAGCAGGCCGCCGACGACGGACCAGAGCAGCGCGCCCAGCGCATTCAAGACGACGAATTTCGCCGGCGCGATGCGGCTCATGCCGACCACGAAGGGCGTGAGATTGCGGATGCCGTAGACGAAGCGAAAGCCGATGAGGAGCGGGGTCTCGTAGCGTGCGAGCATCGCGTGGACGCGATCGACGCGTTGCTGCCAGGTCGGTCGGCGGGCGAGCAGGGCCCGGCCGTAGCGTCGTCCGATCCAGAACCAGAGCTGGTCGCCGAGCAGCGAGCCGAGAAAGGCGCAGGCAATCACCCACTCGAGCCGCAGATAGCCGAGCCGCGCGGCCGCGCCGCCGAGCAGCAGCACGGTTTCACCTTCCAGGAAGGTGCCGACGAACAGCACGGCATAGCCGTAGCTGTCGATCAGTGCCTGCAGCGATTGCGGCATGGTCGCCTCAGGCGGCAGGCAGCGGCACGGCGGTCAAATCCCCGGGGTCAGAACCACTTCTTGCGCTTGAAATAGACCAGCATGCCGAGCATGGTGAGCAGCATCGCCGCCCACAGGGCCGGGTAGCCGTAGGCCCAGGCGAGCTCGGGCATGTTCCAGGGCCCGGCGTTGCGGTCGAAGTTCATGCCGTAGACGCTGGCAAGGAAGGTCGGCGGAATGAAGATCGTCGCGATCACGGTGAGCACGCGCATGGTTTCGTTGAGGCGCACGCTCACGCTGGACAGGTAGATGTCGAGCAGGCTGGCGGTCATGTCGCGGTAGGTCTCGATCAGGTCCATGACCTGGATGGTGTGGTCGTAGCAATCGCGCAAGTAGAGCTTGGTACCCTCGCTGACGAGCCCCTGACCTTCCGCCAGCAGCCCGTTCAGGACCTCGCGCTGCGGCCAGAGCATGCGCCGCAGGTTGAGCAGGGCGCGCTTCAGGCGGTGCAGCGTTCTGAGGCTCCTGCGGTCGGCCGCGCGGAGGATGTCGGCTTCCAGGGCGTAAATATGCTCGCCGAGCTGCTCGAGCACCGGAAACCCGTGGTCGATGACGAGGTCGAGCAGCGTATAGAGCAGGGCGTCCGCCTTGCGGCTGCGCAGCCAGCTCGCGCCGTCGCGCAGGCGCTGGCGCACCGGCTCGAAAATCTCGGGCGCGCCCTCGTGAAAACTGACGACGAGATTGTCGGCGAGGAACAGGCTGACCTGCTCGGTGCGAACCGTGTGGCCCTCGGTCAGCGGCAGGCTCGCGATGACGAACAGCTGACCGTCGAAGCGTTCCGTCTTCGGGCGCTGGCCGGTGTTGAGCACGTCCTCGAGGGCGAGCGCGTGCAGGCCGAGCGCGCTGCCCAGCGCGCGCAGCTGCTCGACGTCGGGGTGACCCGCGACGTGCACCCAGGTGGTCGTCGACGCACGCTCGCGCGACTGCGCGCACTGCGCCGACGTCGCGTCGACGACCTCGTCGAGCTGGGTCGCGTCGTAGTCGAGCAGCGTGATGCGTGCCGGCGCCGGTTTAAGGCGCTCGACCCGCCCGGTCAGCGTGCCCGGGGGCGTGCCGGGCGGGTGATAGCGCTTCATCAACTTGTCCATTGCAGCCTCCGTCAAGAAGGAACGCTCGGCCGTCGCACCCACGCAGCGCGCGGACGACGGTCGCGCGCGCCCGCGGCCCCGTTTGCGTACACTTCGCATCTTCGCAGATACCGATCATGATTCTGCGATCGACGACGCAGCGAAAGGAAAGCGCATGAAGACCGCACGCCTGTCCCGCTTCGGCAAGCCGGCCGAAGTCATCGAGCTCGCCGAGCTGCCCGAGCCGGGTGCGCCCGGCGAAGGCGAGGTGCTGATCGAGGTCATCGCCTGCCCGATCAACCCGGCCGATGTGCTGATGCTCGAAGGCCTCTATGGTGCGAGCCCGCCGAAGCTGCCGCTGACGCCGGGCGCCGAGGGTCTCGGCCGCGTCGCGCAGGTCGGCGCCGGGGTGAAGCACGTCAAGCCGGGCGACCGGGTACTGGTGCCGGGGCCGGGCACCTGGCGCGAGCGCATGACGGTGCCGGGGGCCGCGGTCTGGGCGTTGCGGTCGAAGGCCGATCGCTACCAGCTCGCCATGCTGCGCGTCAATCCGGCCACGGCCTATCTAATGCTGCACGACTACGTGCCGGCGAAGGCCGGCAGCTGGGTGATCCAGAACGCAGCGAACTCGGGCGTCGGTCACTGTCTCATCCGGCTGGCGAAACAGGCCGGCGTGAAGTCGATCAATGTCGTGCGGCGCGAGTCGCTGGTCGCGCCGCTCAAGGCCTACGGCGCCGACGTGGTGCTGGTCGATGGTCCGGATCTCGATCAACGCGCGCGCGCGGCGACCGGCGGCGCGCCGCTGCCGCTCGCCATCGACGCGGTCGGCGGTTCGGCCACCCAGCGCCTGGCACGCTGCGTCGACGAGAAGGGCGTGGTGGTGAACTACGGGCTGCTTTCGGGCGAGCCCTGCATGCTCGATGCGCGCGACACGGTGTTCCGCGACGTCAGCCTGCGCGGCTTCTGGCTGCGGCGCTGGTTCGCGGAGACCGCGTCGGCCGAGATCGGCACGCTTTACACGAAGCTCGCCGCGCTCATCGAGGACGGCACGCTCGCGGTCGAGGTCGAGAAGGTCTACCCTTTGGCGCAGATCAAGGACGCGGTCGCGCACGCGGCGCGCGAAGCCCGCTCGGGCAAGATTCTGCTCGAGATGTCCGCGGCTTGAGCCGGATGTGCGCGCGCGTCAGCGCTTCGCTGCCGGCAGTCCCTTGAGCGCGGCAGCGATCTCGGCCGAGAGGCTCGTCAGCGCGCGGCTGTAGGCCGCAACCAGCGCGTCGTAGCCGGTACCGGCATTTTCCTGCGCGCGCGCGCGGCCGCTGCGCAGCACCTCGCCGTTCGCCGCGCGCAGGCTCCACAGCGCATCGAGCTGCACCTCGCCTTCCGGGCGACCGGCGAAGCGCTGGAAGTCCACCAGCACGCGAACCTCCGCGTTCAGGCTTGCGTTCTGCGGATAGGCCGCGATGCGCGGGTTGCCGGTGACGCGCGACAGGTTCTCGGCGATCACCCGACCCAGTTCGCCCTTGAGCGGCTCGGCCCAGCGGTGCTGCTCGACGAGGATCACCTCGTTGGCGTTCACCGCGACGACCAGCTGCGGGCGGTCGACGACATCGGGCACGGTGACCGCGGCCACCGACACCGACGGCCCGGACGCATAGGGCGCCGATTCGGTCTGGGGGCTCAGCGTATAGAAGTGCGGTGCGGGGGTCCCCGCGCAGCCGGCGACGAGCAGCGCGCCGACCGCGATGACGATCCATCTCATGGTTTTTCCTCCGGCTTGCCGCGCAGCAGCGCATCGGGATGCCGCTCGAGGTATTCGACCAGCACACGCAATGAGGCCGCGCTGCGCGCGACTTCGCGCAGCGCGGCGCGCGCGTCCTGCTGCAAGGGCGCGTCTTCCGCCATCACCCGATCGACCTCGGCGAGCGAGCGGCGCAGCGCGACGAGCGAGGCACGCAGCTCGGGTGCGACGTCGTTGCCGACCTGCCGGGCGAGCTGCTCGACGCTGGTGAGCGTGCGATCGAGCGTCTCCAGCGCACGCCGCAGGTCCTTGCCGATGGCGTCGAACGGCACGGCGGCGAGCTTCTTGGTGATCTGCGCGATGTTCTCCTCGATCCCGGTGAAGGTGCCGGTGACGGTCGGAAAGCGCGGCGGGCTCTCGCGCCACGCGATGCGGTCGGGCTTCGCATCCTTGAGGATGTCGAGCGCGATGTAGAGCTGCCCGGTTATCAGGTTGCCGGTGCGCAGTTGCGCGCGCATGCCGGATTCGACGAGCGCGTCGAAGCCCTGCTCGCGCGTAAGTCCCTGCTTGACCCGCTCCGATTCGCCGATCTGCCGGCTCGCGGTGCGCTCCGGGTAGACGTTGGCGAAGGCCACGATGTAGACCTCGTCGTTCTCGAACTGCGGCCGGATATCGGTGACCTCGCCGACGATGATGCCGCGAAAGTCGACCGGGGCGCCGATGGTCAGCCCGCGCAGCGACTCCTTGAAGCGGAAGGTGAAGGGCATGACCACGAGGTCGCGGTAGGCGAGTGCGGTGTCGCGGTTGCGGAACAGGCGGAATTCGGCGTTCTCGGCCGCGGGCTCGGCGGTCGCACCGTCGCCGCGGGTCTGGAAGGCGATGCCGCCGATCACGATGCTGGCGAAGGACTCGGTTTCGAGCCGCACGCCGCTGGCGTCGAGCTTGAGGTCGATGCCGCTCGCTTCCCAGAAGCGGGGTTCCTTGTTGATGTACTGGTCGTGGGGCGCGCGCACGAAGATGCGGATCGACACGCCCTTGCCGTCGGCGTCGAGCGCGTAGGACTCCACTTCGCCAACCACGATCTTGCGGAAGTAGACCGGTGCGCCGACGCTGAACGAGCCGAGCGTCGGGCTCTTGAGGACGAAGTTCCGCCCGGGTACGTCGGCGGTAACGACCGGCTGCTGCTCGAGCCCGGTGAAGTCGCGCGTGGTCTTCCTCTTCTTGCCGACGTCCATGCCGATGTAGGCGCCGGAGAGCAGGGTACCAAGGCCCTGCACCGAGGTGCCCGTGATGCGCGGTCGCACGACCCAGAAGCGGCTGTCCTCGGCGAGGTAGTCCTCGGCGTACTTCTCCATGCGCGCATGCACCAGCACCGTGCTGCGGTCGCGCGTCAGCTCGATCGCCTCGACAATGCCGACGTCGACGCTCTTGTACTTGATCTTGGTCTTGCCGGCCTCCAGCCCTTCGGCGGTCTTGAAGCGGATAATGAAGGCCGGGCCCTGCTCGCTGATTGCTTTCCAGGCCAGCCAGCCGCCGATTAGCGCCGCGAGCAGCGGCACGATCCAGACCAGCGAGAACATCGAGCGGCGCGGGCCGGCGATTCTCGCCTGCGGCAGCTCGGCCGGCTCGAGTTCGGGCGTGGGCTCAGCCATCGGCTCCTCCGGACGGGTCCCAGATCAGGCGCGGATCGAAGCTCATCGAGGCGAACATGGTGAGCACCACGACGCCGCCGAACCACATCGCGCCGGGACCGGCCTGGATGTTGGCGAGCGCGCCCATCTTGACCAGCGCCACCAGCACCATGACGACGAACACGTCGAGCATCGACCAGCGGCCGATGAATTCCAGCAGCCGGTACAGGCGCGTCTTCTGCCGCTGGCGCACCCGCGAGCGGCGCTGCGTCGAGGCGGCGAGGTAGCTGAGCGCCAGCAGCTTGAGCAACGGCACGAGCACACTGGCGACGAACACCAGCACCGCCAGCGGCCAGGAGCCGCTGTGCCAGAGGTAGGCGACGCCGCTCAGGATGGTGTCGCGCTGCGTGCCGAAGATCGAGCGCGTGATCATCACCGGTTCGAGGTTCGCCGGGACGTAGAGGATCGCCGCTGCAAGGAGCAGCGCCCAGGTGCGCGCGATGCTGTCGGGTTTGCGCGAATGCAGCCGCGCGCCGCAGCGCGGGCAGGCGCAGGCCGCAGCGGGCGGGCGCGAGACCAGCTCGCAGACCTGGCAGGCGACGAGGCCCAGCCGTGCGGCGGTCGGCGCGTTCATGCCGCCGGCTCCGGCGCGCTGACCTCGAGCCGCGCCCAGACCTCGTGCGGGTTGAGCGTGCTGCTCGCCCAGGCAAGCAGCACGATCAGTCCGAAGAACGCCCACATGCCGACGCCGGGCACGACGGTCGCCATGTGCGCGAGCTTCACCAGCGAGACGAGCACGCCGAGCATGAAGACTTCGACCATGCTCCAGGGCTTGCTCTGCTCGACCAGGCGAAACGCCGGCACCAGATAGCGCGGCGTCAGGCCGAGGCGCAGCGGAAGCAGGATGGCGAGCAGGCCGGCAATTTGCAGCAGCGGAAAGAGGAACGCGGTCAGGAATACCGTCACGCCGACCAGCGTCTCGCCTTCCTGGTGCAGGCGCCAGGCGCCCTGCCAGACCAGCGCCTCGGTGCGCTGGCCCTGGATCTCCATGCTGACCACCGGAAACACGTTGCCGATGACGAACAGCAGGGCTGCGCCGAGCATCAGCGCGAGCGCGCGGTCGATTGAATCGATCGAGTGCGTGTACAGCGTCGTCTGGCAGCGCGGGCAGATTGCCTTGCCGCCAGGGGGAAGGGCGACTTCACGCTGCAGCAGGTCGCACTCGTGGCAGGCGATGAGGTTCGAATGCTTCACCGCCGCCAATTATGGCGCAATGCTGCCGCGCGCTGCGCGGTCGGAGATGTAGACGCGCATCATGGGCGTCTTGCCTGCGCAGGCCGCAAGCAGCGAAACTGCGAGCAACAGAGCGAAACGTGCGCCGCGTTGTGATTCGACGAACAGCATGGCGGACGGTATTCTACGTAGCCCGCTGGCCTCGTGGGCCTGTCGGCGGGGTTCCGAAGGGGTTCGATCGAGATTGGAGAATGTGTATGACGAAGCAGGCGGTATGCGCAATCGTTTTCGGCGTGTTGCTCGCGTTCCAGGGGCAGCCGGCGCTCGCGGCGGGGGAGGGCGAGACCGCCTCGGCGCAGCAGCTGAGCCGCGACGCAAAGGCGACATTGCAGAAGCTTTACGCCCGCGTGCCGCTGGCCAAGTCGCTCGGCCCGAAGGCCCACGCGATCCTGGTGTTTCCCGAAATCCTGAAAGCCGGGCTGATCGTCGGCGGTCAGTACGGCGAAGGCGCGCTGCTGCAGGGCGGCAAGGCCATCGGCTACTACAACACCGCGGGCGCGTCCTACGGCCTGCAGGCGGGCGCGCAGAAATACGGCTATGCGATGTTCTTCATGAACGCAAAAGCCTTGCAGGGCCTGGAAAGCTCGGAGGGCTTCGAGGTCGGCGTCGGGCCGAGCGTCGTCGTCGTCGATGAAGGCATGGCGAAGCAGACCACGACGAAGACCCTGGACAAGGACGTCTACGCCTTCGTCTTCGGCCAGAAGGGCCTGATGGCCGGGCTCGGCATCCAGGGCAACAAGATCACCAAGATCAACCCGAAGTAGCCCGCGTGCAATGACCCCCAGGGAGCAGGTCGACGCTATCGTTCGCGATCACGCCGAGATCGCCGACCTGGTCGCGCGCCTGCGCAGCGCACTCGAGGGCGGCGATCACCAGGAAATGAAGTCGCTGCTGATGGCGCTGGAGATGGTCGAGGCGAAGCACTACGCATCGGAAGAGGCGCTGATGCGCGCGGTCGCCTACGACCAGGCCGACGCGCATCGTGCCGAGCATGCGAAGATGCTCGATACGCTGAAGCGCCTCAACGAGGTGCTGGTGTGGGAGAATCTCGGCGCCATCGGTCCTCAGGTGGTCGCGCACATCGAGGCGGCGCTCGAGCACATGATCGACGCCGACCAGGCCCTCAACCGCTTCGTTTCCGCGAACGCCGGCCCGGCGGGAGCCTAGCCTTTGCCCGGGGGCGGCTGCACCCGCTCGGGGCGCCCGGACCACTCCCAGGCGAGCGTGCTGCGCGAGATGCCGAGCAGCAGGCCGTGCAGGCTTTTCGGGTGCACCCAGCAGCCGTCGCGCTCGGCTTCGATCGACGGCCCGCGCGGAATGAGCGTCGCGCCACCGTCGAGCAGCCGGCGCTGCAGCGCGTCGTAATCGCCGGTTTCCAGGTAGCACATGTAGAGCGAATCGCCGCCGCGCTTCTCGACGAAGCGGCGCATCGCGCCCGGCCGGTCGGGGAAGGTCTGCGAGAGCTCGATGCGGTCGAGCCGCGCCGGCGGGTCGAACAGCGTCAGCGTGCCCTCGTAGCCGAAGCGGGCGCTGGCGATGGGCGAGAACTTCGCCGGGTCGAGCTGGAACAGGCGCGTGTACAGCTCGGCCACGGTCTTCCAGTCCGAATCGAGCGTGTTGGTCGCCTCGTAGAAGAAGCGCACCGGGCCGACGCGCGGACGTGGCGTGGCGGCGAGCGGCGAGATCACCATCGGGAAGCCGGCAGTGGTGGTGCCGGGCAGGTAGAGCTGATCGCCCTCCCTGACGTACGGCGCGCCCATCGCGTCGAGGTGCGCGGCGAGCGCGTCGAGGCGCGCCGAAGCGTAACCCGCGCTCAGCAGGCCCTCGCCCCAGCGCTCGACAAACTCGCGCACGATGCCCGGGCCGCGCGCCTCGCACAGTTCGAGCTCGCTCTCGCCGATCGAGAGGATGGTGCGCCAGGCGTTGAGGTGCGCGCTCTCGTCGAGCCGGGCGCGCTCGGCGCCGAACAGCTGCCGGAAGGTCTCTTCCGCGGCAGCCCGATCGGTCACCGCGAGCTGCATGCGGTCGACGCGTTCGATCAGTCCCATGCTCAGCGTCCCTTGAAGACCGGCCTGCGCTTTTCGAGGAACGCTTTCGCCGCTTCGGTGTTGTCCTCCGTGGTGCCGCAGCGCGAGTGGCGCTCGGCCTCGCGATCGAGCGCTTCGGCGAACGAGAGCCGCAGCGCATCGTTCAGGTTGCGCTTGATCTCGCGCAGCGCGATCGGCGCGGATTCGGCGAGTTTGCGTGCCACCCCGTGCACGTGGCCGATCAGCTCGGCATCGGGCAGGACCTTCGCCACCAGGCCGATGCGCGCAGCCTCCGCCGCGTCGAAGCGCTCGGCGAGCAGGTAGAGCTCGCGTGCCTTGGCCGTGCCGACGATATGGGTGAGGCTGTAGGTGCCGCCGAAATCGCCCGACAGTCCGGCGTTGAGAAACGCACTGCTGAACTTCGCCGACGCCGCGGCGTAGCGCAGGTCGCAGGCCAGCGCCCAGGAAAAGCCGGCCCCGGCGCAGGCGCCGTTGATCGCGGCGATGGTGACCATGTCGGACTCGCGCAGCAGCTGCGAGGTGCGCATGTTGCGGCGCAGCTCGGCGACGCGCTGCTCGATCGGCTGCGGCTGCTTGAATTCGCCGCCGGCGAAGCCGGCGAGGTCGCCGCCGGCGCAAAAGCCCTTTCCGGCGCCGGTGAGGATCAGCACGCGGATCGACGGGTCGCTCGCCGCCTTCTCGAAAACCTCGACCGCGGCGCTCATCAGCTCGCGGTTCATCGCGTTGAGCCGCTCGGGGCGGTTGAGGGTGACGGTCGCGACCGGGCCGTCGGTCTCGTAAAGAACGGTCGTACTCATGCGCCTTTCTCCTCTTGATTGACGAGCAGCACCACCTTGCCGACCGAGCGGCGCTCGACCACCGCGTCCTGTGCCTCGACGAAGCGCGCCAGCGGATAGACCTGCGACACCAGCGGCTCGAGCCGGCCTTCGCCGTGCCAGGCGAAGATCTGCTCGAACGCTGCGCGCATCTCGGGCTCGTGCCTGGCGCGCTCGTCGTTCACCGACCAGCCGTACCACTTGCCGATGTTGAAGCCGAGCACGGCGATGTTCTTCACCAGCAGGATGTTGGCGGGAATCTGTGGAATCGAGCCGCCGGCGAAGCCGATGATGACATGCCGTCCGCCGGGCACCAGGCTGCGCAGCGCCGCATCGAAGCTCGCACCGCCCACCGGGTCGAACACGACGTCGATGCCGCGGTTTTCGGTAACGCGCCGGATCTCCGCGCGCAGGTCGCCCCTGCGGTAGTCGATCGCGGCCTGCGCGCCGTGGGCGCAGGCGATCGCGCATTTTTCCGCGCCGCCCGCCGCCGCGATGACACGCGCGCCGAGCACGCGCCCGATTTCGACTGCCGCGAGGCCGACGCCACCCGCCGCGGCGAGCACCAGCAGCGTCTCGCCCGGCGCGAGCTTGGCGCTCCAGACCAGCGCGCCGTAGGCCGTCGCGTAGGAGGTGGCGAGGTGTAGCGCGGCGCCGGCGTCGATGCCGGACGGTATCGGATACACCGTGTGCTCGGTAACCACGGCCTGCTCGGCGTAGCCGCCCCAGCCCGAGATCGCGAGCACACGCTGGCCGGGCTTGAAACGCCGTGCGTCGGGCGCGCATTCGATGATCGTGCCGACGAATTCGCCGCCCGGCACGAACGGCAACGGCGGCCTGTGCTGGTAGCTGCCGGCCACCCACAGCTGCGTGGCGAAGCTGATGCTCGCCGCCTCGACCGCAATGCGCACGCTGCCGGCCCGCAGCGGGGGCGGCGCGGTTTCCTCGACCTTCAGGTCGTGAAAGTCGCCGAAGGCGTGGCAAACGATCGCTTTCACCTCAGCGCCTAGACAATGCCCGCCGCGCGCAGGCGCTCCAGCTCGGCCGCAGTCTTGCCGAGCAGCTCGCGGTAGATTTCCGTGTTGTGCTGCCCGAGCAGCGGCGGCGCGATGCGGTACTCGACCGGTGTCGCCGAAAGCCGCATCGGGCTCGCCACCACCGGCGCGATGCCGCCGAGCGGATGCGGCATGTCGACGCGCAGGCCGCGGTGGCGCACCTGCGGATCCTCGAACACCTCCTGCATGTTGTTGATCGGGCCGCAGGGCACGTTGGCGGACTCGAGCGCCTCGATCCACTCGTGCTTGCTGCGCGTGCGCATCACCTCGGCGACGATCGGGATCAGCTCGGCGCGGTGCAGGATGCGCTGTGAGTTGGTGGCGAAGCGGGTTTCCTCGGCGAGCTCCGGGCAGCCCGCCACCGCGCAGAAGCGCTTGAACTGACCGTCGTTGCCGACCGCGAGGATGATGTGGCCGTCGGCGGTGGCAAACACCTCGTAGGGCACCACCTGCGGATGCGCGTTGCCCCAGCGCTGCGGCAGCCGCCCCGAGGTGAGAAAGCCGACGATCTGGTTGGCGTTGAACGCGACGAGGGTGTCGAGCAGCGCGAGGTCGATGTACTGGCCTTCGCCCGTGCGCTCGCGGTGGGCGAGGGCGGCGGTGATGGCGAGGCTGGCGTACATGCCGGTCAGGACGTCGGTGATCGCGATGCCCACGCGCATCGGCCCGGCGCCCGGCTGGCCGTCGCGCTCGCCGGTGATCGACATCAGCCCGCCCATGCCCTGAAAGATGAAGTCGTAGCCGGGGCGCTGCGCGTGCGGGCCGTCCTGGCCGAAGCCGGTCACGGAGCAGTAGACGATGCGCGCATTGACCGCCTTCAGGTCGTCGTAGGCGAGTCCGTAGCGTTTCAGCGTGCCGACCTTGTAGTTTTCGACCACCACGTCGCAGCGCGCAGCGAGCTCCCGGACGATCGCCTGTCCGTCGGGCTTCGAAATGTCGAGCGTGACCGACTTCTTGTTGCGATTGACCGAGGCGTAATAGGCCGACTCGTGCGTATCCTTGCCCTCGGCGTCGTGCAGCCAGGGCGGACCCCAGCCGCGCGTATCGTCGCCGCTGCCGGGGCGCTCGACTTTGATGACCTCGGCGCTGAGGTCGGCGAGGTTCTGCGCCGCCCAGGGCCCGGCGAGCACGCGCGACAGGTCGAGGACGCGTATGTGGGAGAGCGGCCCGGGCATCTCAGCGCTCGCGGGCGGCGAGCAGCGCCTGCGCGGCCTGCGGCGCGACCGGCGTTTCCGGCAGCAGCAAGTCGGCGAAGGCGGCCTCGCGCTGCGGATCCGCGAGCGCGAACGGGTCGCGCGCGCGCAGGCGGTGCAGATCGACCAGCGCCGCGAGCAGCAGCCGGCGCGCGTCGCCCTGCGCGGCGAGCTGCGTGCCCTCGTGCGCCAGCACGCAGGCGGCGACGGTGTAGTACAGGCCGCTCGCCGCCTGGCGCGCGTGCAAGGCGTCGTTGTTGCCCGCGACCCGGGCGGCGAATGCACAGGCCCGCGCGAGTGCGCCGCGCAGCGCCTCGCCGAGCGGTGCTTCGGGCAGCATCGCCTCGAGCGCCGGGCGCAGCGCGGCGAGCGCATCCTCGCGCCGGATCGCGCGCATTGCGTCGAGCGCGACGATGTTGGACGTTCCCTCCCAGATCGAGCCGAGGTGTGCGTCGCGCAGCAGCCGCGCGTCGGACCATTCCTCGATATAGCCGACGCCGCCGCGCACTTCCATCGCATCGCCGGTGGCGCGTCGCGCGTCGCGGCAGGCGCGGAACTTCATGAGCGGCGTAAGCAGGCGCGTGCGCCGGCGCGCGAGTTCGTCGCCGGCGTCGGCCTTCTCCAGCTCGAGCGCCGTGTGGAGCATCATCGAGCGCGCAGCTTCCGCGGGCAGCATCAGCTTGAGCAGCTGCCGGCGCATCAGCGGCAGGTCGATCAGGCGCTTGCCGAAGGCCATGCGCCGGCGCGCGACGAACAGCGCCTCGGTCAGCGCGCGGCGCATCATGCCCGCGGCGCGCATGCCGTTCGACAGGCGCGAGTTGTTGATCATGTCGGTCATCTGCGCGAAGCCGCGCTCGGGCTCGCCGACCAACCAGGCGAGTGCGCCCTCGAGCGTGATCTCGCCGCTCGGCATGCCGCGCGTGCCGAGCTTGTCCTTGAGGCGCACGATGCGGTAGGCGTTCGGCGAACCGTCTTCCAAGGCACGCGGCAAAAGGAACAGCGCCAGTCCCCGCGTGCCGGGGGCGGCGCCTTCCGGGCGCGCCAGCACCATGGCGAGCGCGGCGTCGGCATTCGAGCAGAACCACTTTTCCCCGTACAGCCGCCAGCGCGTGCCGTCGCGCACCGCACGCGTCTCGGTGGCGCCGACGTCCGAGCCGGCGCCCTGCTCGGTCATGAACATCGCGCCCTGCGCCAGCCGATCCATGTCCTGCGACGTGAGCGCCGGCAACAGGCGCTCGATCAGCGCCGGATCGCCGAATTTCGACAGCGTGCGCGTGAGCGAGTCGGTCATCGACAGCGGGCAGCACACGCCGAACTCGGCCTGCACGTAGACATAGGTGAGGGCGTATTTCACCGCCGGCGGCATCGTCTCCGGCCAGCCGAGCACGCCGGGGCGGTGCGACATCGCCGCGAGGCCGTACTCGGCGAACGCGACCGACTCGAGCCGACGGTAGGCCGGGTGCTTGTCGATCCGCTGCCGGTCCTCGCCGCTGCGCGTGCGCTGCTGCAGGACCGGCGGGTTGAAATCCGCCGTGTGTGCGAGCGCGTCGAGCTCGCCGCCGGCCAGCAGCCCGAGCCGCTCGAAGTGCGGCTGCAGGTGTGCGTGCAGCGCGCCCGGCAGGTAAAGCGCGAGCAGCGCCGCATAGCTCGGGTCGGCCGAGTAAAGGTTCAGCCCGCGGCTGTCGGGCAGCGCGGAACTTTGC
>LJTQ01000217.1 GCA_001303445.1 Betaproteobacteria bacterium SG8_39 | reverse complement strand
CTACGAACTTCTGGTCGCCGTGGTGCTCTCGGCGCAGGCGACCGACAAGTCGGTCAACCTGGCGACGGCCAAGCTCTTCCCGATCGCCAACACCCCGCAGAAGATGGTCGCGCTCGGCGTCGCCGGGCTCGAGGCTTACGTCCGCACCATCGGCCTGTACCGCAACAAGGCGAAGAACGTCGTCGCGCTCTCGCAGCTGCTGCTCGAGCGGCACGGCGGCGAGGTGCCCGCCGAGCGGGAAGCGCTCGAGCAGCTGCCGGGCGTGGGGCGCAAGACCGCCAACGTCGTGCTCAACATCGCCTTCGGCCAGCCGACCATCGCGGTCGACACGCACATCTTCCGCGTCGCCAACCGCAGCGGGCTGGCCCCCGGCAAGGATCCGCTGGCGGTCGAGCAGAAGCTCGTCAAGTTCACGCCGGCGGAGTTCGTGCACGACGCGCATCACTGGCTGATCCTGCACGGACGCTACGTCTGCCTGGCGCGCAAGCCGGGCTGCCCGAAATGCGTGATCCGCGATCTGTGCGAGTACCGGCAGAAGACGAAGGACGCTTGAAAGGCCCGTTCGCCTCGCTTGAGTCGCGCCGGGTTGATCAGCGCCCCACGGTCTCGCGATTTTGTTGCGTCCGGCCCGACATCGATGTTCCATGCTCCGGGCCCATTGGCCGGACGCAACAGAATCGCGAGATGATTTTGCGTCGCACGACCACAGCGACAGTGAATGGGCGCCACCGACGTGTTTGACCCGACCAGAGACCAAGTGCGCAGCTTCTTCTTCGACACCTGGCGCAAGTACCGCGCCGGAACGCCGCTCGCCGGGCTCGAGGCGATCGGCCTCGACGTCATCCTGCTGCATCCGGAGTACCACCGCGTACTCGACGATCCGGAGAAGACCCTCGCGCAGGAATACTTCCCCGAAGACGGCGAAACGAACCCGTTCCTGCACCTCAGTCTGCACCTGGCGCTCGAGGAACAGCTGTCGATTGACCAGCCACCGGGCATCGCAGGCCACTTCGCCACGCTCGCCGCCCGCCATGGCGAGCGCCACGCGGCGCTGCACGAGGCGCTCGAGTGCCTCGCCGAAACGGTGTGGCGGTCGCAGCGCGACCGCGCCGCGCCGGACGGCGCCGCTTATCTCGAATGCCTGGCGCGCCGCGCGCGGGGTTGACGCGGCCTCGGCAGCCATAAAAAAAGGGCCGCGGTTCGCGGCCCTTTGTTGCGTGCCCCTGGCGCGTTCAGCGCGTCGAATGCAGCCCCGAGGACTGGCTCGAGAACCAGGCCGCGATGTCCTCGATGTCCTTGTCCGACAGGGTCGCCGCGAAGCCCTTCATGATCGGGTTGCTGCGCTTGCCGCTCTTGTAGTCCGACAGCGCCTTGACCAGATAATCGGGATACTGGCCAGCGAGGATCGGCTGGTCGGGCGCCGAAGGCTTGTTGCCCTCCGGGCCATGGCAGGCCGCGCAGACCTGCGCCGCCTTGGCCTTGCCCGCCGCAGCGTCGCCCCCGGCCCAGGCCGCCGGCGACAGGGCCAGCGCGACAAGCGCCGCAATCGTCAGCGTGCGCTTCATTTCGCGCCTCCGTAGTAAGCCGCAAGATCGGCCATGTCCTGCTCGCTCAGGCTCGCCGCGATGCCGGTCATCGACGGATGCGAGCGCTCGCCGGACTTGTAGGCCTTGAGCGCGTTGACGATGTACACGGGCTGCTGCCCGCCGATCTTGGGCACGTGATAGACCTTGGGAAATGCCGTGCGGTAGCCGGGAATGCCATGGCAACCGGTGCATATCGAAACCTTGTTCTTCGCGGCCTCCGCGTTGCCGGTGACGTTCTGCGCCTGCGCGACCGGAGCCGCGAGCGCTGTAGCGACACACGCGGCGAGGAGTCCGCTGCGGATGGGAGTGATCATGCGGAGGGTTTCTTTTGGGCTCGTTTTGAAAAACTGCCGGATTCTAGCCGATGCAGGCCAGCACCCTCAACCACGTCTCGCGCAGCGGGCCGGCCGGTCCTGGTCCCGCCAGCTGCGCGCTTATAATCGCGCTTTATCCGCCTCGGAATTTCTCATGCGCTTCAACGGCTCCGACGAGTACGTTTCCACCGACGACCTGACCCTTGCGGTCAACGCCGCCATCCAGCTGCAGCGCCCTTTGCTGGTCAAGGGCGAGCCTGGCACCGGCAAGACCATGCTCGCGGTCCAGGTCGCCAAGGCGCTCGGCGTGCCGCTGCTCGAGTGGCACATCAAGTCGACGACCAAGGCCCAGCAGGGCCTGTACGAATACGACGCGGTCTCGCGGCTGCGCGATTCGCAGCTCGGCGACCCGCGCGTGCACGACATCCACAATTACATCGTCAAGGGCATGCTCTGGCAGGCCTTCAGTGCCGACAGCCCCGTGGTGCTGCTGATCGACGAGGTCGACAAGGCCGACATCGAGTTCCCCAACGACCTGCTGCGCGAGCTCGACCGCATGGAGTTCTACGTCTACGAGACGCGCGAGCTGGTCAAGGCCAAGCACCGGCCGATCGTATTCATCACCTCGAACAACGAAAAGGAGCTGCCCGACGCCTTCCTGCGCCGGTGCTTTTTCCACTACATCCGCTTCCCGGACAAGGAGACGATGGAGAAGATCGTCGGCGTGCACTTCCCGGAGCTGAAGAAAACGCTGCTGCGCGAGGCGATGGACGTGTTCTTCGAGGTGCGCGAGGTGCCGGGGCTGAAGAAGAAGCCCTCGACCTCGGAGCTGCTCGACTGGTTGAAGCTGCTGCTCGCCGAGGACATCCCGACCGACGCGCTGCGCTCCAAGGACCGCAAGACCATCATCCCGCCGCTGCACGGCGCCCTGCTGAAAAACGAGCAGGACGTGCACCTTTTTGAACGCCTGGTTTTCATGACCCGCGCAAAGGGCGCCTGATTAGGCGCGACCCCGGGGTCAGACCCCTTCCCAATGATCGCCGGCCAACCATGCACGAGTGAAGGGGTCTGACCCCAAGAGCCATGCTCATCGACTTCTTCCTCAAGCTCAAAAGCCACAAGCTCCCGGTCTCGATCAAGGAGTACCTGACCCTGCTTGAGGCGATGGGCAAGGGGGTGATCGGGCCGTCGGTCGACGACTTCTACTACCTGTCGCGCGCCGCGCTGGTGAAGGACGAGGCGAACTTCGACAAGTTCGACCGCGCCTTCGCCGAGTTCTGGCAGGGGGTGGAGACGATCCCCGGGATCGAAGCGCAGATCCCGCTCGAATGGCTGCTCAAGCAGGTCGAGCTGACGCTCACCGAGGAGGAGAAAAAGCAGATCGAGGCGCTCGGCGGCTGGGAAAAGCTGATGGAAACGCTCAAGCAGCGCCTCGAGGAGCAGAAGGGCCGCCACCAGGGCGGCAGCAAGTGGATCGGCACCGGCGGCACCTCGCCCTTTGGCGCCTACGGCTACAACCCCGAAGGCATCCGCATCGGCCAGGACAGGAGCCGCAACCGCAGCGCGGTCAAGGTCTGGGACCAGCGCGAGTACCGCAATCTGGACGATTCGGTCGAGCTCGGCACGCGCAACATCAAGGTCGCGCTGCGGCGCCTGCGGCGCTTCGCGCGCGAAGGCGCGCCGGACGAGTTCGACCTCGAGAACACCATCTCCTCCACCGCGCGCAAGGCCTACCTCGACATCCACATGCGGCCCGAGCGCCGCAATACCGTCAAGGTGCTGATGCTAATGGACATCGGCGGCACCATGGACGACCACATCAAGCTCGCCGAGGAGCTGTTCTCGGCGGCGAAGACCGAGTTCAAGCACCTCGAGTTCTACTACTTCCACAACTGCCTGTACGACTTCGTCTGGAAGGACAACCGCCGCCGGCACTCGGAGCGCACGCGCACCTGGGACCTGCTGCACAAGTACGGCCACGACTACAAGGTGGTCTTCGTCGGCGACGCGACCATGAGCCCCTACGAGATCCTTCAGCCCGGCGGCTCGATCGAGTACTTCAACGAGGAGCCGGGCGCGGTGTGGATCAAGCGCTTCATGGATGTCTACCCGAAGTGCATCTGGCTCAACCCCGAGCCGGAGGAGATCTGGGGCTACCGTCAGTCGATCCAGGTCCTCAAGGAGCTGATGAACGGGCGCATGTACCCGACCACGCTCTCGGGCCTCGAGCGGGCGATGAAGGTGCTCGCCAAGTAACCGCGCAGCTCAGGCCGCGGTCAGAACGAAGTTCTCGAGATCCGGCGCGTGGGTGCGCGCCCAGTAATCGACCAGGCGGAATGGCATCGGCGAGCGCACCTTGCCGTGCCGGTTGCGGTAGTAGGTCGTCATGCCCGGATGCGTCCAGACCAGCTGTGCGTGCAGCGCGTCGATCTCCTGCGTGTATGCGGCGCGCCGTTCCTCGCGGCACTCGATCGCCGCCAGACCGCGCTCGGCCATCGCCACCAGGCAGCCGCAGAGGTAGCGCGCCTGCGTCTCGGCGAGCCACATCACGCTGCCGCCGTGCCCCATGTTGGTGTTCGGCCCGTACATGACGAACAGATTGGGAAAACGCGGCACCGTAATGCCGAGATAGGCGGTGGGGTTCTCGTCCGCCCAGTCCTCGGCCAGGCGCACCCCGCCCCGCCCGCGGAGGTCGACCTGCGCGGCAAGGGTGCTGATCTTGAAGCCCGTCGCCAGCACCAGCACGTCGAGCGCGTGCAGCGTCCCGTCGGCAGTGCGCACGCCGTCGCGCTCGATGCGCTCGATGGCGTCGTTCACCAGGGAGACGTGCGGGCGGCACAGGGTCTCGAACCAGCCGTTGTCGAGCAGGATGCGCTTGCCGAACGGCGGATACGACGGCAGGCAGCGCTCGATCAGCTCGGGCCGGCTGGCGAGCTGCGCGCGGATGTAGTCGGTCATCTCGCGGCGGTGGCGGTCGTTGCTGCGATTCAAGGACCGGTCCGCATCCGGCCAGTCCGGATCCTTGCGCAGGGTGCGCAGCAGCCCGTCGCCGTAGCGCCAGAACTCGGTGAAGCGGTACCAGCGCGCGTAGTACGGTACCGTCGTAAACAGCAGCCGCGCCGCCGGGTCGACTGACTGGCGGTACTCGGCCACGGGACGCGCCCATTGCGCGGTGCGCTGGAAGATCGTCAGCGCGGCCAGGAAAGTCCGCCTCGAGCGGCTGGCTGAAGTGTCCGGTGGCGCACACCAGTACCGCGGCGTCGAGCGCCTGCTCGCCGCGATCGGCGTCGCGCACCACCAGGCGCCAGCGCCGCGTCGCTTCGTCCCAGTGCGCCGCGGCGAGCGTGGACCCGAACCGGATCCGCTCGCGCAGGCGACGCGTACGGGCGAAGGCCTCCAGGTAGGCCTGGATCTCGTCGCGCAGCGAGAAGTAACGGCGCCAGCCCGGGTTGGGGGCGAAGGCGTAGGAATAGAAGTGGTTCGGTGTGTCGACCCCGCAGCCGGGATAGCGGTTTTCGAACCAGGTGCCGCCGACCTCGGGATTCTTCTCCAGCAGGGTGAACGGGATGCCGAGCGCATCGAGCTTGGCGGCAAGGCACAGTCCGGACACGCCCGCGCCGACGATGACCACGTCCAGCGCCAGCGGCTGCGGACGCGCGCGCGTCCAGTGCACGTCGCGGTCATCGAAGCCCATGTCCTGGCGCATCATCGGCACGTACTCGGCGGGCACCGTCTCGCCCAGGCAGATGCTCATCATGCGCTGCAGGCCCGCCTCGCCGGGATCGTCGACGACGGGCTGCGGCGCGCCGCCGGCGAGCAGCGATTCCATCGCCGCGCGGATCTCGCGCTGCACGTCCTCGCCGAAGCCCGCTGCCGGGTCGCCGATCAGGCGCACGTCGCGCGCCGGGCGGTACGGCGGCGCGAGCCATTTCTGGTCGCCGGTGAGGTGATAGAGGCACATCACCAGCACGCGCAGGTCGGCCTGCGCGAGCGCTGCGCGGAGCGTCTTCGGATTCACGCCGCAACTGTACTTGGCGCAGGCGGCCTGCGGAAGCGACGGACCGCGATCGTGATCTGCTACGCTCGTCGCTGCATGGCGTGGATACAGCTCATCGTCGCGGGCATCTTCGAATGGGGCTGGCCGGTCGGCCTCAAGCTCGGCTGGAGCGACGCCGGCGCGAGCGCCCCGTGGATCGCCTTCGCCGTGCTGTGCATGGCGGCAAGCGGCCTGCTGCTGCTCATGGCACAGCGTCGCATCGCGATGGGGACGGCCTACGCGGTATGGACGGGGATCGGCGCGGTCGGCACCTTCCTCATCGGCATCGCGGTGTTCGGCGAAGCGGCGACGACGGCGCGCTTTCTCTTCGTCGGCCTGATTGTCGCCGGCATCGTCGGCCTCAAGTTCGCCTCGAAGTGACCGCCATGGGCGTGGACTGGATGGCACTGCTGGTTGCCGGCGTCTTCGAATGGGGCTGGCCGGTCGGCCTCAAGCTGGGGCGCGACGCAGGCGGCACGC
>LJTQ01000216.1 GCA_001303445.1 Betaproteobacteria bacterium SG8_39 | reverse complement strand
TCCCCACTGCTGCCTCCCGTAGGAGTCTGGGCCGTGTCTCAGTCCCAGTGTGGCTGATCATCCTCTCAGACCAGCTACCGATCGTCGCCTTGGTGGGCCTTTACCCCACCAACTAGCTAATCGGCCATCGGCCGCTCCACTCGCGCGAGGTTCTTTCGAATCCCCCGCTTTCCCCTCTCAGGCTCATGCGGTATTAGCCAGCCTTTCGACTGGTTATCCCCCACAAGAGGACACGTTCCGATGCATTACTCACCCGTTCGCCACTCGCCACCAGGGAGGGTTGCCCCTCCCCGTGCTGCCGTTCGACTTGCATGTGTAAGGCATGCCGCCAGCGTTCAATCTGAGCCAGGATCAAACTCTTCAGTTCAAATCCTAGTCCTGACAGTTGACTGTCAGCCGCAAGCGCATCTGCGAAACCGCAGACGCACCTACTTCTCGCTCAAAAGTAAACGGAGTTTACTTAAGTGCAAGCACTTTTAACTTCTGGAGTTCACATCGAGCGACGAATCGATCGATGCGCACCGTCCAATCAAGCGCCCACACTTATCGGCTGCGAATTTTTAAAGAGCTGGTTGCGGGGAGAGGATTTGAACCTCTGACCTTCGGGTTATGAGCCCGACGAGCTGCCAGACTGCTCCACCCCGCGTCCGAAGAACGAAATTGTAATCTGGTGCGGAATCGAGTGTCAACGATTTAGAGAGAAAATTATTGGCCGCGCGCGCCGCCCCGGCGACCGGCCCGGTCTCAGAGCCCGCGCCGGTCGAGCAAGGCCTGGGAAATCGTCCCCACGTCGACGTACTCCAGCTCGCCGCCAAGCGGCACGCCACGCGCGATGCGGCTTGCCCGGATTCCCCGGGCGCGCAGCATCTCGGCGATGTAGTGCGCGGTGGCTTCCCCCTCGTTGGTGAAATTGGTCGCCAGGATCACCTCCTGCACCACGCCGTCGGTGGCCCGCGCGATCAGCCGGTCGAGCCCGATATCGCGCGGACCGATGCCGTCGAGGGGCGACAGCCGCCCCATGAGAACGAAGTACAGACCCGAGTAGCTGAGCGTCTGCTCGACCATCGCCAGATCGGAGGGTGTCTCGATCACGCACAGCAGCGAGGCGTCCCTGCGCGGCGAGCGGCACAGCGCGCACACCTCGTCTTCGGTGAAGTTGTTGCAGCGCGCACAGTGCCGCACGCGCTCGAGCGCGCCCTGCAGGGCCTGGGCGAGCTGCCCTGCCCCGTCGCGCCCGTGCTGCAGCAGGTGGTAGGCCATGCGCTGGGCCGAGCGCGGACCGACGCCCGGCAGCACCCGCAGGGCCTCGATCAGGCGTTCCAGGCCCTTCGCAGTCTGGACGCTATCGTCCGCCATGGCGTGGTCGCATCCGTCCCGAGGCGCTGCCACCGCACCCGAGCCAGGCGGCCGCAAGCGGCCTCAAAACAGCTTGAGGCCGGGCGGCAGTCCGAGCCCGGCGGTCAGGCCGCCCATGCGCTCTGCGACCGTCGACTCGACCCGCCGTGTGGCATCGTTGAAGGCGGCAGCCACCAGGTCCTCGAGCATCTCCCGGTCGTCGCCCACCAGCGATGGATCGATCGACACGCGCTTCACGTCGTACTTGCAGGTCAGGGTCACTTTCACCAGTCCGGCGCCGGCCTGCCCTTCGACCTCGATTGTCGCGAGTTCCTCCTGCACGCGGCGCATGCCGTCCTGCATGGCCTGCGCCTGCTTCATCAACTGTCCGATATTGCCTTTCATGCCTTGTGCTCCTCATTCCGCGACCCGTCGCCCGGGATCGTGACCTGCTTACCTGTTTACTTGCCGTTGTCCGATGCCGACCGAATCGTCGATTCCACCACTTTGCCGTCGAACAGCTCGACCAGCGACTGCACGAACCGGTCCTGCTCGACGGAACGCGTCGCGTCCGCCTGCCGCGCGTCGCGCGCCTGGCTCTCGCGCGCCGCGAGCGAGGTGCTGTTGGCTTCGCCGACGTTGACTTTCAGCACCACGTCGCGCCCAAGATGGGCTTCGAGCGCCGCCTTGAGCTTGTCCTGATAGCTGCGCTCAGCGAGCGATGCCTTCGACTTCGGCACCGTGAGCTCGTAGGTCCGCCCGTCGCTCCGTTTGAGAGCGGCGTGCCGTGCGAGCTCGCGCGCCGCGCCAGTCACCGCGAGCTGGCCGACGAGCGCCGCCCAGTCGTCTCCCGACGGCGCGGCGGCAGGCGCCGCGGCGGGGGTGGCTCTGCGTTGGGCTGCGGCCTCGGTCTTTGCCGGCTTGCGCGCGCGCGAGGCACCGCCCGCCGGCGCCGCGCCCGAGCCGCCCGTCGCACCCGCGCCTTCCATCCGAAACGCGATCATGCGCAGCAGCGTCATGACGAAGCCTGCGTACTCGTCGGGCGCCAGCGGCAGGTCGGCGCGGCCCTGCAGCAGGATCTGATAGTCGAGCTGAACGATCTCCGGATCGACTTGCCCGGCCAGCGTTTCGATGCGCGCCCGCTCGGGCAAATCGTCCTCGAGCGCGGCCGGCACGGTCTGTGCCAGCGTGACCTGCAGCAACAGGCCCGCGAGGTCGGCGAGCGCAGTGTCGAACGACAGGCTGCGCAGCTGCATCTCGTCGGCGATGCGCATCACCTCCGCGCCGTTCTCCTCGGCAACCGCCTCAAGCAAGGCGAGCAGCACGCCCCGATCGATCGCGCCCAGCATGTCCTGCACGCTCTCCGCCGACACACGGCCTGCGCCATGCGCAATCGCCTGGTCGAGCAGCGAGAGCGCATCGCGCATGCTGCCGGCCGCCGCGCGCCCGATCGGCGCCAGCGCCTCCGTTTCGAACTCGATGCCCTCGGCCTGCAGCAACTTGGCGAGGTGGGCCGTGATCGCCGCCGGCGGCATCTGTTTCAGATTGAATTGCAAACAGCGGCTCAGCACGGTAACGGGGATCTTCTGCGGGTCGGTCGTTGCGAGAATGAACTTCAGGTGCGCGGGCGGCTCCTCGAGCGTTTTCAGCATCGCGTTGAACGCCGAGGTGGACAGCATGTGCACCTCGTCGATCACGTACACCTTGTAGCGCGCCCGGGTCGGCGCGTACTGCGCGGTATCGAGCAGCTGGCGCATCTCGTCGACCCGCGTGTTGGTGGCGGCATCCACCTCCAGCAGATCGACGAAGCGGCCCGCATCGATCTCGGTGCAGGCGCTGCACTGGCCGCAAGGCTGCGCGGTCACGCCCTGCTCGCAGTTCAGACACTTGGCGAGGATCCGGGCCAGCGTCGTCTTGCCGACGCCTCGCGTACCGGTGAACAGATAGGCGTGATGCAGCCGCTGCTCTTCGAGCGCGTGGCGCAGCGCACGCACCACGTGCTCCTGCCCGACGAGGCTGGCGAAGTCGCGCGGCCTCCATTTGCGGGCGAGCACCTGATAAGACATGCGGCCGATTTTATCAGCGCGGTCGAGGGAGGCCGCTGCCGGCATCTCCCTCGACCGCATGGGTGGCGAGCCTAACCCCCGGCACCTGCAGTGACCGGCTGTGGCTGCTTCCTTCCGGATCTGACCAGGTTCACCAGGCTGCAGTGCGGGGAGGCCCGCCGTCGTTCAAAAAATCGCAAAACACCGCGTTGGCGGAGAGAGAGGGATTCGAACCCTCGATACGCTATTAACGTATACACGCTTTCCAAGCGTGCGCCTTAAGCCGCTCGGCCATCTCTCCGGAGCGCGGGTATTGTAGCGCGCCGCGCCGTCTCGGGACCGCGGACCCCTGCGCTATCCGGCGACCGAGCTACGCAGTCCGTTCATGATCTCGTCGAGCGTACGCAGTTGCCGCGCCAGGCTGCGGACCGCATTGCGCGGCTGCCCGTTCACGGCAACCCGGCTCGACGGCCGCACGCCCTCTTCCAGGTCGATCAGCTGCTGGCGCAGCACGCGGGTCATCAGGTCGGCGTGAATGCTGGCCAGTGTCGTCGCATCGGACTCGGCCAGCCGTCCGGCCGCAGCCGCGTCGCGCAGGCGGTCGGGCGTCGCCCGGGCCGTCGACCCGACGCGCAGCGCGAGCGTGCGCCCGATGCTGACGATCGGCATCAGCCCGCCGCGCTTCAGATCGACGCGGCCCTCCTTGGTGCGCAGTACGCCGAACATGCCGAGCGGCGGCCGCAGTCCGCCGACCCATTCGGCGAGCAAGGCGAGAAACGGCGGCGTGCGCGACGCCGCGGCGACGACCTCGGCGTGCAGCTGGTGTCCGAGCTGCGCGTCGCCTGCCACGGGCATGAGGTCGAAGAAGATGTCGATGTTCATCAGATCGTCCGGCGTGGCGCGCTGCAGCCAGCCATCGACACGCTGCCGCCACTGATCGCGTGTGCCGCGCCATTCCGCGTTCGCACCCATGACGCCGCCCTTGCAGCGTGGGATGCCCGCCTCGTCGAGCAGCGTGGCGATGCCCGCGCCCAGTTCGGCAAACCAGGCATCGTCTTCCGGTCGGCCGTCGTGCACGATGGCGTTGTCCTGGTCGGCGACCAGCAGGCTTTCGCCGCGCCCCCCTGAGCCCAGCACCAGCACGCACCAGTCGGCCGGCGCGGCCCCGCGCCCTTCAGCCGCCATGCGGGCGAGCGTCAGATCGGCGGCGCGCGCGGTCAACGCCCGCACCTCGTGCGAAACGACCCCCGCGACCTCGATGCCGCCCATTCCCTCGGCGACCAGACGTCGCGCCACCTCCGGCACCTGGCTGTGGCTGGCCGCCATTGAAGCCACGTCGTCCGCGGCCTGCAGCGCGTCGCCGAGCACCATGGCGGCGCTCACCCGGTGATGCAGCACGTCGCGTTGCGACAGGACGCCCTGGGCGATGCCCCGCGCGTCGACCACGCACAGGTGACGAAAGCCGAGTCGGTCCATGCGCCCGAGCGCGCGATACACCAGCTCGTCGACGGCCATGGTCTCGACCGGCGTGGTCATCACCTCATGCACCGGCGTGCGGTCGAAATCCAGCCGAGCCTGCGCGGTCTCGCGCAGCACGTCGCGTTCCGTGAGGATGCCTTCCGGCTGCGCTTCGCTGCGACCCACCAGGATCGCGCCGACACGCTGCGCATGCATTTCCCGGATCGCATCGCGCAGCGTCGCGTCGCCGGAAATGAACAGCGGCGGCCTGCCGATCAAGTCCTGCAGTCGCCGTTCGTACAGATAACTGTCGATACGCGCCACCGGCAGCGTCGGGCGCGCGGACGGCGCTTCGCCGGGTACCGCGTACCAGCCGGCCTCGGCCTGCCCCGCCAGCAGCTGCGCTTCGCCGAGCGTGCGCACGTCCGCCTCGCGAAGCTGCGGGATCAGGCGTGCAAAGACCTCCGCCGCCGCCAGGCTGTCGGCCAGCGCGCTGTGCCGGCGCCCGATCTGCACTTCGAAGTCCGAGGCAATCGTCTCCAGCCCGAGGTCCGGCAGCGCGGGTTGCAGCGCGCCGACCAGCATCGCGACATCGAGCGCCGGCGGGTCGTGCCAGGCGAGTCCCGCGCGTGCCGCTTCGTGCCGCAGGACGGCGAGGTCGAAGGCGACGTTATGGCCGACCACCACGCGCCCCGCCAACATGGCATGCAGGGTCGGGTACACCACCGCGAAGTCCGGTACGCCGGCGAGCGCCGCATCGCCGATGCCATGGATGCGCTCCGCCACCGCCGGCATCGGGATGCCGGGATTCACCAGCTGCTCGATGCGCGGCTCTTCCAGGATGCGCTGGCCGAGCATCGCGATGGCACCGATCTGCACCACGCGGTCGCGGCGCACGTCGAGCCCGGTGGTTTCCAGGTCGAGCACCACCACCGGCAGCGCCGCGAGGGCGGTGTGACTCGGCGGTGGCAGCCCGTTTGGCATGCGCTTGATCCGCCTACTTCAGCAGCAGGCCGACGAGATGGGCCACTCCTTGGGCAATCTCGCTCTCGAGCGGGAACGAAAGCATGCCCATCACCGTATAGCCGAGCAGCCAGGGCATGACATAGAAGCGAAAGATGAAGAAGAACCAGGCGACATACAGCGGGATCAGCGGTGGAATGAGGAATTCCGGCGTGATCGGCGCGAACAGCTTGATCAGCGGGTTGGTCGCGCGCACGAAGAAGCGCATGAAAAAGAAGCTGCTGTTCTCCGGCAGGAAAATCCCCATGCCGAAGCGGCCGATCAGCGTCCACATGACCATGCCCAGGGCATAGTCGATGACGATGACCCAGAGCGGAA
Organism: Betaproteobacteria bacterium SG8_39; assembly: GCA_001303445.1. Lineage (GTDB taxonomy): Bacteria > Pseudomonadota > Gammaproteobacteria > Burkholderiales > SG8-39 > SG8-39. The sequence continues at coordinate 1,511 of LJTQ01000216.1, read as the reverse complement.
AGCCCTCAACCATGCGGCGCGAACTCCATCATCGCTAATTGTAGGCGAGGCGCGGAGGCAAAAAAAAACCGGGGCGCAGCGCGCCCCGGTCCCTTATTGCCTCGACGCGGCTAGTGTGTCGCGCTGAGGTACGTCTCGCCCTTCGGTATGCGGATCTCGTCGACCATGTCCTGGGTCTCCTTGTCCGGCGCCGGCGTGAGCAGCGACACCACCACCATCGCCACCAGACTTGCCGTCGCACCGACCATGCCGAAGCGCAGGTGGTCCATGCCCCACCAGGGCTTCATGCCACCCGCGTACACCATGTAGAGGTACCAGGACCCTGCCACGAAGCCGACGATCATGCCCGCGATGGCCCCCGCACGGTTGGCGCGTTTCCACCACACGCCGAGCACCAGCGGGAAGAACAGCCCCGACATGGCGAAGCAGAACGCCCAGGCCACCGCGCCAAGAATGCCGGTCAGCCGCAGGCTCGCCACGAACGCCCCAGCCGCACCGATCGCGACCAGCAGCACGCGTGCGACGATCAGGCGATGCCGCACGTCCGCCTTCGGGTCGATCATCTTGTAGTACAGATCGTGCGACAGCGCGTTGGCGATCGCCAGCAGCAGACCGTCGGCCGTCGACATCGCCGCCGCCATGCCACCCGCGGCGACCAGGCCCGAGACCACGTACGGCAGGCCTGCGATCTCAGGGGTCGCCAGCACGACGATGTCGCCGCGCATGAAGAACTCGTTGATCTGCAGGATGCCGTCCTTGTTGCCGTCGACAATCGCAAGGAAGTTCACCGCGCTCCACTTCTGGATCCAGGGCAGCTGCATGACCTCGGCGATCGGTTTGCCAATGATGCTCGTCGCCAGGCTCGGGTCGAGCACCTGCAGCTTGGTGAAGGTCGCCAGCGCCGGGGCCGTGAAGTAGAGCAGGAAGATGAACATCAGCGACCAGGCCACCGACATACGCGCCGCGCGCACCGAAGGCGTGGTGAAGTAGCGCATCAGGATGTGCGGCAGCGAAGCCGTACCGAGCATCATGCAGGCGGTCAGTGTGATGAACCGCCACGCCGCAATCGGCCCCTCGGCTGCCACTGCGTGCTTGTTCACCAGCGCCGCGCCGGCGCCCTTCGGCACCTCCGCAAGCGTCGCGGCGAGCGGCTTCAACACGCCGACCTGGTGCATGATCTCCAACTGACCGATTTTCGCCACGGCATCGCCGTAGACCAACTGCGGGATCACGCCGAAGCCCTGCTTGTTCGACATCCAGATCACCGGCACCAGGTAGGCGATGATGAGCACGATGTACTGCGCCACCTGCGTCCAGGTCACCGCGCGCATGCCACCGAGCATCGAGCAGATCAGGATCCCCGCTAGGCCGAACCATACGCCCACGCCGAACGGTATTCCGAGCGCACGTGAAGCGATCGTTCCGGTCGCGTTGATCTGCGCCGTCACATAGGTGAACGAAGCCACCACCAGCACGACCACCGCACAGAAGCGCGCCAGGTTGCCGCCGTA
>LJTQ01000033.1 GCA_001303445.1 Betaproteobacteria bacterium SG8_39 | reverse complement strand
CTGGCCGACCTGACGCTCGTCGATGCGTACGATCACGTCGCCCTGCTTGACCGTGTCGCCGACGTCGAAGCGGATATCGACGATGCGTCCCTGGATCTGCGCCGACACCGTGGACTGGCGCACCGCCTCGATCACCGCCTCGGCCGAGTAGGTCAGCTCGACCTCGCGCAGCTCAACCGGCGCGCTCTGCAGCTCCGCCGCGGCGACGCTCGTCGCGAGCTGCAGCGAGGCCAGGAATGCAATTGTGGCGGCGATTCTCATGCGGCGTCTCCTTAGCGATGCTGCGCGATCCAGCGCCGCAGTCCGGCCGCATCCATCGCGCCGGACACGCGGTCCGTCTCGCGGCCGTTCTTGAACAGAATCAGCGTCGGAATGCTGCGGATGCCCATGCGTGCAGCGATCTCCTGCGCGCTGTCCGTGTTCAGCTTGGCCAGACGCACGTCGGTCGCGAGCTCGGCGGCCACGCGCTCGAACGCCGGTGCCATGGCACGGCAGGGGCCGCACCACGGCGCCCAGAAATCGACCAGTACCGGCAGCTGCGTGCGCCCGACGTAGGCATCGAAGCTCTGCGCGTCGAGCGCCACCGGCGCGCCGGCGGTGAGCGGCGTGCCGCAGTTGCCGCACTTCGGCGCGTCGCCCAGCCGGTCTGCCGGCACGCGGTTCGGCGTGAGGCAGTCCGGGCAGGCGAGCTGGACCGTGTCGAGGGTCGCAGCGGGCATGGCCTCAGGCGTGCGCGACGTCGCCGCTCTTCAGGCCGAGCTTGCGCAGGAAGGTGATCATCGGGCACCAGTTGGTGAAGCCGCTCTGGAACAGGTTCAGGCCGACGAAGGCGGTGAACCACAGCGCGTGCGGGCTGAGGAAGATCGGGCTGCCCTCGACGCCCAGGGCGAGCGAAAGCAGGACGAAGGCGCCGGCGATGATGCGGAGGGTACGTTCGATGGTCATGCGAGTCTCCTTGATGGGGGTGGAATCGTAGAAGCCGCCCTACAATACCCTAGGGGGTATTGTATGTCAACCCCAACGGCCGCTTGTTATCCCATACTCTGTAGGGTATAAAGGTGCGGCTCTTGACTCAGATCAACCGGAGGCCAAGCGATGTCCGTGATCCGCGACGCGAAACACAAGCAGGACCTGGTGATGCGCCTGAAGCGCATCGAGGGGCAGCTGCGCGGCATTCAGTCGATGATTGAATCCGACGCCGAGTGCGAGCGCGTCACCCAGCAGCTCTCCGCCGCGCGCCGGGCGCTCGACAAGGCGTTTTACAACGTGCTGGCCTGCGCGTTGCAGTCCGAGGTCGCCGCCGGCCCGGCGGGCAAGGCCGCAGTCAACGACCGCGTCAAGCAGGCAGCCGCCCTTCTCGCCAAGTTCGGTTGAGGCCCATTTGCCCGACGCCCGGCGGGGCGCGTAAAATCCGCCCCTCTTCCGGGTGGTTAGCTCAGCGGTAGAGCACTGCCTTCACACGGCAGGGGCCACTGGTTCGATCCCAGTACCACCCACCAAGATCCATCCGCTATGCCCGCGGAGGCCCACCTGGCAGCCGTTGTCAGGCGGCCATGCGTCGATCGCTCGTCGCGGCCGTCACCGCGGCCTTGTCGGCGACGATCCGGGCGAAGCGCCTTGCGGCAGTGAACGACGCCCAGGCCAGGACGCGAACGAATCGTTCCTCGTCACGGCCTTCGCCCAGAACGTCAACGACCATCTTTTCCGTCACGCGGTATGGGGCCTTCGCAAGGACGACGGCGAGACGGGCGATGACTTCGTCTTCCCCGTCCAGCGTTTCGACGTCGCGGTCGATCCAGCGCCGGTCGATCGGCATCTGTTCGCCATTCCATTTGTTGAGCGAATCGACGATTGCTTTTCTGGCCCTGAGTGACACAACGTTCGCGCCTTCGCGCTCTACGGCGGCCGCATAGCGCGAGACGGCATCCGCCACCCTGGGGTTTGGCCTCGCCCATTGCATGTCGGTGGGCAGCTCGGCCTTGGGCAGAAGTCCCAAAGCGCGTCCCGGCACGAGCGACAGCCTGCGGGTCGCTTTGAGCTCGGCGCCGAACATCCGTAGCGCCCATGCCTTTACCAAGCGCAATCCGAAAGGCGCCTCCACCGGGGAATCTTCCATCACCACGTGGCTGAAGCGATTGATATCACTCATGCCCATGAGGGTACCGATGACCTCGGGCAGCTGCCCATCGGTAAATGGCGTATCGGGGATGCGTCGCTGTCCGGGTGTCGCGATCGCCCTGACCCATGCCAGGCGCCGTCGCAACGTGTCGTCCGAGGTGTCGAAATCGGTTTGCCCGAAGATGTCCTTCGCGGCTTCATGATCGCCACCGGCGTGCACGAGGCTGACGAGCATGTCCTCGCAGTAGGGGCAGTCGTTGATCTGTGACAGAACGGCGGAGATCGCATCCTTCGTCGTGCGGTCCACCTTGTCGGCAACCAGCATGGCTTCGCGTCCGCCCGTCCAGATGGCTGCCATGAGCTCCGGAACCTTTGAGCGGCTCGTCAGGGATCCGTTCTTGAAGAAGTCTTCCCGGATCATGTCGTAAACGGTCTTTGTCAGCCCTTCTGCTTCGCGCGTCGGGACGGCAGATACGTAGCGCATGGTCTGGACCGAAAGGCTGTCGAACAACCAGTATCGGATGCTTGGCGGCAACATGTCTGATCTCCTCGTCTGGTTTGAGGGTGGAGTCAATGAGGGACGATGCCCGGGCGAGGTGCGCGCGTGAAATCCACTCCCCGCTCCGGCGCCGCCGGGGGCGCGGCGTCCTGGCCCATACCGCAGAACCTTCCCGCGTGAAAGACGAGCGCCGGGCCTGCGGCGCGCGCCCAGCGCTCCACGCGCAGAATGAAGACGAGGTGATCCCCGGCTTCGGTTCGGGCGTAGGGCGTGCAGATGAAGCGCGCGACGCAGCCCTCGAGCAGCGGCACGCCCGCAGGGCCGATGCCCCGGTGAAGGCCGGCAAAGCGGTCGGCGCTGGGCGAGGCGAAGCGCCGGGCAAGTGCTTCTTGCTCGGCGGAGAGCACGTGAATCGCGACGCTGGGCGCCACGCGGAACGCCTCCAAGCTCGACGAGCGCTTCGACAGCGACCACAGCACGAGCGGCGGCTCGAGGGACACCGATGCGAACGAATTGACGGTGAGCCCGACGCTGCGGCCGTCAGGTGCTCGAGTCGTCACAATGGCGACGCCGGTGGCGAATTGCCCCAGAGCCGCGCGCAGGTCCTCGATCTCGCTGCGCGGCCGCTCGAGCGCCGGATTGGCGGCGGCGCTCATTGGCCACCGTCGATGTTGCGGCCCAGCGCGATGCGCGCGGCCAGTTCGCGCTGCAGGCCTTCCTGCAACGGGTGGTAGCGCGCGGCCTGCACATCGCGGAACAGACGCTCCAGGCCGTTGCCGCGGTAGAACGCCGATCCGCCGGCGACGAGCATGGCCTGCTCCACCGCCTCGATCGCGGCGCGCGCGGCGAGCGTGCGCGCAATGAAAACGCGGCTCGTCACCGCGGCACCCGGTTGGTTGGTTTGCGCGGCGGCGATCATCTCGCCCAGGGCAAGCCGGGCGGCGGCGAGCGCGTTTTCCATCCCGCCGATGAGGTCTAGAAGATGGTGATCGGTGCGGCGCTTTGCCGCAAAGGCGAGCGCCCGGTCACGCGCGGCCTCTGCGATGCCGACGTACACGCTGTAGATCAGCGGGATCGCGATCATGGAGATGACGTGGAACAGCGGGTGCCACTTGCCCTGGGGTCGCGTTCCGCCCACCGCAGCGTCGGGCAGGAAAAAGCCGTCGATCGTGACGTCGTGCGACCCGGTGCCGCGCATGCCCATGACGCGCCAGGTCGATTCGATCCGTACGGCGTCAGAGGTCATCGGCACGCCGAAGTGCAGCACCGTCGGTCCGGCCTCGGGATCCTCGTAGACCGCGCTGGTGAGGAGCAGGTCGCCCGCCGGCGCCCCGCTGGTGAAGATCTTGCGCGCATCGATGCGGAAGCCGCCGTCGACGCGCGTCGCGCTGCCCGAGCCCTGCAGCCAGTCCGACCCGCCGCTTGAGAGCAGGACGATGTTCTCGGCGGCGATGCGCTTCAACAGCGCCTCGACCGGCGCCTTGGCGTGGCGCCAGCGCCAGGCGTTGGTCATGACCTGGTGCGTGTGCATCGAGAAGGCGAGCGCGGTCGAGCCGCAATGGCGTGCGAGCTCGCGCACCACACTGCACATCTCGGCGTGGCTGGCGCCCGCGCCGCCCAGCTCCCCCGGAACCGCGGCCGCGAACAGGCCGCTCGTCTTCAGATCGGCGTAGTTCTCCCCGACGAACCGGTCTTCCTCGTCCACCGTGGCGGCGCGCTTTGCGAACCCGGTACCGAGCTCGCGCGCCACGCCCACCCAGTCCTTCCCGCTCTCGAGCGGGGCCTCGGTCTTCATTGCAACGACGCTCATGATCTGCCTCCTGACTCTTGAGCGGGTGATCCGCCCATGCGGCCGGCATGCGTAACCGATTCTCCTGACCGCAGCCGCCCCGGTCCCTGCCGATCCTCCAGGAGTTATGCGCGATCCTCCGGATTTGCCCTACCATCCTCCGCATGGACGCCCTCTCGGATGCGCTGCGCGTTCTGCGTCTTTCCGGCGCCGTGTTCCTCGACGCCGAGTTCACGGCGCCCTGGTGCGTGCTGTCGGAGGGCCGGCGCCCAGTCACCGAGCCGCTCCCGTCCGGGGGCAACGTCATCTTCTTCCACCTGCTCACCGAGGGGCGCTGCAGGGCGCGGCTCGCGGGCGGCGGCGAGACCGTGGAGCTCGGGCCGGGCGACATCGTGCTGATGTCGCGCGACGACAACCACCTGATGGGCAGCGAACTGGGGCTGAAGCCGGAGCGCGCCGCCACGCTGGTGCAGCAGGTGACCGCCAGCGGACTGATGCGCGTGGAACATGGCGGCGGCGGCGAGAAGACCCGTTTCGGCTGCAGCTTCCTGATCTGCGACGAGCGGCTATGCCGCCCGCTGCTCGACGCGCTGCCGCGCATCCTGCGCATCCCGCTGGGCGAGGGGCCCGGGGTGGCATGGATGCGCAACCTGATGCAGGCGGGAAACGAGGAGACCGCGGCGGCGCGGCCGGGCGGCGCGACCGTGGCGGCCAAGCTCGCCGAGCTTCTGTTTGCGGAGGGCTTGCGGCGCTACATCATGTCGCTGCCCGACGGCACGGTCGGATGGCTTGCCGGTCTGCGCGACCGCTTCGTCGGCCGGGCGCTCGCGCTGATGCATGAGCGCCCCGGGCATGCCTGGACGGTCGACGAGCTCGCCGAGCGGGTCGGCATTTCACGCTCGGCGCTGGCGCAGCGCTTCACCGATCTCATCGGACAGCCGCCGATGCAGTACCTCACGCGCTGGCGCATGACCATCGCCGCGCAACGGCTGCGCGGCGAGCCGGTGAGCATCGCGCGGCTCGCCGCCGACACGGGCTACGACTCGGAGGCGGCCTTTAATCGCGCCTTCAAGCGCGAGCTGGGAGAAACCCCGGCGGCGTGGCGGCGGGCCGGCGGAGCCGAGCGGAGCCGGGCGTAACCGAAACGCCGCGGCGCGACGACCGGCGTGCCGCCTAGCGGCAGCCTTTTGCGGCGTAGAGGACGCGGTTCGTCAGCCACCAGCCCGACGCAAGAGCCTGCTTCCAGGCGGGCAGGCCCGCGTACCACTCGGCGTCCTCGGTGAAGCGCGCACAATCGACCGAACTCCGAAAGGCCGGTCCGCCGGCTTCCTGGGCGTAGAGCAACTCACCGAGCGCGTACGAAAAACCGATCGCTCCCACACCGACCGCCACCGTCACACCGACGACCAACAGCACCGTGGTCACAAAGAACATGACGACCCCTCTCCGCTTCTGTCATGACACAGCAAATTTATGTTAACGGCGCAGGACGTGCGCACAAGTCTTGGCGAGGGGTTTTTCAGGCACAAGCAGAACTAATTCACACTCGCGACGATACGGCACGGGCGCCGCGCGTCACCGCGCCCCGACAGGGGGCGTGCATTCCTGAGCCGCGGCCGTCGCGGCGCGCCACGTCCTCAACCCGCGGACGCGCGCTGCTTCTGCGTGAGGATTTCCGAAAAGAGGCCCTGCTCCTCCTCGCCGGTTTCCGCCTCCGATTCGGAGAACAGCTCCGGCTTGTGCGGCAGACCTTCGCTGTGACGCCCGATTTCATCGAGCCGCGCCTTCGCCCGCTGTACGTCGGACGCCGCCTTCAGCTTCGAGGCCTCGATATAGCCGCGCCCAAGGAAGTAGCCGACGAGCGCGCCACCGATCGCTCCCGGTAGCGCGAAGATCAGGTGCCCGATCGCCACGCTCACGCCGGCAATCGCCGCGGCAAGCCCCCACGATCCCATCACCGCCGTGCGCTCGGCGGCCTGCAGCATTCGCGTCGCGTTCGCGCGCTCGTCTTCGATCAGCCGCAGCATGAGCGCCTCGATCTCCCGCGTCAGGCCAATGAGGCGCTTGCGCACGGCCACATCGGCGACGCCGAAGAAGAGCCTTCGCATGCTCATGCGCCGGTAGCCGTATTCGGCGTGCCGCACGTCCTCGTACTGGTCGCGAATGCCGGCCCGATCCAATAGGCGCGAGATCTCGTCCTGGGCGCGAACGATTCTTCGGCCGTAATTGCTTGCCACGGTCGCCCTTCCCCGTCGGTTCGTCGTTCTTCGGTCTGCCGCGGCCAGCGCGGCGGGATGCTGTCAGCATGCCCCGACAGGCCCTGCCAATACAAGGGCCGAGCCGCCTTGAACCGCAGCCCTGTGCGTCCTGCGACCATGGCCCGCCTCGACCCTGACGTCGTTTGACGCCTTTTTGGCGGCCGAACGGAACTATTTGACAGGCATTGCCGTGCCCCTTCGCTCACCATAGAGCGCGGGACCCCCGCACGAAAGAGGGAAAGGCTTCAACCGGTTAGCGCGCACGGGCGCGATCCCGATGCGATGCGCCGACGACCGACGGAAACACGGAATCGAGCACCGGCGATGGCAACGACCTACAAGATCGTCTTGCACGGCGTCAAGGACAGCGAGGACCTTTCGGGCGTGGTCGAGCGCGTCATGGCCCTGGTCAAGCTCCCGCGCGAGCGCGTGCTGCGCATGCTCACGAACCCCGGCGTTGCCGTCAAACGCGGCCTCGATGCGCAAAAAGCGGCCAAGTACGAGGCCGTCCTAGAACGCGCAGGCTGCAATGTCATCCTGGTGCCCGATCTCGCCGCCGTCGGGAGGCCAAACGCCTTGAGTGCCGTCGCGGACGACGACGAGGCGGAGCCGGACCGCCCGGCAGAGGGCGGCCAGGGCCTGCTTGGCCGAGTCGCGAATGCCATTGACCGGCGCGGCTCGGCACGCGTGCGCGCAAATTACAATGAGATGCGCAGGCGCGCGAATTCCAACAGCTGGCGCGCGAAGCTGCGTTCCCTGAAGAACTCGCTGCAGCCGGCCATCGGGCAGCTGGTCGAGCGCCTGCGCGGCTGAGTCTTGCACGCGCGCGAGCGCCGGCACCCTCGCGCACGCGGAAATCCGCAGCGACCGCGTTCGCGGCTCGCTCAGCCGACCGTCTGAATCGGCTGCGGCTCGGGGCGCGTCGCGGCGAACGAGGGCCGCGACTCGATGCGCACACCGAAAGCCGCGAGTGCGGGATGCCGCCCGCGCCAGTCGAACACCGGGAGGCGCAGCGCAGTGTACGCAAGCATGCAGCCGACCGCGACGTCAGCCAGGCCGAAGGCGTCGTCGACGAACCAGGTCTTTGCGCCCAACAGGCGGTCCGCCGCGGCGAAACCCGCCTCGACCTTGGCCCGCTGACGACTGATCCAGTCCGCGCTCTGCAACTCTGGCCGGCGCGCGCGCTCGAGCACGATCAGCACCACCGCATCGCACACTCCGTCGGCAAGCGCCTCGATCTGGCGGTGCGCGACGCGCGCAGTCGGCTCCGCCGGCAACAGCACCGGTTCGAGGCCGAGCGTTTCCAGGTACTCGATGATCACCTTCGAGTCGTACAGCGTGCGCCCATCGTCGAGCTGCAGCGCCGGCACCTTGCCCAGCGGATTCAGCGAAGGCGCCTGAGCGCCAGGGTTCCACGGCAGGTCGACCCGGGTCTCGAAGGGCAGCCCCTTCTCGAGCAGGGCGACGCGGACCTTGCGGGCAAACGGACTGGGGCGCGCGATGAGCAGTTTCACGGCTTCGGTTTGAGGGGCCTGGGCCCTTTCAGCCTCAGAAGCCGGCGGTGCGCTGGAAGACCCAGAACACGGCGAGCGCGCCGATCAGGTAGGCCACCGGCGTCGACACCACCGCCGCGACATGCCAGCTGTGCGGGTCCGTGCTCATCGACCAGCGCAGCCGCAAAGTCTTCAGCAGCCAGAACAGCCCGAACACCGCCGCAACGAAGACCAGCTGTCCCGCTTCCACCCCGACGTTGAAAAACAGCAGCGCCAGCGGCACCGCGTGCTCGGGCACGCCCACCGCGCGCAGCGCACTGGCAAAGCCGAGCCCGTGCAGCAGGCCGAAGGCAAAGGCGACGATCCAGGGCGCACGCCGGGTGAGACTGTCCTGGCGCGCGCGCAGAATGTCGGCCGCGACAAAGGCAATGCTGAGCGCGATCGCCGCCTCGACCGGCGGCTGCGGCACGTGCACCCAGCCCAGTGTCGCTGCGGCAAGGGTCAGGCTGTGCGCGACGGTGAATGCGGTCACCGTCGCGATCAGGCGCGGCCAGCTGCGCACCAGAAACAGCAGCGCGAGCACGAACAGCAGGTGGTCGATGCCGAGCAGGATGTGCTCGACGCCGAGACCGAAGTACGCCCCGGCCACGGCGAGCGCGCCCTGCGCCGCGGTCACGGTGAACGCAGTTTCCTCGGGCGTGAGGCGGGCGGTTTGCGTGGTGCCGTCGGCGCGCTCGATGCGCACCAGCACGTCGGTACGCGTGCCCTCCAGTCCGTCGATCGCGACACGCTGACCGGTCAGGCCGCCCTCGCAGCGCAACCGGGCCCGTTCGATGAAGGCATTGTCGACGAAGCGCGTGCCGGACTCGGTCGACCTGCAGTTCTGCGGTAGGCGCACGTAGAGGCCGAGGCGCCGATCACCGCGCGCCGGCACCTTCCACAGCAGGTCGTAGGTCGGGCCGTCGATCTGGCGCAGCTGCAGAAAGCCCGGCCGCACCTCGTGCGCCTGCGCCGTCGCGCCGAGCAGCGCGACGGCGCACAGGAGTGCTTGAAGCGAGCGCCTCATCGCTTCGGCGCAGCCGCCTTGGCCTCGGCGGGCAACTCGATCGACAGCGTATAGCGCTCGCGCAGCGCGGCGTAGAACTTCGCCTTTGCGTTCGCACGCTGGGCCGCACCCCATTCGCGCGCGACGGCCGGACGCACCGCTGACAGCGGCAGCGGCCCGCCCGGATCGCGCGCGCTGACGTTGACCAGGTGCAGGCCGTACTCGGTCTCGATCGGACCGCGCCAGCCGGATCCGGCCGGCAGCTTGTCGATCGCCTCGGCGAACGGCGCACCGAAGGAGCGTGCGATGTCCACGGCGCTCGCGTTCTCCAGAGCCCGCGGCAACAGGGTCGCGTCGCCCGCCTCCGTCGCCAGGATCGAGCCCGCGTCGAGTTGCGCGCGCAGCGCTTCGGCCCGGGCATGCGCCATCGCGGAGTCCTTGTCGGGCTTGAGGTATACCTGCCGAAAGCTGATCCGCGCCGGCGCGGCGAACTTTTCCGCGTGCGCGTCGAGGTACGCCTGCAGCTCGGCGTCGCTCGGTTCGCGCTGCGCGCCAAGGTCCTCGTTGAGGAAGTCCATCTTCTGGCGCAGGCGCCGGCGGATGACGAGGTCGTTCTTCTCTAGGCCGAGCGCGAGCGCCTCGCGATAGAGGATCTCCTCGGTGACGTGGTCTTCGATCAGCCCGCCGAGCTCGGTGCGCGTCGGCGGCCGCAGCCAGGTGCGCTCGAACTGCTGCGCAAGGCGCGCAACCTGCCCCGCGTCGACCACGATGCGATTCGGCGGCGCTTCGGGCGCGGGGGACACCGCGCGATACAGGACGAACAGCGCCGCACCGAGCAGCAGGAACTGGACCAGCGGCTCGCGCAGCAGGCGCCCGAAGAGCGACGCCAGAGCTCGCATCTCAGCTCGGCGTGTACCAGATCGGTGAGGTGTAGGCGCGCTCCTGACCGATCGTCTTCGCGCCCTGCGGAATCTCGACGCCGAAGCGGAACGCGTCATAGACGATCCAGCGCGGCGTCGGGATCTCGAGCACCCGTGCGTAGTAGAACGCGCGCTCGTTCGGCTTGAAGTCCGGATCGGTCCACACCGTGCCGAGCTCGGAGGCACCGATGGTGTTGGTCCAGTTGGCGTTCTTGACGTCGACCGTGTTGCCGACCGGCGGCAGCGCGCCTTTTGCATCCGGCTTGCGATCGCCGGACCAGGCGACGTCGTAGACCTTCTCGCGGGTCTTGCCGCTCGCGTCGAGCCAGCCCTTGACGATCTGGATGCGATCGAGATTGGCGCCGATCGGGTCGCGCAGCGCGTAGACCATGAAGGTCGGCGCGGCGGCGTTCTTGCGCCCCGGCAGGTCACCGCCCATCGGCACCCCCTTCTCGTAGCCGCGGAACGCCGGCTGGCGGCTGTTGAGGTCGTCCTTCGAGTAGCTCCAGCCGCCGAAGAAGCGCACCATCATGCGCGTGCCGGTGGTGGCGTAGACCTCCTTGCGCGCCATCGCATCGAAGACCGATTCGCGCGTGTTCTCGTGCGCCCACACCGCGGCAAGGCCCGAGGCCACGGTCTGCCAGCCCTTGAACTCCCCGTGCTTGGTTTTGGTGAAGGGGTGCTTCATGCGCTCGGCCGACGGTTCGGTGCCGGAATGCTTGCCGAAAAAGTTGTCCTCCTCCGCCGTCGAGAGCCCCGTGTGGCTGTCGGTCGAGCCCACCAGCCCGAACTTGTAAGGATTGGTTCCCAACCGCTGCTCGAGCAGCAGGCCGTTCTTCAGCGCCTCGCGCGTGTACTCGTACTGCAGCATCTCGGGCGTTTTCGCCTCGGAGAGATCAAGATTGCCGACGTCCCAGGTCTCGTAATCGGCGAATGCGTCATCGGGCGAGAGCAGCGGATGCGCTTCGCCGTCGCCCTTGATCTGCGTCGCCTCGTACATCGGTTCCCACTTCGCCCTTTCCTGGACGTATCGCTTGTCGAGCTTACGTCCGGTGTACTGCGCGTCCACCGGGAACATGAGGCCGTTGGACAGGTTGCCGTTGTGCGCAAGCGCGAGCACCGTGCCGCCGGTCTTCTTCTCGTAGTTCTCGAGCCACTTGTAGAGATCGAGCGGATCGGTGCTGCCGATCGGCGCCTGGGTCGTGTACGGCACGACCTGCCCGGCCTTCTCCGCGCCATCGCGAAAGATCACGTTGCGGTGCAGGTTGTTGCCCTTGACGAGCGAGGTCCACTCGAAGCCGATCAGCGCGGTGAAGGTACCCGGATCGTTGTAGGACTCGGCGGCCTTGACCACTTTCTCCCAGACCGAGGCGTAAATCTTGGAACCCGGGGAATAGGCGGTAAGCAGCTCCTTGTTGACTTTACCCTGCGAGAACGTCGTGATCAGATCGAGCGCCGTATCGACCGCGGTCTGCCCGCCGGCACGCAAGCCTTTCGACCAGCGCGCACCTTGCTCGTACTTGGTGACTTCCGGCGACGCAGCAGCCAGATCTCCGACCAGCCCCATGGCATCCGAATGGTCGGCGATCACCAGCCAGTCGAGCGGGCGCGCCAGCTTCACCGGCTGTCCGCTCGAGGCGACCACCTCCTCGCCGCGGGCGAAGCGATAGGCCTCCTCCAGCCCCAGGCGTGCGCCGAACAGCCCCGCGTCCACCGACAGCCCGGTGTGCAGATGTGTGTCGCCCCACAGCGGCCGGCTCGGAAAGCGCCGCTGCGCGTAGGGCGAGTACACCGTGCCCGGATAGAGCTTGCTGAGGGATTCCTTCGACGGCGTGATCTGCGCCGCAGAGGGGAACGCGGCCGCGAGTAGCGTTGCGCCGGCCACGAAGGCCAACAGGTGCTTGCTGTCCATATTGAGTTTCCTTCAAGCCATTTCGTCGAGTTCGAATTCAGCCGCCGGGCGTGTACCAGATCGGCGAGGTGTAGGCGCGCTCCTGCGTCACCATCGGCACCTTGGGATCCATCTTCACCTGGAAGCGCTTGGCGTCGTACGCCGTCCAGCGCGGCGTCGGGATCTCGATCACCCGCGCGTAGTACACCGCGCGCAGCTTGGCATCGAACTCGGGATCCTTCCACACCGTGATGAGCTCGGGGGCGCCGATGGTGTTGGTCCATGTCGCATTGGCGACATCCACTGTGCTGCCGACGGGCGGCAGTTTACCCTTGGCGTCGGGTTTGCGGTCTCCGGACCACACGACGTCGAACACCCGCTCCCTCCGCTCACCCTTGGCATCGACCCAACCCTTGACGATCTGAATGCGGTCGAGGTTGCCGCCGATCGGGTCCTTGAGCGCCGCGACGAGAAAGCCGGGCGCTTTGCCGTCGGGTGCCTTTTGCAGATCGCCGCCCATCGGTACGCCCTTCGCATAGCCAATCGTCGCCGGCGTGCGCGACTTCGCGTCCGCGGCCTCGAAATCGAAGCTGCCGAAAAATCGCACGATTATCCGCGGTCCGGTCGTCGCGTAAGTTTCCCTGCGTTTCATCGCGTCCCAGATTGCCTCGCGCGTGTTCTCGGTCGCCCAGACCGCCGCGTAGCCGCTGGACGCCTGCTCCCAGCCGATGATGCAGCTCTTTTCGAAGCAGCCCACCGGGTGCTCCCAGCGCTTCGGGCCCGGTTCGGTGCCGGCATGCTTGCCGAAGAAGTTGTCCTCTTCCGCGGTGGCAAGGCCGGTGTGGCTGTCCGTCGATCCGACCAGGCCGAACTTGTACGGGTTGATGCCGAGCTTCGCCTCCAGTTGCAGGCCCGTCTGCAGCGCCGTGCGCGCATACTCGTACTGCAGCATGTCCTTTGTCTTCGGCACGCTCAGGTCGAGATTCGCCTTGTCCCAGGTCTCGTAGCTCGCGAACTCGTCGTTCGGCGAAAGATACGGGTGCGCCTCCCCATCGCCCTTGATCTGCGTGACCTCGTACAGCGGCTCCCATTTCATTCGGGTTTCCGCATACGCGCGATCGAAGGGCTGCCCGGTGAAACTGTCGACGACCGGAAACATGATGCCGTTGGAGAGGTTGCCGTTGTGTGCGAGCGCGAGAATGCGTCCGCCGGTCTTGTCCTCGTAGGTCTGCAGCCACTTCCACAGGTCGCGCGGGTTGTCGCTGCCCTGGGGCCGCGCCGTCGTGTAAGGTTCGACCATGCTCGCCTTGTGCCCGCCGTCGCGAAAGATCACCACGCGATGCAGGTTGTTGCCCTTGGTGTTGGAGGTCCACTCGTAGCCGATCAACGACGTGAACTTGCCCGGGTCGTTGTACTTTTCGGCCGCGTTGATCGCCGTCTCCCAGGCCGAGCGGAAGGCCTGGCTTCCCGGCAACGACGCGAGCGCGGGCGGAAACTTGTAGTTGCTGAACGCGCTGATCACCTCGATGGCAACCTTCACGCCCTCGTCGCCGCCCTTTCGCACCATCGCGTACCAGCGCTTGCCGGTCGGGTCGGCGAGCATCGCGGGGTCGCCCGCAAACAGGCGCGGGAAGAATCCCATGTTGTCCGAGTGATCCGCGACGACGAGGAAATCGAGCGGCCGTGAGAGCCTGACCGGCAGGCCGGTCGACGAAATGAGCTGCTCGCCACGCGCAAATCGGTACGCGTCCTCGGGCGTCAGGCGCGCGCCAAAGGCACCGGCATCCATCGACATGCCGGTATGCAGGTGCGTGTCGCCAAAGAACACCTGGGTCGGGAAGTTTCGGTCGGCGTAGGGCGAAAAGTGCTGCTGCGGCTTGAAGGCATCCTTGAGCCCTTCGGGAGACGGCGGCGGATCGCCGGCCCCGACGGCGCCCGCGAACGCGACGGCGGCAACCACTGAGAATCCAGCGCTCAACGATCGGCAAAGTTTCATGGCGGGAGTGCTCCTGTTCAGATCACGACACGGCGCCGTTGCAGCGCACCCGCCGAGGATACCGCATCGATGCGACGGTCATCACCCGTCGAGTTCGACTGTTCGAAACATCGCACTGCCAGCACGCCGGACGCATGACGCCTGTCTTGGACAGGACGACGGCGCGTTGTTTTTCAGTCGAATTCCCAGGTGTAGATCAAGGTCACCGCGTTCTCCGCACCGGTGCGTCCCTGCACCGCGATGCGCTCGGTGAGCTCGAGCGTGGCCTGCACGAAGCTGTCGGTGTTGCGCAGACTCTGGCCGACGCTGACGTACACCGCAGAAGCAAGCTGCGCACCGACGCTGACGAACTCGTCTCGCCGCGGCTGGGCGCTGCTGCTCGCCAGACCGAAGTCGGCGTCACCGGCGGAACCGGGACCCGAGCCCAACACCAGATACTGCAGTTTCTGCGAATCCGGCACCGGCGGATTGGAATACAGCGCGGTGCGCGGCGACAGCGCGGTGCCTCCGATCGAGACGCCCGCGACGACTCGCTGGTTCTTGCGCACTGCGAGGATATCGAGCTTCGGATTGTCGAGCGGGCCGTCGAACAGCAGCAGGCCACGCTCGATGCTGAGCTGCTGACCGTATGCCGTGTAGCGCCCCTCGGCCACGCGCACGCTGCCCGTCGCGCGCGGCCGGATCTCGCCTTCCTCGAGCGTGACGCGTACGCCGCCCTCCATGCGCACATCGAGACCCTCGCCCTTGACGTAGAACGCCTCGCCCAGGTTGAGCTTGACGTCGAGACGCAGGCGCGCGGGCGCGTCCGCCGCAGCGGACGCCTCGCTGACGATGACCACG
The DNA here is from genome assembly GCA_001303445.1 of Betaproteobacteria bacterium SG8_39. Taxonomy (GTDB): domain Bacteria; phylum Pseudomonadota; class Gammaproteobacteria; order Burkholderiales; family SG8-39; genus SG8-39. The sequence continues at coordinate 2,334 of LJTQ01000033.1, read as the reverse complement.
TCAGAGGACAGGCTCGGTCGGTCTGCGGCGCGCAGCTCGATCAGCCCGCGATCGGCGGTGAATTCGCCCTCGAGCGAGAGCCGGCCGTCGCGCGAGCGCAGCTGGCCGCGCCCGCTCAGCGCGAGCTGATGGTCGTCGCGCCGCACGGCGGCGAGCTTGTCGGCCTGGAACTCGAGATCGAGCTGCGCCTTGCCGCCGGCGAGCGTCGCTTCTCCCTGGGCGGTCAGAGTGCCCTCGTCGCCACGGAACGCGATGCGGCGAAACACCACCTTGTCCTGCGCGAGCTCGATCTTCATCTCGCCGTCGCGCAGCCGCACGCCGGCCGCGCCGTAGCGCACATGCAGCTTCTCGCCCTCCAGTTCGCCCCGCAGGCGCGGCGCATTCAGCGTGCCGTCGACGTCGACATGCCCGGACAGGCTGCCGCGGGTGCGCAACTCGGGGTTCAGCAGTCGCCCCAGCCAGTTCAGGCTCGGCACCGTGAAGCGCGCGCGTACGCTGAGCGGCGCCTCGGGCGCGATCTGCCAGGCGCCCCTGCGGCGCTCGGCGGTGGTGCGCAGGTCGACCGAGAGCGCGCCGAGCTTGGCGCCCTGCCCGCGCAGCGTCGCTTCGATGGCGTTGCCGCGCGCTGCGGCATCGAGGCGCAACTCGCTGATCTCCAGCGGCAGCGGCGACTCGCCCGTGAGGACGACGTCGCCGCTGTCACGTGCGAGTTGCAGGCTGCCGCTCAGCGACTCTGCGGCCCGTACGTCCCATGCCCCGCTCACCACGAGATCGGTGCGCAACGTCGCCGCCGGGCGCGACGCCGCGAGCAGATCGGCGAGCGCAACGCGTTCGATGCGGCCGCGGGTCTGCAACGTTCCATTGGCTGCCACCAGCTGCTCGAAGCGCAGCTCGCCGCCCGCCAGCGTGAGCCGCCCGGCGCCGGCTTCCAGGCGACCGGGGCGAATGCGCAGGGCGACCGGCGCCGCCAGGCGCGCCCGGTAGGGCCGCTCGGCCTCCAGCGTCTCGATGCGGCCGTCCCAACCACCCGCAGCGCCCAGCCCACCCTGCGCCTGCAGCTTCGCGGCGAGCATGGGATCCTCGATCGTCGCGCGCAGCAGGTGCCGGCCACGCGTGCCCTGCAGCGTGGCGTCGAGCCGCGCGACGGAACGCCCCACCGCATGCAGGCCGCTCGCCTCGACGCGCGCGTCGAGCGGACCCTGCAGCCCTTCGACCCCACGCGCGGCGAGCGTCAGCCTTGCGGCTTTGACGCCACGGTAATTCAGCTCACGCCCCTCGCCTTCGATCGCGAAGGCAGGATTCGCCCGGGTGCCACCGATCCAGCCCTTCGCGCGCAGCACGCCGCTCGCCTCGAGACCCAGCTGGCCGAGCTGTGCTGCGTCCAGATCCAGGTTGAGGCGATCACCGGCGGCGCCGAGACGCCCGTCCGCGCGCAGCCGGTTGCCACCCACCGTGAGCGACGCCGCCTGCACGGCAATGCGCCGTTCGCTCACGCTGAGCTTGCCTTCGCCGCTGAGCGGCGCATCGGCGAATCGGCTGTCGGTAATCCGGTAGGCGACCTCGGCGCGCCATTCGGGCTGCAGCGCGCCGCTCGCCTGCAGCCCGCCATTCAACCGCGCCGGCGGCGACTCGATGAAGCGGCCGGGGTCGAAATTCTTCAGCCGCGCATCGAGCTTGAAATCACGCGCCGCGTTGAGCAGGAGTTCGCCGCTCGCACTGAGCTCGCCCCCCGGCAGGCGCAGGTTCGCCGACTCGACGTTCACGCGCTCGCCGCTGCGCCGCGCGCTCAGCAGCAGGGTGGTGTCGCCCTCGGCCAACTCGGCATCGATGTGCTCGCCGTCCGCGGTTCCGATGACGCGCACGCGACCGGCGGGACGCCGGGGGCGCAGCGCCGCGTGCAGCCGGTCGAGCTGCAGGCCGTCGGTGGCGAGCTCCGCGACGTAGCCCTGCGCCCCGAGCTCGACCCGGCCGGTGGCGCTGCCCGCCTCGGCGAGCGTGAGCTTCAGCCCGTCGAGCCGCAGGCGCGCGCCGTCGAACTGTGCCCGGCCGCTCGCGGCCGACAGGGGAATGCGCCCGGCATCGAGCGGACCGGCCAGCGCGTTGGCCAGGCTCAGCGGGCCGGCGAGCTGCGCGCCGTCGGCAAACAGTCGTGCATCGAGCGTGACGCGGGTCGACGGCAGCAGGGGATTCAAGCCGGCCAGGTCGACCTCCGCCAGCGCCGCGCTCAATCCCTGCAGCGGCGAGGCGTCGAACGGCGCCAGCACGGCGGCGACCTCGCCCGCGAGCCAGCGCGCCTGCGGCGCAAGCTGCAGGCTGATGCGCGCGAGCTGTCCG
>LJTQ01000115.1 GCA_001303445.1 Betaproteobacteria bacterium SG8_39 | reverse complement strand
GTCGAACTCGCCGCGCGCGAGCGCCTCCAGGATCTTTTGCTCCCCGATCCAGTCGAAGGCCGGCATTCGGCTATTCTAGAGCGCATGAGCCGCCGCGCGTATCGCATCCTGCCCACCGAGGACACGACCTTTCATCCGCGTCTCATCGGCAGGCAGGGCGCGGTGGCGGCGAATTCCTACCTGTCGGTGAACGCCGGCGTGGACGTCCTCAAGGCCGGCGGCAACGCGATCGACGCCGCGGTCGCCGCGACGCTGGTCGAAGGCCTGGTCGATCCGCAGATGCACACCATCGGCGGCGAGTGCCCGATGCTCCTGCGCCTCGCGGGCGAATCGCGCGTCATCGCCGTGAACGGCAACACCGTCGCGCCGGCGGCGGCGACGCCACAGGCGTTTCGCGCGCGCGGCCTGGCCGAGGTACCCGAAGCGGGCATCCTCGCCGCGGGCGTGCCGGCGGCGTTCTCGGCGCTGATCACCGTGCTCGCGCGCTGGGGCACGCGGTCCTTCGCCGAGGTGTCGGCGCATGCGCGCGAGCTGGCCGTGAACGGCTTCCCGCTCCCGGAGGGCCTGCGCGAGCAGCACAAGTACGGCCTGGTCGCGCTGCGCGAGAGGTTCCTCGCCGAGTGGCCGGGCAGCGCGGCGCTCTACCTGCGCGACGGCGAGGTGCCGGAGGTGGGTGTGCCGATGCGCAATGCGGCGCTGGCGCAGGCCTATGACTGGCTGGTAAGCGTCGAACGGGGCGCTGCCGGCGATCGTGTCGCCAAGCTCGCGGCCGTGCACGACGGCTTCTACAAGGGCGACATCGCCGCCGAGATCGATCGCTATTCGAAGGCGCACGACGGCTTTCTCGCGCGCGAGGACCTGGCGCGCTTCGAGACGCAGATCGAATCCCCGGTCAGCCTGCAGGTCGGCGACGCGACGCTCTACAAGTGCGGTTTCTGGTCGCAGGGCCCGGCCGAGCTGCAGACCCTCGCGCTGATGCTGCGCCACGACCTGCGCGCGATGGGCCACGGCAGCGCGGACTACTGCCACCTGCTGGTGGAATGCATGAAGCTCGCCTACGCCGACCGCGAGCAGTATTACGGCGACCCGACGCAGACCCTGGTGCCGGGCGAGGTGCTGCTGTCGGAGGCCTACAGCGCCGAGCGCGCGAAGCTGGTCGACCCGCGGCGCGCGAACCCGGCGCTGCGCCCGGGCGATGCGCGGCGCAACGCGGCGCTGCTGCCCGAAGACGAGATCCTCGCGCCGAAGGGCTGGGGCGGGGGCACGGTGCACGTCGACGTCATCGACGCCCAGGGCAACATGGCCTCGTTCACGCCGAGCGGCGCCTGGCTGATGTCGGCCGAGGTGATGCCGGCGCTCGGCGTTCCGTTGTCGGTTCGCATGATGACCTTCTACCTCGAGCCGGCGCACCATCCGAACGTGGTCGCCCCGGGCAAGCGTCCGCGTACCACGCTGACGCCCTCGCTCGCCTTCAAGGACGGCAAGCCCTGGATGGCCTTCGGCACCATGGGCGGCGACAACCAGGGCCAGTGGCTGCTGCAGTTCACGCTCAACCGCGCGGTGTTCGGCATGACGATTCCGCAGGCGATCGAGGCGCCGCGCCTGTCGAGCGAAAGCTTCCCGGGTTTCTTCGCGCCGCATGTCGGCGTGCCGAACCGGGTGCGGGCCGAGGCGCGCATCGGCAAGAAGGTGCTCGACGAGCTGCGTCGCCGCGGCCACGACATCGACGTCGCGCCGGACTGGACCGAGGGCTTCGTGTCGGCGGCGCAGTTCGACGCGGACAGCGGCCTGATCGAGGCCGGCTGCGATCCGCGCGGCGCCAAGGCGCTGTGCTTCCCGGCGTTTGCCTACGTGTGGTAGCCGCCGGAACCCCGAATCAATCGTAGGCGCGGAAGCGGATCGTCGGATCGCGCTTGATCTGGTCGACCAGCGCCACCTCCCAGCTGAGGTAGGCGCGCGCGTGCTTCTCGTAGTCGCCTTCGTGCTCGTGGTCGTAGGGCTTGTACCAGACGTCGTCGAGTGTCGTCGTTGCGCGCGTCATGCCGGATTCGACCGGCAGGCCGGCGGCGAACCAGGCCGCGTTGCCGCCCTCGAGCACGCGGATCTCGAGGCCCGGCCAGAGCGCCGCGGCCTCCGGCGCGGCGAGCCGCGCCAGCAGGCCGTCGTCCGAGGTCAGCACCAGGCGCGCCGGCGGCGGCAGCTTGGCCTGCGCCGCGGCGAGGCGCGCGCGCACCGCCCACCAGGCGCCCGGAATGTGACGCGCGCGGTAGCGCAGGCTGGTGGCGAGGTCGACGACGCAGGTCGCGGGGTTCGCTGCCAGCGCGTTCAATTCCTGCGCCTGGATCGTCGCGACGTTGAGGGCGCCGGGCACGGCGCGCCTGCGCGGGCCGTCCTCGAGCGGCCAGCCGCCAAAGCCGTCGGCGCCTTCGGGCTCGAGGACGTGCACGTCGTCCCAGCCCATCTGGTTGAGCCAGGAGGCGGTCATCACCGAGCGCACGCGCGCGGGATCGATCAGCACGAGGCGCGCGTTGCGCACGCCGACGTACTCGTCGGTTGCCTGCACCAGCTGGCCGCCCGGGGCGTGGCGCGAAGCGGCGATGCGTTTGGCCTCGAATTCCTCGCGTGTGCGCACGTCGAGCAGGTAGAGCGTGCGCGCCGCGTCCGATTGCCAGCCCTGCACCGTTGCGCGCGTCGCGAACTTCACCTGGAAGCGCGCGGCGACCTTTGCCGCGGCGGCCTGCGCGGCGGCCAGGCCCTGCGCGGACGGCGCGGCGGCGACCGTCTTCGAGCCGTGCTCGCATTCGAAGCCGGCCAGCTCCCAGCCCATGGTGCCGTCCTTCAAGGCGACGACCTGGTTGGGGATGCCAGCGTTGCGCAGCGACTGGCAGCCGATGATGCTGCGTGTGCGGCCGGCGCAGTTCACCACCACCAGCGTGTCCGGGTCCGGCGCGAGGTCGTGCACGCGGTAGACCAGCTCCGCGCCGGGCGCGTCGATGCCCCCGGGGATGTTCATGCGGTGGTACTCGTCGTAGGGGCGCGAGTCGAGGATCACCAGCTTTTTTCCCGATGCCTTCAGCTGCTGCAGCTCCTCGGGCGGGATGCGTGGCGTGTCGTAATGGTGCTCGACGAACTCGCCGAAGGCCTTTGACGGGACGTTGACGCCGCTGAACAGCTCGCCGCCGGCCGCCTGCCAGGCGCTGCAGCCGCCCTCGAGGATCGAGACATCCGTGTACCCCAGCGCGGCGAGCTTCGCCGCCGCGCGCCCGGCGAGGTCCTCGTCGCCGCCGTCGAGCAGCACGATCGGCGCCGTGCGGCGCGGCACGAGGTCCTCGGCCATCAGCTCGAGGCGCGAGAGCGGCAGCGACGCGGCGAAGAAGGGATGGCCCTGGTAATGCACGCCCTGCTCGCGCACGTCGAGCAATGCGAATTCGTCGCGCGCCGCAAGGCGTTCGCGCAGCTGCGATACGGAAACGCGCGCGATCATGCCTACCGGCGGGCGGCGGCTTCCTGCTGCAGCCGCGAGACGACGGCGAAGATGAAGCCGCCCGACCAGGCGCACATCAGGATGCCGACCAGGCCTTCCATCGAAGCGAGCAGCCGCCAGTCTCCGGGAGGCACGACGTCGCCGTAGCCGATCGTGGCATAGGTGACCGCACTGAAGTAAAGCGTCAGCTCGAAACTGGGGTGAACATCCGCCCACAGGTAGGCCACTGCCCAGACCGCGATCTCGACGAGGTGCGCGAGCACGGACCAGATCGCGATCTGCGTGAGCACGCCATAGGCGTGCCACAGCGTGAGCCGCCGATGCGTGCCGTGCTGCAGCCGCCACAGGAGCCAGCCCATGACGGCGCCATGGATCGCGACCGTGATCGCGATCAGCAGCGCGCCGAGCAGCAGCTGTCCGAGCATCGAAATCGTCGCGGCGAGGAGGCGTCGCGCGCCAGCGCTTCAGACCTGCGCGGCGCGCGCCTCGCGGATGTCGGCGTGCGCCGGGAACACCGCCCAGGCGTTCTCCTTCGGCTTGTAGTACTCGCGCTGGTGCAGCTGCTCGAGCGCGAGGCCGTACATGTGGAAGTTGAGGGTCCTGCCGTCGATGTGGATCGAGTGCAGGTCCTCGGGCAGGAAGGCGACGCCGCTGCCCTGGCGCACCATGTGCTGCCCCTTTTCGCGCACGCCGCCCTCGGCGCTGCGGTCGTAGAAGCGGTTCAGCTCGTCGCCCTCGATGCCGACGATCACTGCCCAGGTGGTGTGGTTGTGCGCCGGCGTACCGTAGCTGCCGTTGGCGGCGTTGGCGTAGAGCGCGAAGCGATGATCGGCGTCCTCCGACAGCCGGTACAGGCAGGAGTTGCGCTTGCCGCCGGGCGCGGGCGGCGGAAAGTCGTCCAGCGTGAAGAGGTCGGTGCGCGCGGCGAGCCTGGCCAGGCGCGCCTTGATCTTCTCCAGGCTTTCACGCGTCACGCCCTCGCGCTTCTCGATGGCTCGAATGTCGGCGACGGTGGCCTCGACTTCGCGATTGCGTTCCTGGCTGCGATCCATGCGTCCTCCTTGGTTGAAGCGTTCGATGCAATGCGATCCGGGAGTCTAGCGCCGCGCGCGTTTCGCGCGACTCGGTTTCGCGGCCCGGCGGGGCTTCGCCTTCGCAGTCGCGCGCCCGAATTTCTTGCGCGCCAGCGCGGCGCCGGCGGCGAGCGCCTGCAGCTTGGCCAGCGCCAGCTCGCGGTTCATCGGCGCCATGCCGCAGTTGGTGCAGGCGATCAGCCGGTTCTTCGGCACGTACTTGAGCGCGGTGCGGATCGTCGCCGCGACCTCGGCGGGCGTCTCGACCTTGTCGGAAGCCACGTCGATCACGCCGACCAGAACGTCCTTGCCCTTGAGCAGCGCCATCAGCTCCGGCGGCACGTGGGAGTGAATGCACTCGAGCGAGACCTGGTCGATGCGGCTCTTGGCGAGCGCCGGGAAGATCTGCTCGTACTGGCGCCACTCTTCGCCGAGCGACTGCTTCCAGTCGATGTTCGCCTTGATGCCGTAGCCGTAGCAGATGTGCACCGCGGTCTTGCACTTCAGTCCGCGGATCGCGCGGTGCAGCGCGTCGATGCCCCAGCGCGTGACGTCCTGCATGTAGACGTTGAACGCCGGCTCGTCGAACTGGATGACGTCGACGCCGTCCTTCTCCAGCGCGCGCGATGGCGGTCGGCGATGGTGTCGACGATGGTCATCGGCCCGGGCATGGTGATCTTCAGTTTCCGCTGGGTATGCGCGCGCGCGATGCGTGCCTCGACCTGATGCACGCGGCCCTTGAGCTTTAGCGGTCCGACCACCACCGGCACCATCGCGTCGTAACGGTTGTCGCGGATGCCCATCTTCACCTTGTGCTCGAAATCGATGCCCTCGACCTGCTCGAGGAAGCCGTGCACGAAGTGCTGGCGCGACTGCTCGCCGTCACCGACGATGTCGATGCCGGCGTCCTCCTGCGCCTTCAGCCAGAGCAGCGTGGCGTCGCGCTTCGCCGCCGCGAGCTCCGCGCCGCGCGCGCGCCACTCGGGCCAGAGCTTCTCCGGATCGGCGAGCCAGAACGGCTTCGGCAGGCTGCCGGCGATGGTGGTTTTGAACATCGATATCCTCCTTAGGCGCGACCTTGGGGTCAGACCCCTGTGGATAAGTCTTTCCGCGAAACGCCGATACTAGCTCGCCTAAGACTTATCCACAGGGGTCTGACCCCCTTCTCGCATCGAAAGAAGCCAGCCGACCGCGACGAGCTGCAAAACGCCGAGGATCGCGAACGCGGCGGCGTAGCCGTCGGGCGCGTAACGCCCGTCGCTCACCGGATAGAGGCGCAGCACGGCGCCGATGCCCCATTGCGCGAGGAAGGAGCCGAGAAACATCAGCAGGTTGGCGGCGGTGTTGACGCGTCCGGACATGCCGTGGGCGAAGCGGGTGGTGAGAATGGCGTAGGCGAGCGCCGCGGAGATCGAGCAGAAGCCGTAGACCGAGACGGTCGCCAGCAGCCCGGTGGTGACGCCCGCGGCGAGCAGGCCGAACATGGCCAGTGTCAACACCATGCCGATCTTGTAGACCGTGAGGTGCGAGATGCCGTGCTGCGCGAGCCGGTCGCTCGCCGCGCCGAAGAACACCGAGCCGATGGCGTAGGCGGTGGCGCCGTAGAGCAGGTGCTGCGCGACGGTCGCACGGTCGAAGCCGGCGACGTCGTACATCCACGGCGCGAGCCACAGGCCCTGCAGCGCCTGGTAGGTGGCGTGCGTCACGACGAGCGGCGTCGCGATGCGCCAGAAGGTCCCCGAGGCGAAGACGACGCGGAAGGCCGCCGCCTGGCGTCCGAGGCTGTCGCCTTCGCCGGGCAGCTTCTTCTCGGGAACGATGCTGACGATGAGCAGCGCGGCGATCGGAACGGGCCGAGCAGCGCTTCGACCGGCGCGGTCGCCGACAGGCCGCCGATGCCGCCGACCGCGATGTGCAGCCCGGTGAGCGTCGCCAGGCGCGAGGGCGGAAACCACAGGCTGTAGGCCTTGATCGCGCCCATCAGTCCGCCGGCAACGCCCAGCCCGATCAGCGCGCGCCCGAGCGTCAGCATGGCGAAGCTTTGTGCCAGGCCGAACACCAGTGCGCCGAGCGCGGCGATGCAGAACAGCGCCGCGAGCACGCGACGCGGGCCGTAGCGGTCGAGCAGCACGCCGAGCGGCAGCTGGAACGCAGCGAAGGCGAGGAAGTAGGTCGCGGTCAGCAGGCCGAGGTCGGAGGGTGCGAGCGCGAATTCGGTCGCCAGCTCGCGCGAGATGACGGCGTTGACGTTGCGAAAGAAGTAGGAGAGGAAGTAGCCCGCGGCGAACGGGCAGAACACCACGAGCATCAGCTTCGCGGACAGCCCGTCGTTGCGCGTTGCCGGCCCGGTCACGCGGGCATTGTAGTAGGCTTGCCCGCATGGCTGGACGTGCGCAGCGCAAGGTCGAACCGCGCCGGCTGATCGTTGCGATCACCGGCGCGACCGGTGCCGCCTACGGCCTGCGTCTGCTCGAGGCGCTGCGTGCAATCGGCGGCTGGGAGTCGCACCTGGTGCTGAGCGATGCCGGCGCGCTGAACGCCTGGCACGAGCTCGGCATGAAGCGCCGCGCGATCGAGCGGCTGGCCGACGTCGCCTATTCGCCGAGGGACATCGGTGCGGCGATCGCCAGCGGCTCGTTCCTCACCGAGGGCATGATCATCGCGCCGTGCTCGATGAAGACGCTCGCGGCGGTGGCGCATGCGCATGCCGACGACCTGGTCGCGCGCGCGGCCGACGTGGTGCTCAAGGAACGCCGGCGGCTGGTGGTCCTGCCCCGCGAGACGCCGCTCAACCTCGCGCACCTGCGCAACATGGTGGCGGTCACCGAGATGGGCGGCATCGTCTTCCCGCCGCTGCCCGCGTTCTATGCGCGGCCGAAGACCATCGCGCAGCTGGTGGATCACAGCGTCGGGCGCGTCTTGGACCTGTTCGGCATTCGCGTCGCCCGGCTGCCGCGCTGGCGCGGCATGCGCGAGGGCGCGGTCGACGACCCGGGCGCGAACGACTAGCGCTCGGTGAGCGCGAGGCGCAGCGCGAGCAGGATCAGCAGCCCGCCGGCGATGCGCTCGAGCAGGGTGCGCGCGCGCGAGGCGAGAAAGCCCCGCGCCCGCCCGACGACGAACGACAGCGCGGCATACGAGCCGCAGCCCATCAGCGTGAACAGCGTGCCGAGCAGCGCGAGCTGCGCCGCGACGGGTGCTGCGCGGCCGTCGGCGAACTGCGGCAGGAAGGCGAGAAAGAACAGCGCCAGCTTCGGGTTGAGCGCGGCCGAGAGGAAGCCCTGCGCGAGCAGCGCGCGCGCCCGGTAGCGCCGGCGCGATGCCTCGAGCGACGCGCGGTCGCCGGCATGGCGCACGATCTGCACGCCGAGCCAGACCAGGTAGGCTGCGCCCGCCCACTTGACGACATTGAACGCGACGGCGGAGGCGGCGAGCAGCGCCGCCAGGCCAAGCGCGACCACCGCGGTATGCAGCAGCAGCCCGCCGACCAGTCCCGTGGCCACCAGGACGCCGTCGCGCGGCCCACCGGCGAGGCTGCGGGCGATGACCAGCAGCATGTCGGGTCCCGGCGTGACGATCAGCACCACCGACGCGGCGACGAACAGCGCGAGCGTCTGCGGCTCGATCACCGCAGGAAGCAGCCGTCGGTGACGTCGATCACCGCGCCGTTGAGGATCACCGGCGCATCCGCCGCGAGCCAGCGCACCACCTCGGCCAGCTCCTGCGGCGTCCCGGTACGGTGCGACCACACCCGCTGCATCAGCTCGGCGCGGCGCTCGGGCTGCGCGGCCTTGTTCAGCATGTCGGTGTCGATCGGTCCGGGCGCGACGGCGTTCACCTGGATGCCCTGCGGCCCGAGCCGCGCGGCGAAGCTGCGCGTGAAGCTGACGATGCCGGCCTTGGTGACGCCGTACCAGAGGTCGGTGTGCGCCATGAAGGCCGCGACCGAGGTCAGGTTGACGATCCGTCCCGCGGCGCCCGACGGGTGCGCGCGGTGGCGCTCGAGCATCTGCTGCGAGACCGTGCGGATCAGCTCGACTGGCGCCTTGAGATTCACCGCGAGCGCGCGCTCGCGCGCGGCTTCGGTGTAGTCGTCGATCGCAAGGCCGGGCTGCACGCCGGCATTGTTGATGAGCACGTCGATGCGGCCGAGCGAGGCGACCAGCGCCGCGATGCCCGCGATGTCGGTGAGATCGTAGCGCACCAGGGCGAGCGAGCCGGACTCGACCAGGTCGCTGCCCTCGAAGTCGAGGTCGAGCGCGACGATGTGAAAGCCGTCCGCAGCGAGCGCATCGACAATGGCGCGCCCGATGCCGCGCGCGGCGCCGGTGACGAGTGCAACGCGATGTCCAGGCATTGCCCTCCTCCTCAGCGCGGATACGCCCCGTTGTTCACGTCGAGCGTCATGCCGTTCATGTACTCGGGACTCGCGCTGCCCAGCCAGAGGATCGCCTGCGCGACTTCCTGCGGCGTGCAGGCGCGCCCCGAATACACCGAGCGCATGACGCCGTCCTTGCGCGATTGCGGCAGCTGCTCGTACATCGGCGTCAGCGTCGGCGGATGCCGTCGCGTCCGAGCCAGCCGGCGCAGCTCTTGGTGGTGTTGAGCAGCGCCGCCTTGGTCGCGCCGTACCACAGGTCGGGGTGGCCGGTGAAGGCGGCCACCGAGCCCACGTTGACGATGCGCCCCGCCTTACGCTTGCGCATCTGCGGCGCGAGCGCCTGCATCAGCGCGACCGGCGCCTCGAGGTTGACGGCGAGGATCTCGCGCTTGTGCGCCTCTGGTATCGCGTCGTAGGGCTCGCAGTACAGCGTGCCGGCGTTGTTCACCAGGGTGTCGATCTCGCCCAGCCCGGCGACCAGCGCGGCGATGCCGGCAACCTGGGTCAGGTCGTAGTCGACGCGCTCGAGGCGGGCGTCGCTCAGGTCGAAGCTCGAGAAGTCCTTGTCGAGCGCGAGCACCGTCCAGCCGGCGCCGAGAAAGGCGCGCGCAGTTTCCTTGCCGATGCCGCGGCCCGCGCCGGTGATCAGTGCACGGGGCATGCGACCGATTCGATGCCGGGCATCTTGAAGCCGTCCGCCTCGAGCCCGTCGATCAGCGTCTTCTTCTCGGCCGCGGTCAGCTCGACGAGCGGCGGGCGCAGCCGCTGCCACTCGGCGTCGTCGGCGTAGTGCGCGATCGTCGCCTTGAGCGCCGGGATCATCGGCACCGACTGCACGATCTTGCGCGTCGCCGTGATGCCGGCCTGCAGCGCATCGGCGTCTTTCGCGCGCCAGTTGCGGTACACGTTATCGATCGCCGCCGGATTGACGTTGCCGGTCGCCGTGATGCAGCCCTTGCCGCCGGCGCGCAGCCCCTGGAGCAGGAACACTTCGCTGCCCGGGAAGACGTCGAAACCGGAGGGACCGAAAGCCTCGATCATCGCCTGGGTGTTCGACCAGTCGCCGGAGGAGTCCTTCGCGCCGGCCACGGCCTGCGGATAGGCCTTCAGCAGGCGCTCGATGAGCCCGAGCGTGATCGGCACCGCCGACACCGGGGGGATGTGATACAGGTAGAGCTGCAGCCGCGCATCGCCGACGCGCTCGATCACCTCGGCGAAGTTGCGATAGAGGCCCTCGTCGGACACCCCTTTGTAGTAGAACGGCGGCAGCATCAGCACCCCGCCGCAGCCGAGCGCGACCGCCTTGCGGGTCAGCGCGATCGAATCGGACAGTGCGCAGGCGCCGGTACCCGGCATCAGTTTCGCCGCCGGCACGCCCGCGGCGACCAGGGCATCGAGCAGGTCGGCCTTTTCCTCGACCGACATCGAGTTCGCCTCGCTGTTGGTGCCGAACACCGCGAGCCCTGCGCAGCCCTGCGCGAGCAGCCACTGGCAGTGGCGCACGAAGCGCTCGGCGTCGGGGCTGTAATCGGCGCGGAAGGGGGTGACGACCGGCGCGAGCACGCCGTTGATGCGTGAATTCTTCATGGCGGGGTCCATACAGGGGGAACGTTCAGCGGATTATGCCGCCGACCCCCGCCGGGCGCGAACCGGACGTTCGCGCGACGGCGCGCCGACGGTACACTCGCCCCGGGAGGAGGGTCCGCAAACCCCATGAGCGACGTCTCGCAGGCTTACAACATCGCCGATCTGCGCCGGCTGGCCGAGCGCCGGCTGCCGCGCATGATCTTCGACTTCATCGACGGTGGCGCGGAGGACGAGGTGACGATGCGCGCCAACCGCGAGGCCTACGAGCGGCTGCGCTTCGCGCCGCGCGTGCTGCGCGACGTGGTGAAAATCGACATGCGCTGCGAGGTGCTGGGTGCCGAGTCGCGCGCGCCGATCGTCGTCGCGCCCACCGGGGGCGTCGGCTTCGCCTGGCCGGGCGGCGACCTTGCGATTGCGCGTGCCGCGGCGGCCTTCGGCCTGCCCTGCTGCCTGTCGACCAACACCACCGCCACCATGGAGGCGATCGCCGAGGCCGCCGGCGGGCGCCTGTGGTACCAGCTCTATGTGCTGCGCGACCGCGAATTCACCGACACGCTGGTCGCGCGCGCCGCGGCGGTGGGCTGCGAAGCGCTCGCCGTGACGGTCGATCTCGCTGCCGGCGGCAAGCGCGAGCGCGACATGCACAACCGCTTCACGGTGCCTTTCAAGATGAGCCTCTGGCATCTGTGGCAGGCGCTCATCCACCCGCGCTGGTCTGCGGCGATCGTCGCCAACGGCGGCGTGCCGACCTTCGAGAACCTGCGCGGCATGCGCACGATCCAGGACCCGAGCGCGTCGTCGATCGCGGCCTCGGTGGGCCGCGAGATCGACGCTTCGCTCAACGAGGCCGACCTGCTGCGCTACCGCGAGATGTGGAAAGGCAAGCTGCTGGTCAAGGGCGTGGAGCGCGCCGACGATGCCGAGCGCCTGGTTTCTCTCGGCGTCGACGGCATCTGGGTGTCGAACCACGGCGGGCGCCAGCTCGACGGCGCGGCGGCCACGCTCGACGCGCTGCCCGACATCGTCGCCGCGGTGGGCGGCAAGGTGCCGGTGATCATCGACTCCGGCGTGCGGCGCGGCGCGGACGTGCTCAAGGCGCGCGCGCTCGGCGCGCAGGCGGTCGCGGTCGGGCGGGCGATGTTCTACGGCACCGCCGCGGCCGGCGAGCCGGGCGCGCGGCGCGCGCTCACCATCCTCACCGACGAGCTCGAGCGCAGCATGCGCCTGTGCGGCGTGCCCTCGATCGGCGAGGTCGGCCGCTCGCTGCTGCACCGCGGCTGATCAAGGCGGTCACGGACATGCCCGATCTGCCCATCCTGGTCGTTGGCGGCGGCATCGGCGGG
>LJTQ01000215.1 GCA_001303445.1 Betaproteobacteria bacterium SG8_39 | reverse complement strand
CTTCCGCTGCCGCAGTCTCTTCTTCCTCGGTGACCAGTGCCGGCAGGATCACGGTCGCCACCACCGGGTTCTCGTTCCGGTGCAGCACCGGCTCGACGCCCTTGGGCAGCGCAAGCTCGCGCACGTGAATCGCCTGCCCGACCGCCAGGTTACCGAGGTCCACTTCGACGAACTCGGGCAGATCGTCCGGCAGACAGCTGATGTCGAGGTCGTTCATGACGTGGTTCGCCACGCCGCCCTGCTCCTTCACGCCCGGTGCAATTTCGGCGTTGACGAAGTGCAGCGGCACCTTCATGTGGATCTTCTTGTCCTTCGAAACGCGCTGGAAGTCGACGTGCTGGACGCGCGCCTTGAACGGATGCATGTTGAATGCGCGCAGCAGAACCTGTTCGCTCTGGCCGTCGAGCTTGAGCGTCAGGATCGAGGCGTGAAAGGCCTCGCGCGTCAGGTTCTGGTAGATCTCCTTGTGGTCCAACTCGATGTTGACGGGTGCGCGGTCTCCGCCGTAGATGATGCCGGGCACCTTGCCCACGCGACGCAGGCGGCGGCTCGCACCCGTTCCCTGCAGGTCGCGCGTTTGCGCATTGACTTCGATTTTCATCGCTTGCTCCTTGAGAATCCGCCAGGCCCGCGACCAGGCACAGGCGGGGTTGGAAAATTTCGTCTATTCGGTAAACAGCGAGCTCACCGACTCCTCGGTGAAGATTCGCAGGATCGTCTCGGCCAGCAGGCCGGCTACCGTCAGCTGCCGGATCTTGGCGCAGGCCTGGCCGTCGTCGCGCAGCGGAATGGTGTCGGTCACGACCAGCTCGTCCAGATCGCTCGCCGCGATGCGCTCGATCGCACCGCCCGAGAGCACGGGGTGCGTGCAGTAGGCTACCACCCGCGTCGCACCTTCTTCCTTGAGCACCTGCGCCGCCTTGCACAGGGTTCCCGCGGTGTCGACCATGTCGTCCATGATCACGCAGGTGCGCCCGGACACGTCGCCGATGACGTTCATGACTTCCGCGACATTCGCCTTCGGCCGGCGCTTGTCGATGATCGCGAGATCCGATTCCAGCCGCTTCGCAAGGGCGCGGGCACGGACCACGCCGCCGACGTCCGGCGAGACGACGATCAGATCGTCGTAGCGCTGCTTCCACACATCGCCCAGCAGCACGGGTGCGGCGTAGATGTTGTCGACCGGCATGTCGAAAAAGCCCTGGATCTGGTCGGCGTGCAGGTCCATCGTCAGCACGCGCGCGACGCCGACCGAGGTCAGCATGTTGGCGACCACCTTGGCGCTGATCGCAACCCGCGCCGAGCGCGGCCGGCGATCCTGACGCGCGTAGCCGAAGTAGGGGATGGCCGCCGTCACGCGCGCCGCCGACGAGCGCTTCAGCGCGTCGACCATCACGAGAAGCTCCATCAGGTTGTCGTTGGTCGGCGCACAGGTCGACTGCAGAATGAAGACATCCTTGCCGCGCACGTTCTCCAGCAGTTCGACCAGCACCTCGCCGTCGGAGAAGCGGCCGACGATCGCGCGCCCGAGCCCGATGTTCAGGTGCTTGACGACGTCCTGCGCAAGACGCGGATTCGCGTTCCCGGTGAACACCATCAGGCGCTCGAGCGGCAGGTTCGTCATCGGTCTTCCCGTGCTGGCGAAAAAGCAGCCTCGGGTCGGACCCGAGGCCGCATGGTTGAATTGGCTGGGGCGCTAGGATTCGAACCTAGGAATGCCGGAATCAAAATCCGGTGCCTTAACCAGCTTGGCGACGCCCCAGTTGTCGTGCTCTTGCCCTGGACCTCAATCTTGCGCCCAGTCGTGCAGCGGGTGACGCGCAAGTCCCTCGGCAAGGAACCCCTGCATCGACGCCGGCAACCGCGACTGGAGGGCACGCGCATCCGCAGCCGAATCGAACTCTGCGAACACGCACGCCCCGCTGCCTGTCATGCGCGCCCCTGGACAGTGCTGTCTGAGCCAGTCCAAGTGCGCGGCGACTTCGGGATATCGGGCGGTCACGACCGGCTCCAGGTCGTTTCTCCCAAGCCCCTGAAAAAAGGGCGTAATTTTGAGAGGTTTCGTGTCGCCTGTCAACGCGAATGAGGCAAATACTTCCCGCGTCGACACGCTGACGGGCGGCACCAACACGAGGTACCAGGCGGGGGGCAGCTCGAGGGCGCTCAGGCGCTCGCCGATGCCCTCGCCGAGCGCGTTGCGGCCGAGCACGAAGAACGGCACGTCGGCGCCGAGTTGCGCGGCCTCCGCGATGAGCGCCGCGCGCCCGAGGCTCAGCGCCCAGAGCCGGTTCAGCACCAGCATCACGGTCGCGGCGTCCGACGATCCGCCGCCCAGGCCCGCCCCCATCGGCAGGCGCTTATCGAGCGCGATGTCGGCACCGAGCCGCGCGGCCCCGGCGCCGCCGCGCGCCGCGGCGATGTCCTTCATCCGCGCCGCGGCGCGCAGGCAGAGGTCGTCCTGCGCTTGCACGCCGGGCAGCGCATCGAGCCGCCGCAGCACGCCGTCGTCGCGCGACGCGATGCCGACGCGATCGGCACGGTCGATGAGACGAAACACGGTCTGCAGCTCGTGATAACCGTCGGCACGGCGTCCAAGCACGTGCAGAAACAGGTTCAGCTTGCCGGGTGCGGGATACCACTGCACGGCATTCAATTCGCGTCCCGCGCCGCGCGCCATTCGGCAATGACGAGGCGCAATTCGAGGGCAGGATAGGTGAGCCGCAGACGCGCCGGCAGACGCCCGTCATCCGCATAGGCCAGGTACTCGATGCGCCAGCCCGCCTGCTCGAGCAGCTCCAGGCGGCCCTGTGCGTCGCGCCGCGCGCGCGTGACCTCCGCCGCCCCCGTCGCCGGGCGGCCCTGGACCCAGTCGGAAAGCCCCGTCAGGGGCACACGAAAGCCCAGCACGCGCTCGGTGAGCAATTCCGCGTCGGCTGCGCGGTACTCGCGGCCATCGGCCGTCGTCAGCGTCACCGATTCGCCGTCGCGCAGGATGCGCGCCAGCCCCTGCCCGAGCGGCGAGCTGATCAGCATCTCGTCACCGCCCGGGTCATGCCGCCAGCGCAGCTGGCCGCCCGCCGCCTCGACGCCGTAGCGCACCGCGATCCTGCCGAAGAGCTCGAAGCCGCGCGCATCCGCTGCACGCTCGAAGTCGAGCGCGCAGCCACTCAGCACGACGAGACACGCGAGCGCGAACGCCCGTGCAACTCCGCTCACGGCCGGAAGCGCCGCAGCGTCTTCTGCAGAGTCTCGTTGTCGGGGTGATCGCGAAGCGCCTCGTTCCAGATGCGGTTCGCTTCCTCGCGCTCGCCCGCCGACCACAGCACTTCGCCGAGATGAGCGCCGATCTCGGCGTCCGGGCGCAGCGACCAGGCGCGACGCAACTGCGTGACCGCGCCCTTCGAGTCGCCCTGCCGGTACAACACCCAGCCCATCGAATCGACGATGAATGCATCGTTCGGCGAGAGCTCCAGCGCGCGCTCGATCAGCGTGCGCGCCTCACCCAGCCGCGTGTTGCGCTCGGCGAACGAATAGCCGAGTGCGTTGTAGGCATGAGCATGGTCAGGACGCACCGCGATCAGCTTGCGCAGGTTCGTTTCGAGCACGTCGAAGCGCTCGAGCTTTTCCGCAGTGAGCGCATGGTCGTAGAGCAGGTCGGGCTCGTCGGGGTTCTGCGCGAGTGCCTGCCCGAGAATGTTGAATGCCTCGTCGACCCGGTTCGCCTCGCGCAGGATCTGTGCCTCGGCGACCAAGATCTGGACCTTCTGCTGATCGTCCTTCACGACGATACGGCGCAGATAGCTGCGCGCCTCGTCGAGCCGGCCCTGCTTCGCCATGACGCTCGCCACGCGCAGCTGCGCGGCCAGAGACTGCTGGCCTGCGCCGACGCTCTCGTACCAGCGAATCGCCTGACCCCAGTCCTTCTGCTCCTCGGCGATCTGGCCGAGCGTATAGCGCACCGTGTCGACATCGCGGAAGTTGAGCTCGAGCAGGCGCTTCATGTTGCGCTCTGCGACGGTGTAGTCCTTGAGCTGAAACGCGAGCAGGCCGACGGCGTAGATCACGTCGGTGTTGCCCGGGTTGTCGGCGAGCAGGCGCTCGAACTGCGCGCGTGCCTGAGGAAAGCGCTTGTCGAGCACCAGCAGCCGCGCGTAGTTCATGCGCACGTCGCGCTGGTCGGGATACTGCTCGAGGTAGCGTTCGAGGCGCTCGGCCGCCTTGGCGGGCGACTGGGTCTGCAGGATCTGCGCCTCGAACAGTGCAGCGACCGCCCAGTCGGGCCGCAGTGCCGAGGCGCGGCGGATCGACGTCAGCGCAGCCTGTTCGTCATCCGCGGCCTGCGCGGCCTGCGAGACGGCGAAATGCGCCTCGGGCAGCTCGGGATAGGGCTCGGCGAGTCGCCGCACGACGCGCAACGAGGCCACCTTGTCGGGCGCGCGCGCGAGCAGCCGGTTGAGCTGCATGAACCCGCTCGCAGTGTCGGTGCCGTTCGCAGCGAGCAGCTTCGCAAGATAGGGCTCCGCGTCGTCCACTTTTCCAGTGGCGACGACCAGCGCCGTCACAGTCTGCAGGGCGCGTGTCGAGTCCGGGTCGGTTTCGTGCCAGAGCCGCGCCGCCTCGAGCGCGATCGCCTGCTGGCGCGCCGCGCTCGCCAGCTCCACTGCTCGGCGCGCGACCCGCGGATCGCGCGTGCGCCGGGCCAGCTCGATATAGGTCTGCGCCGCAAGCCCCGGATCGCCGCGCTGCGCGGCGATCTCGCCGAGCAGGAACTCGTACAGCATCGCCTCGGACAGCGACGATTCCGCGGGGACACTCGCCACGCGTGTCGTGGGATTCGCGCTCCGCGCGACGGCCGGCGCCTCTCCGGGCGCGTCGATCTGCGCACAGGCACCCGCCGCCACCAGCGCGGGAATCAACGCGAACGGCAGGTAATTCCGCCGGGAAAACATGGGGCGCCCAGTGTAGGTATATTCGGTGCGCCGCACAAGCCAACGTCGAGCGGCGACGCGAGACTTTTGACCGCATGATCGCCGTTCAGTTTCATCGAGTTCAGCGGGCCCGTCGGGCACACCATGCCTGAATTGCCCGAGGTCGAAGTCACGCGCCGCGGGATCGCGCCGTATGTGACGGGGCGCCGGATCAGCGCCGCCGTGGCGCGCGAGCGTCGCCTGCGCTGGCCGGTGCCGGCGGCCTTCGAGTCGCTCGCCGGCCGCGTGGTGCGCGGGGTACGACGACGCGGCAAATACCTGCTGCTCGAATG
>LJTQ01000002.1:4225-98955 GCA_001303445.1 Betaproteobacteria bacterium SG8_39 | reverse complement strand
TTTCTCGCAATCGATCGCGGATGCTGAAAGGCTGGATCGAGCCGGTCGGCGGCCCGAGCCGCTCGCTCACTGGCGGGTACGCGGCGCTGTATACGCTGACCGCAGCCGCGTTCTCGCTCTGGTATCTCTACACCTCGGGTTTCGGTCTCGTCTCGACCGAGACCAACCGGGGTTTCTACCTGATGTTCACCTCGGTGCTGGTGTTCCTGCTGTACCCGGCGCGACGCGGCGCACCTCTGAACCGGCCGAGCATCGTCGATGCCGTGTTTATCGTCGGCGCGGTCGTGTCGATGGGGTACTGGATCGACCAGTACGCCGAATACGCGGTCAACCGGGTCAGCCTGCCCAACCGCTGGGACCTGACGATGGGTCTCATCGCCATCGTCGTTATCCTGGAAACCAGCCGGCGCGTGCTCGGCTACGCCATCACCATCATTGCGCTGCTGTTCCTCGCCCAGCTGTATTTTGGCCCGTACCTTCCGGGCAAGCTCGCGCACTCGGGCATGGGCGTGGAACGCATCATCGAGTTCACCTACTCAACCCAGGAGGCAATGTTCGGCGTGGTCACAGCCACGTTCGCCACCTTTGTCTTTCCGTTCATGGTGCTTGGCGCGTTTCTGGAACGCAGCGGCGCCGGCGCCTTCTTCATGGATCTCGGAACAGCGCTGGCGGGCAAATGGCGCGGCGGCCCCGCCAAGGTCGCGGTGCTGACCTCTGCGCTGTTCGGCTCGATCTCGGGCTCGTCGGTTGCCAACGTGGTGGCGACCGGCTCGTTCACCATCCCGCTGATGAAGCGCATCGGCTACCGCCCGGAGCATGCTGGCGCCATCGAGGCGATTTCCTCCACCGGCGGCCAGTTTATGCCGCCGGTGATGGGCGCTGGCGTGTTCATTCTTGCCACGCTCACGCAGACCGACTACCTCAGCATCGCCCTGATGAACGTCATTCCGGCGGTGCTGTTTTTCATCTTCCTGATCTACATGGTCGACCTCGAGGCCGTGCGCACGGGGCTGCGCGGCCTGCCCTCGGAGGAGATTCCCCGCGTGCGCGACGTGCTGAAGCGCGGCTGGCATTTCTTCGTTCCGCTCGTCGTCGTGCTCGGCGTCATGTTCTCGGGCTACACCCCGGAGCTCGCTGCCTTCTGGGGCTGCATGTCGGCGCTGGTGCTGTCGTGGCGCCATCGCAAGACGGCGATGGGGCCGCGCAGCATCTTCCAGGCGCTCGCGGCCGGCGGCAAAAACAACACCTCGGCGGGCTGCTCGATCGGCGCGCTCGGCATCATCATCGGCGGCATCGTGCTGTCGGGGCTCGGCCTGAAGTTCTCGGCGATCCTCATCGACTTCGCGCATGGCAGCCTGTTCTTCACCATCATCCTGGTGACGGTCATCTCGATCGTCATCGGTATGGGATCGAGCACCACGGGCTCGTACATCATCCTGTCGGTGGTTGCGGCGCCAGCGCTGATCCAGCTCGGAGTGCCGGAGATTGCCGCGCACCTGGTGGTGTTCTATGCGGCCTGCCTGTCGAACATCACGCCGCCGGTCTGCGTCTCGGCCTATGCGGGCGCCGCGATCGCCGGCGCCGACCCGATGCGCACCGGCCTCGCCGCCCTCAAGTTCGGCGCGACGCTGATCATCATCCCGTTCAGCTTTGTCTACGCCCCGGGACTGCTGCTCGGCGGCGACGTGCTGACAATCGTGTCGACGGTGGTGCGTTATCTGTTCGGTTACCTGGCCCTGGCGATGGCCATTCAGGGCACGGAGTTCCTGCTTGGCAAGATTACGCAGTGGCAGCGCCTGCTGTTCCTCGGCGCGACGGTGTGCCTGCTGATCCCGAGCGACGCGTGGATCGACGGCCTTGGCGTGCTGCTGCTGTTCGCGGGCTGGGCGCCGGTGGCAATGCGCTGGCGCGCTGCGCACGGCTGAGCCGGCGCAGATCTAGGGTTTTCCTCGCGTCCCGGCACCTGCGCGCGCCGCAAGGGCGAGCAACGGGGCGATCTTTTCAGGATCGGCGGCGGCGGCCTGTTCGAGAAGCCTGGCCGTCGCTGCGCGCCTCTGCGGAAAGGCGCGCAGCGCGTCCTCGAGCAGCGTGAGGGCCCGTTCCCTTTTGCCGTCGAGCGCGAGAAAGGCCGCGCGCCGCACGACGATTTCGTTCGCGGGCCAGTGGCGCCCAACGCGCTCGCCCATCGAGAGTTTGTCTGCCGGAGCGCTGCGATCGAGCGGCGCTCCAGAAAATATCCACAGCTCGGCCACCGGACCCAGCAGGCCGTCTCTCAGCGCATGCATGGTCTCGGTGTCACGCTGCACTTGTGCGGGCGGCGCGAGCGTCACCCGGGTGCCTGCTGCGCGCGCCAGGTCGAGGCGCAGGTAGTCTCGCAGCAGGAGTGCCAGCGCCACCGCCAAAACTGCACAGGCGGCGATTCCAGCGGTCCGCACCAGGGCGGCGCTCCGCGGGCCCTGCGTCCGGGGCAACGCGCTTGCGCCAACCAGCAGTGACGCGAGTCCGAGGAAGTGCGCGCTCCACAGGGGGTACTCGATAAGCGCGTGCAGCAGCTCGACTCCGACGGCGGCGGCGACCCACCACAGCGCCGGACTTGCCGCCGCGCGGTCACGCTGCAGCAGGGATATTGCCCAGATCGACAGCGCACCCAGCACCAGAATGGCCCCGAGCGCTCCCGTTTCGGCAAGCAGGTGCAGCGGCAGGTTGTGCGGCGAGGTCCAAATTTCCCCGATGGCGGTGAGCGAGGGGTCGAGGCCACGTGCAAACGCCGCGCCGGGGAACTCGCCCATGCCGACGCCGAAGAACGGCGCGTCGGCAAAGATACGCAAGGCGAGCAGGAACACTGCCGGTCGTGGCTCGGTCAGCTGCAGTCGCTCCAGCGTGCCTTCGCCGGCGAGGCCGAGTTGCAGCGCGCTGTTCACCCAGGGCACAAGCAGATGTGCCGCAACCAGGGCGACCGCGATGCCAAGCGCACCCCACTGCAGCCGCTTTGCCTCGGGTCGGTCCATGAAACGCGCCGTGAACGCGCCCGACACCGCGAACCAGATCGCGTAGAGCACGGCGGCCCGCGCGCCGGACAGCGCGCTCGCCACGACGAGCAGGGCGAGTGCGGCGATCGCGTACGACGTACGCAGCGGGGCGCGAAGCCAGAGCAGGAGAAGCGCCGCCTGGCCGAGTGCGAGGTAATTGGTGTACAGGTTGGACTGCGCGATGTTGCCGTAGGCGCGGCGCCCGCGCAGTTCAGCGATGATGTCCTCGAACAGTGCGGGCCGACCATAGAACTGGATTACCCCGGCGGCCGCATTCGCCAGCGCGCCCGCCAGGACGAAAACCGCCAGCACCACCGCGACGCGCTCGACGCCGAAGCGGGAAACCAGCTGCGCACCGAGCTGCAGCATGAGCACCGCGTAGAGTGCGTACAGGGTGGCGAGCAGGGCGGCGGCGGGATAGGCCTGTTCACCCAACAGCCATCGCAGCGCGAGAAACAGCGCGAAGGCGGCGAGCCAGAGCGCCGGTAACGGAAGCGCGGCGTCCGATCTGATACCGCCGTGTATAAGCACGACGAATGCCGCCGCGACGCCCAGCGCAACCGCGAGCCATTCAGGGTAGAAGCTGAGGACCGGCTGCTGGTGGTACGGCAGCAGGAAGGGCAGCAGGCACATGCCGCCCGCGAGCAGCAGGCCGATGTCAGGAGCGGAGGTCGCCTTCAAGCGTTCCGCCGCGGTGTGGGGCCTAGCGCTTGCGCAGCCTGCGAATCGCCGCGAGCTGGGCAGCGAGCATCGAGAGCTCTGCCTCCACCGCCGCGATTTCCTGCTTGTCCTGCGCCTTGGCGCGCGCCTCTTCGGCCTTCTTCAGCGCCTCGCTGGCCTTGGCCTCGTCCAGATCGTGGCCGCGGATCGCGGTATCGGCGAGTACCGTGACCAAACGCGGCTGCACCTCGAGAATTCCACCGGCGACGAAGATCAGCTGCTCCTCGCCGCCCCCCGCAGGCAGGATGCGCACCGGACCCGGCTTGATGCGCGTGATGAGCGGCGTATGGCGCGGATAGATGCCGAGCTCGCCCGCCTCGCCCGGCAGCACGACGAACTCCGCCTCGCCCGAGTAGATCGAGGCTTCGGTGCTGACGACGTCGACGTGAATGGTCGGGGCGGCCATTGCTTACTGCATGCCCTTCGCTTTCTCGAAGGCCTCCTCGATCGCGCCGACCATGTAGAAGGCCTGCTCCGGCAGCGCATCGCACTCGCCGTTGACGATCATGTTGAAGCCCTTGATGGTGTCCTTCAGCGGCACGTACTTGCCTGGCGTGCCGGTGAAGTTCTGCGCCACCGTAAACGGCTGGGACAGGAAGCGCTGGATTTTGCGCGCGCGGGCGACGGCCAACTTGTCCTCGGGCGAAAGCTCGTCCATGCCGAGAATCGCGATGATGTCGCGCAGCTCCTTGTAGCGCTGCAGGATCTCCTGCACGGCGCGCGCGAGCGAGGCGATGTCGCGCGAGAGCACGACGGTCGCGTCGAGGTGGCCGAAGGTGGTCGCCGGCGACGGGTCGGTCAGGTCGTCCGCCGGCACGTACACCGCCTGGATCGAGGTGATCGAGCCAACCTTGGTCGACGTAATGCGCTCCTGCAGACGTCCCATCTCCTCGGCGAGCGTCGGCTGGTAGCCCACCGCCGAGGGCATCCGGCCGAGCAGCGCGCTCACCTCAGTACCGGCGAGCGTGAAGCGGTAGATGTTGTCGACGAAGAACAGGATGTCGCGGCCCTCGTCGCGGAAGCTCTCGGCCATGGTGAGACCGGTGAGCGCCACGCGCAGCCGGTTGCCCGGCGGCTCGTTCATCTGGCCGAACACCATCGCCACCTTCGAGTCGCCGAGGTTGTCGAGCTTGATCACGCCCGCTTCCGCCATCTCGTGGTAGAAGTCGTTGCCCTCGCGCGTGCGCTCGCCGACGCCGGCGAATACCGAGAGGCCCGAGTGCTGGGTGGCGATGTTGTTGATGAGCTCGAGCATGTTGACGGTCTTGCCGACGCCGGCACCGCCAAACAGGCCGATCTTGCCGCCCTTGGCGAAAGGACAGATCAGGTCGATCACCTTGATGCCGGTCTCCAGCAGCTCGACCGACGGCGAGAGCTCGTCGAATCTGGGCGCCTCCTGATGGATCGATCGCCGCTCCGCAGTCTCGATCGAGCCCGCTTCGTCGATCGGCCGGCCGAGCACGTCCATGATGCGACCGAGCGTGCCCTGGCCCACGGGTACCGAGATCGGCGCGCCCGTGCCGTTTACTTTCATGCCACGGCGCAGGCCGTCGCCCGAGCCCATGGCGATGCAGCGCACGACGCCATCGCCCAGCTGCTGCTCGACCTCGAACGTGAGGCCCTGTTCGGCGAGACCTTTCTCGCCGGTATCCGCGAGGACCAACGCCTCGTAGATGCCGGGCATCGACTCGCGCGGGAACTCGATGTCCACCACCGCGCCGATGCACTGAACGATGCTGCCCTGTACTTGTGCCATGATGTTTTCCTAGACGTAAATTCCGTTACCCGGGGTCCGCGGCGTCATACCGCCGCCGCACCGCCGACGATCTCTGAGAGTTCCTTGGTGATCGCCGCCTGCCGGTTCTTGTTGTAGATCAGCGTCAGCTCGTCGATCAGCGTTTCCGCGTTATCCGAGGCGGCCTTCATGGCCACCATGCGCGCCGACTGCTCGCAGGCGACATTTTCGGCGAGCGACTGATAGATGATCGCCTCGATGTACCGCACCATGACCTGATCGAGCACGAGCCGCGCCTCGGGCTCGTAGATGTAGTCCCAGGTGCCCTCGGGCGCCCCAAGCCGCTCGCCGGTCAGCGGGATCAACTGTTCGATGACCGGCTCCTGCTTCATCGTGTTGACGAAGCGGTTATAGGCGATCATCAGGCGGTCGAAGCGGTCCTCCTGGTAGCCGTCGAGCATCACCTTCACCGCACCGATCAGGCGTTCGATGTTCGGCTGGTCACCGATCTGCACCACCTGCGAGACGATGTTGGCGCCCAGGCGCTGCATGAAACCGAGACCCTTGTTGCCGATGCAGGAAACCTCGATCTCCTCGCCCTCGGCCTGCCATTCCTTGTACTGCGAGAGCACCGCGCGCAGCAGGTTGGTATTCAGCGCGCCGCATAGCCCCTTGTCGGTGGTCACCACGATCAGGCCGATGCGCTTCACCGAATCGCGGTTGACCAGGAAAGGATGGCGGTATTCAGGATTGGCGTGACTGATGTGCGCCGCGATGTTGCGGATCTTTTCGCCGTACGGCCGCGCCATGCGCATGCGCTCCTGCGCCTTGCGCATCTTCGCCGCAGCGACCATCTCCATCGCCTTGGTGATCTTCCGGGTGTTCTGCACACTCCGGATCTTCATGCGTATTTCTTTGGTCCCTGGCATTCCCTATGTCCTCGCGCGCGTTGAGCGGCGCCTCGCGTCCGCTCGGTCGCGCGCAGCAGTTTCGGCGCGCGTCAGCGTGTCTAGAAACTGCCGTTCTTCTTCCAGTCCTCCACCACGGCCTTGAGCGCGGCCTCATCCTCAGTGGAAAGGTCCTTCTTGTCTTCGATGCGCTCGATCAGGTCGGCACGCTGCGCCTTGACGTAGTCGCGAAGCGATTTCTCGGCCGCGAGCGCCTTCTTGACGTCGATGTCGTCGAAGTAGCCGTTGTTCACCGTGAACAGCGTGAGCGCCATCTCCCAGACCTGCAGCGGCTGGTACTGCGCCTGCTTCATCAGCTCCGTCACCATGCGCCCGCGCTCGAGCTGCTTGCGCGTCGCCTCATCGAGGTCGGAGGCGAACTGTGCGAACGCCGCGAGCTCACGATACTGCGCCAGCGCGAGGCGCACGCCGCCGCCCGTGTCGCGTCGCTTCATGATCTTGGTCTGTGCCGCGCCACCGACCCGGGACACCGAGATACCCGCGTTGATCGCAGGCCGGATACCGGCGTTGAACAGGTCCGTTTCGAGGAAGATCTGGCCGTCGGTGATCGAAATCACGTTGGTCGGCACGAAGGCCGTCACGTCGCCGGCCTGGGTCTCGATCACCGGCAGCGCGGTGAGCGAGCCGGTCTTGCCCTTGACCGCGCCCTTGGTGAAGTTCTCCACGTACTCCTCGTTGACGCGCGCGCCGCGCTCGAGCAGGCGCGAATGCAGGTAAAACACGTCGCCCGGGTACGCCTCGCGTCCCGGCGGCCGGCGCAGGAGCAGCGAAACCTGGCGGTAGGCCCAGGCCTGCTTGGTCAGGTCATCGTAAATAATGAGCGCATCCTGGCCGCGATCGCGGAAATACTCGCCCATCGTGCAGCCCGAGTAGGGGGCGATGTACTGCATTGCGGCAGATTCGGACGCTGAGGCGGCGACAACAATGGTGTATTCCATCGCGCCGTATTCCTCGAGCTTGCGCACCACGTTGGCGATCGTCGAGGCCTTCTGGCCGATCGCCACGTACACGCAGAACAGGTCCTTGCCCTTCTGGTTAATGATCGTGTCGACCGCCACCGCCGTCTTGCCTGTCTGTCGATCGCCGATGATCAGCTCGCGCTGCCCGCGGCCAATCGGCACCATTGCGTCGATTGCCTTCAGCCCGGTCTGCACCGGCTGCGAGACCGACTTGCGCCAGATCACGCCGGGCGCGACCTTTTCGATGACATCGGATTCCTTGGCGTTGACCGGACCCTTGCCATCGATGGGCTGGCCGAGCGAATTCACCACCCGGCCGAGCAGCTCGGGACCGACCGGCACGGAGAGAATGCGGCCGGTGGTCTTGACCGTGTCGCCCTCCGTGATGTGCTCATACGCGCCGAGAATCACCGCGCCAACCGAGTCGCGCTCGAGGTTGAGCGCCAGGCCGAAGGTGTCCTGCGGGAACTCGAGCATCTCGCCCTGCATCACGTCTGACAGACCGTGAATGCGGCAGATGCCGTCGGTCACCGACACCACCGTGCCCTGCGTGCGCATCTGCGCACCGGCATCGAGGCCCTGAATACGGCTCTTGATGAGTTCCGAAATCTCGGACGGGTTGAGTTGCATGACAGCTCCCAGTCTTTCCTATGCTTTAAGTGCAGATTCGAGCGCACCCAGCTGGGCGCGCGCGGATCCATCGATGACCTTGTCGCCCATGACGACGCGCACACCGCCGATCAGTGACTTGTCGAGACGCACCTGAGCCCTGACCTTGCGCCCCGTGCGCTTCTCGAGCGCCGCGACCAATTCCCCGAGCTGTGCGTCGCTGAGCTCGAACGCCGTGTGCACCTCGGCTTCGATGACGCCTTCGCGCTCGTTCTTGAGCGCCTCGAATTGCGCGCGCACCTCGCCGAGCAGGCCGAGCCGGCGGTTCTCCGCCAGCACGCGAACGAAGTTTTCTGCGTCGCCCGATAGCTTGCCGGCAAGGACGGAGAGAAACAGCCCGGCGACCTTGGGCGCCGACTGATTCGGGTCGGCCATCGCGGCGCGCACGCGCTCGTTCTCGGCGACCTGCGCAAGCATCGCGAGCGTCGTAGACCACTCGGCGAGCTTGCCGGCGTCGTCCGCGAGCCTGAAAACCGCCTCGGCGTAGGGTCGTGCAATGGTGCTCGGTTCGGCCATAGTGCAGTGCGTTGTCCGGGGTCTTGCGCGGCGCTGCTACAGCTGCCGGCGAATCGAATCGAGCAGATCCGCGTGCGCCTTGGCGTCGACCTCGCGCTGCAGGATCTTCTCCGCACCGGCAACCGCCAGCGCAGCCACCTGGTCCCGCAGCTGCTCGCGCGCGCGTGCGAATTCCTGCTCGATCTCGGCTTTCGCCGCGGCCTTTTCGCGGTCGCCCTCGCCCTTGGCTGCGGACTTCGCCTCCTCGACCAGTTGCGTCGCACGGCGCTCGGTTTGCGCGAGGATCTCGGCGGCACGGCCGCGCGCGTCGTTGATCGCTTCGTCCGCGCGCTTCGAGGACGCTTCCAGCTCGCGGTGGCCACGTTCGGCCGCAGCGAGCCCGTCGGCAATCGTCTTTTGCCGGGTTTCGATCGCACGCAGCATGTACGGCCAGATGATCTTGACCGTGAACAGAATGAACAGGAAGAACGTGATCGCCTGTGCGATGAGCGAGAAATTAATGTTCATGAAGGCTCCTTGCGCGGTCCGGGCAGGCTGCGCCCGGCACCGCCGCTCACGGTCGACGGTCGCTCCACCGCCTCAGCTCGGGATGACGGCGAGCAGCGGGTTCGCGAACGCGAACATCATCGCCAGACCCACACCGATGATGAACGAGGCGTCGATCAGGCCGAGCAGGAGGAACACCTTTGCCTGCAGCGAGTTGGTCAGTTCGGGCTGGCGTGCTGCAGCCTCGAGAAACCGGCTGCACATGACGCCCACGCCGATGCACGCGCCCGCGGCGCCGACGCCGATCATCAGGCCGATGCCGATCCCGGTGTAGGCCTGGATCATCGCCAGTAGTTGGAGTTTTTCCATTGGTGCTTTCCTTTCTCAGCGCAAAGTCAGTTGTAGAGGTGATCGGGTCAGTGATGCTCGTGCGCGAGCGCAATGTAGACGACCGTGAGCATCATGAAGATATAGGCCTGCAGTACGACGATGAGGATGTGGAAAATCGCCCAGCCGAGTCCGAGCACGGCGGCGAACCCCGTGCCGACCAGGCCCGTCGCGGCCCACACCCAAAGCAGCAGGAAGATGATCTCGCCTGCATACATGTTGCCGAACAATCGCAGCGAGTGCGACAGCGGCTTCGAGACGTACTCGATCATGTTGAACAGGAAATTCGCCGGCCAAAGCAGCGGGAAGCTGCCGAACGGCGCGCAGAAGAGTTCGTGGATCCATCCGCCGAGGCCCTTGGCGGAGATGGCGAAGAAGATCATCAGGAACCAGACCGAGAGGGACAACGCGAAGGTCGTATTGACGTCGGCCGTCGGCACGATGCGGAAGCCGTGATCTGATATGAGGTGCGTGCCCTTCGCCATCCAGTCGACCGGCAGGAAGTCCATCGCATTCATCAGGAGCACCCACACGAAGACGGTGAGCGCCGCCGGTGCGACGAACTTGTTGCGGTCGCCGTGGTGAAAGATGCCCTTGACCTGTTCGTCGATGAATTCGATCAGCAGTTCGACGAATGCCTGGCGCTTGTTCGGCACGCCGGCCGTCGCGCCGCGCACGACCCACCAGATGAAGCCCATGCCGATGAAGCCCAGCAGGACCGAGACCAGCAGGGAATCCAGATGCAGCGTCCAGAAGCCGCCGTCCCCGACCGGCTTCGAGAAGAACGTCAGATGGTGCTGGATGTAACTGGTAGGGGTGAGGTTACCGGCGGCCATTGCTGTCGTGCACTCAGTACTCGCGAACAAAGAACGCCAGAGCGAAGATGACTACGGTGACGATGAAGGCGCCGAAGAAGGCTACGGCCACGACGCCCTTGTACATCATCAGCACAAGCCACAGCAGGAGCACGATGAGGACGATCTTCACGCCCTCCGCCGTCAATGCGGCAACCATGACCCCCCCTGCCGAATCCGCACGCGCCTTCGAAGCCACCAAGCCCGAGACCGCGCCCGCCACCACGCTCACGAGGCCCCCGAGCGCGGCGGAAAGCGCCCCGTCGACCCCTGCGATCAGGCCTGCGGCCAGCGTCAGGATGGCGGTGGCCCAGAGCTGCCACCGAAGAACGGTGCGTATCGGCTTGCCCAATCTGCGAAGCATGGCGTTCTTCAGCTCCGCCCCGAGCAAAGCCGCGGCAGTATATCTGCGGGGTTCCGCCGGGTCAACGTGCTGCGACGCACAATTCGCTCTTCGATACAGCCAGGATCAGCGCAGCTTGCGCAGCAGCCGGTCGAGGTGATCGAGGCTCGCATAGTGCAGGATCAGCTTGCCCGTGCCCTTCTTCCCCGGCCGGATCTCGACGGTGGTCCCGAGTCGCTCGGAGGCCTCTTCCTCGAGCCGCGCAAGATCGCGATCGGCCTTTGGCGCGCGCCGGCGCGCCGCCGGGCCGCGTGCGAGCCGGGTCGCCAGCGCCTCGGCCTCGCGTACTGAAAGCCCGCGCGCCGCGATGCGATTCGCGGCTTCGATTTGTCGCGCCGCGTCGAGCGACAACAGGGCCCGCGCGTGCCCCATTTCGAGGGCGCCGTCCATGACCATGGCCTGGACCGGCTTGGGCAGCTTCAGCAGGCGCAGCAGGTTGGTGGTCGCGCTGCGCGAGCGGCCCACCGCATCCGCGGCCTGTTCGTGCGTCATGCGGAACTCGTCGATCAGGCGCTGCAGGCCGGCGGCTTCCTCCATGGGGTTGAGGTTCTCGCGCTGAATGTTCTCGATGAGTGACATTGCGAGCGCGGCTTCGTCGGGTACCTCGCGCACCAGCGCCGGCACTTCGGTGAGTCCGGCCATCTGCGCAGCGCGCCAGCGGCGCTCCCCCGCGATCAGTTCGTAACGCCCGCCGTCGACCGGGCGCACGAGCAGCGGCTGCATCAGGCCCTGCGACTTGATCGAGGACGACAGTTCCGCCAAGGCCGTGCGATCCATGCGCGTGCGCGGCTGGTAGCGTCCCGGCCGGATCTGTCCCACCGAAAGCGTTGCGAGCGCGTCCTTCGGTGCCTCCTCGGCACCGAGCAGCGCGTCGAGTCCGCGCCCGAGTCCCTTTGCCTTGCTCATGTTCCCTCTCCCACAGCTTGCGGTTGCGCCGCGCCCGCACCGCGCTCGCGCTCGAGAATCTCCGCGGCGAATGCCGCGTAGGCCTGCGCGCCCTTCGAGGCCGGATCCCAGACCACCGCGGGCGTACCGTAGCTGGGCGCCTCGGCCAGGCGCACGTTGCGCGGCACCAGCGTGCGGTAAACCTTGGCGCCGAAGTGCGACTCGAGCTGCTGCGACACCTGCTGGGTCAAGGTGCTGCGCGGGTCGTACATCGTGCGCAGGAGGCCGGCGATATCGAGCGTCGGGTTGAGATGCGCGCGCACACGCTTGATGGTGCCGACCAGGTCCGACAGTCCCTCCAGCGCGTAGTACTCGCACTGCATCGGAATGATCACCTGCTGCGCGGCTGTCAGCGCATTGACGGTGAGCAGGCTGAGCGACGGCGGGCAATCGACGATGACGAACGCATAGCGCTCGCCGAGCGTGGCGAGCGCCGCCTTGAGGCGGCCTTCGCGATTCGGCAGGTCGACCAGTTCGATTTCCGCGCCGGCCAGTTCCCGGTTCGAGGGCAGCAGATCGAAGCCGCCGCGCTCCGAACGCACGCAGACGGCCGCTGCTTCTGCCAGGCCGAGCAGCACGTGATACACGGTGCGCGTGGTCTTCGCTTTGTCGATGCCGCTGCCCATCGTTGCATTGCCCTGGGGGTCGAGATCGATGAGCAGCACGCGCTCGCCGGCCTGCGCGAGTGCCGCCGCGAGGTTGACGCTCGTCGTGGTCTTGCCGACGCCACCCTTCTGGTTGACCACTGCGATGACGCGCGTCATGCGCGAGCCTCTTCGATGCGGCAAAGCACCAGGTGGCGGTCGGCATCGAGCAGTGGCACATGCAGCCGGCGCACGTCCGTACAGCACGTGTCCGGCGGTAATGCCTCGCCGCTCGCGGCTTCTGGCCAGGCACCCTTCATTGCCGCGAGCACGCCCCCGGGCGCAAGCAGATGTGCCAATCCTCGACCGGGCCCTCGTGCACGTCCACATTCGGCAAGGCGAGTTCGAGCTTGGCCTGCCGCAGAAACGCCGCCTTCTTGCTGCTGCGGTCATTCAGCGTGACACGCCACGACGGGCACGCGAGCGCGAGCGGGATTCCCGGCAGACCTGCGC
Organism: Betaproteobacteria bacterium SG8_39; assembly: GCA_001303445.1. GTDB lineage: Bacteria > Pseudomonadota > Gammaproteobacteria > Burkholderiales > SG8-39 > SG8-39. The sequence continues at coordinate 86,187 of LJTQ01000002.1, read as the reverse complement.
CGGAGCCCACGTCTGCCAGGCTCAGCGCGGGATTGTCACCGTCGAGGTGGGGCAATGTGGCGAGCGAGTCGAGCAGGTGATGCGTCACCATGGCGAGCGGGTCGCGGATGGCAGTGAGGTTGTAGGTTCGGTTCCACTTGCCCATCAGCGCGAGGTAGGCGAGCAGTTTGGTTCGGGCGTCGGTCGGCAGATGCAGGCCGAGCGCTTCGAGCCCCTGGTCAAGCGCAACCTCCGGCGTCATGCCGAGATCTTCTGGCGTAGCCCTGCCCTCTTGAGGTGCACGAGCAGGAGCGAGATCGCCGCGGGCGTCACGCCCGAGATACGCGACGCCTGACCGAGGGTCTCCGGGCGATGCGCAATGAGTTTCTGCTGAACCTCGGCCGACAGCCCGCGCACGGCGCGGAAGTCCAAGCCCGCGGGCAGCGCAAGCGCGTCGAGTTGCTCGCGTCGCGCGACCTCGTCGCGTTGCCGCTCGATGTAGCCCTCGTACTTGGTCTGGATTTCCACCTGTTCAGCAACCTCCGGCTCATCGACCGGCGAGCCAGCGCCGGGAAGTGTCATCAGGGAGTCGTAGTTGACCTCAGGTCTACGTAGCAATTCTGCAAGTGAGTACTCACGTTCAACGGTCTTCCCGAGGACACGAATCGCGTCTGCCTCGGAGACGATGCGCGGATTGATCCAGGTCGAGCGCAGGCGCTCACGCTCCCTTCCGACCGCGTCACGCTTGCGCGCAAACACATTCCAGCGCGCGTCGTCGACCACACCCAGCTTGCGCCCGGCCTCGGTCAGTCGAAGGTCGGCGTTGTCCTCGCGCAGCATCAGGCGATATTCGGCTCGGCTGGTGAACATCCGGTACGGTTCACTCACGCCGCGCGTCACCAGATCATCGACCAGCACGCCGATATAGGCTTCGTCGCGCGCCGGGTACCAGGCGTCGCGGCCCTGCACGCGCAACGCCGCATTCAAGCCGGCGAGCAAGCCTTGGGCAGCCGCTTCCTCGTAGCCCGTGGTGCCATTGATCTGTCCCGCAAAGAACAAGCCGTCGATCGATTTTGTTTCGAGCGAAGCGCGCAGATTGCGTGGGTCGAAGTAGTCATACTCGATCGCATATCCGGGACGGATGATATGGGCGCGCTCCAGGCCGCGGATCGAGCGCACGAGGGCGTACTGGACGTCGAACGGGAGACTGGTGGAAATGCCGTTGGGATAGACCTCGTTCGTCGTCAGACCTTCCGGCTCGAGGAAGATCTGATGGCCCTCTTTCCCCGCAAAACGGTGAATCTTGTCCTCGATCGAGGGGCAATAACGCGGGCCGACGCCCTGGATCAACCCGGTGAACAGCGGCGAGCGATCGAGGCTGGCTCGGATAATTTCGTGCGTGGCAGCGTTAGTGTGCGTCACCCAGCACGGGCGCTGCTCAGGGTGCATTTCACGCCGTCCAAGAAAGGAGAACACAGGCTCCGGCCGGTCTCCTGGCTGTACAGCCATGACGGAGAAATCGATGCTGCGTCCGTCGAGTCGCGGCGGCGTACCGGTTTTAAGCCTGCCCACCGGCAGTTGCATCTCCCGCAGACGCCCAGCAAGAGTGACCGAGGCAGGATCGCCTGCGCGGCCCGCCTGATGCTGCTCAAGGCCGACATGAATCACGCCCGCGAGGAAAGTGCCTGCCGTGAGAATCACGCTCCGGGACCTGAAGCGCACACCGAGCTGCGTCACGACACCGACGGCCCGGGTGCCCTCAAGCAGGATGTCGTCGACGGCCTGCTGGAACAGGGTCAGATTGGGCTGATTCTCGAGCCGGCGGCGGATCGCCCCGCGGTAGAGCACGCGGTCGGCCTGCGCCCGGGTTGCACGGACTGCAGGCCCCTTGGACGAATTGAGGGTCCGGAACTGGATGCCCGCCTCGTCGGTCGCGATAGCCATCGCGCCGCCAAGCGCGTCAACCTCCCTGACGAGATGACCCTTGCCGATCCCTCCAATCGAGGGATTGCAGGACATCTGGCCGAGCGTTTCCAGGCTGTGGGTCAGCAGCAGCGTCGCACAGCCCATGCGGGCTGCGGCGAGCGCGGCCTCAGTGCCGGCGTGGCCGCCACCGACGACAATGACATCAAATTCGGTCGGAAACTGCATGGGGGTCACCGCGGGGAGCGCAATGATACGTGAATGTTTCACGTGAAACTATGGCTCGCACCGGAATTTGCCCGATCTATCGCATCAGCCTGATGTTCCACGTGAAACATTGGCTGAGAGGCTGCTGAGTCGGGGCGCCGGCCGCGCCCCTGTGCGAGAATCGCGCCCCGTCCTTCGCCATGATTTCACTCCAGCGCTACGCCACGCTGTTCTTGCAGCCGGATCTTCGGACGGCGATCCTGGCCTCGCTGGTCGGTCGACTGCCGATCGGGATCTCGGGCCTCGCGCTCCTGCTCCTGGTTCGGGCGCGCGAGGGCTCGTTCACCGATTCCGGCCTCGTCACATCCGCCTACCTCGCAGGCCTCGCAGGCATCGCCCCTCTCGTCGGTCGACTCATCGATCGCTTGGGGCCTCGCCCCGTTCTGCTGGTCGCCGGCCTCGCTTATCCACTCGCGCTGCTCACCCTTGTCAGCGCCATCAACGGCGATGCAAGTATGGGACTGGTACTCCTACTGTCGTTTATCGCAGGCGCCACCCTGCCTCAGGTGACGACCTGCATGCGCACCCTGTACCGCCGCCGCCTGCAGGACGATGCGCTGCTGATCGCTGCACTTTCGCTCGACTCCGTTCTGATCGAGATCGTCTTCATCGCCGGCCCGATGCTTGTCGCCTTCGTCGTTGCGACCGCGTCCCCGGACCTCGCCGTGCTGCTCGGCGCCCTGTGTGCGGCGGTGGGCGCAATATTCATCACCCGCACCCCGGCGTTGACCGATTGGTCCATCGAGCGCCCGCAACGCCGGAGCCTACTCGGCGTCCTCCATGATTCCGGCTTTCGCCGACTGCTGACCATCCTTCTCTCCTACGCTGCGGTGTTCGGTTTCGTCGATATCGCCGTGGCGAGCTACGCCTATGATGTTCGGCAACCCGCCCTGGCGGGCGTGATCCTCGGCGTAATGAGCATTGGCAGCGCAGTCGGTGGTCTCGCGTACGGCAGTCGATCCTGGCACCTGCCGCTGGCACGGCAATTCGCACTGGCACTGGTCATCATGGGCGTCTCGATCGCGCCGCTGGCGTTCATCGCAAACCCCTGGCTGCTCGGCGTGATGGCGGTTGTCTCTGGCGTGACGATGGCCCCTCCGCTGATCATTCAATCAACCATGGTCGCCAAGACCATGCCGACCGCGCAAATGGCCGAGGCCTTCACCTGGGTCACCACGGCAATGCTCTGCGGTGTCGGCATCGGTTTCGCGTTCGGCGGCGTCGTAGCCGAAGCCCAAGGTGCGACTGCCGTTTTCCTGCTCGCTGCCAGCATCACGGTGCTCATGGGCGCAGCCGCGAGAGGTATGCTTCCGGGCCCCGCCTGATCTGGGGACAAATGCTGCATTTCTTGTGCGCAGCAATCGATTGCCTGGGCCCCGTTTCAATGTTAGCATCGCACACTTAACTACTTGAATAGAAAGCGTAACTTATGTCTTCGGTGCTTGACAGAGTGATCACCCGCGCACGCCTGGCGATCCGCCACACACGCGTCGAGGACATCCCCCAGATTGTCGAGATCCAGAACCGCGTCTACCCGGAGATCGGCGGCTGGCGCCCGGAACAGCTCGAGAGCCAGATCAAAATCTTCCCGCAAGGACAGGTCGTGGCCTGTCTCGGCGAACGTGTGGTCGGCGCCGCCAGCTCGCTCATCGTTCAGTGGGGCGAATGGGGCGCGCATCACACATGGAAGGAAGTCACCGGAAACGGCAGCTTCAGTACGCATACGCCGAACGCGCGCACGCTCTATGGTGCGGAAGTTTTCGCCGATCCCACCTTGCGTCGCGTCGGCATTGGCAAGAAGCTTTACCAGGCCCGCCGGCAGATCTGCCGCATGCTCAACCTGCGCCGCATCATGGCCTGCGGCAGAATGCCGGGCTATCAGAAAGTCGGTAACCAGATGTCCCCTGAGGACTACGCGATGCGCGTCATCTGGGGCGACCTCAAGGATCCCGTGCTCATGTTCCAGTTGCAGGAAGGCTTCCAGTATTGCGGCGTGATCAACGGTTACCTGCCTTCCGACGAGGAATCCAGGGGCAACGCCACGATCATCGTCTGGCTGAACGACCGCTATAAGCCCAAGCAGCCGACGGTCATCCCGGAGGGCCCGATCCTGTGAAAGTCCGCATTGCCTCGATTCAGTACATGCTGCGCCCGATCGCCGGCTGGGACGAATTCGAACGGCAGGTGCACCTGATGCTCGATGCGGCGGGCGAGTACCACCCGCAGTTCGTCCTGCTGCCAGAAATATTCACGACGCAGCTGATGTCCTTCCTGCCGCGCCAATCGGTCGACCTCGCGGTGCGCGCGCTCGACCAGTTCACGGAGCGCTACAAGACCCTCATGCGCGAGCATGCAATGCGCTACGGCTACTATCTCATCGGCGGCAGTCACCCGACCATCCGCGATGGCGAGCTCTACAACACGGCATTCCTGTTCTCGCCGCACGGCGAGACGTATGAGCAGGACAAGACCCATCGCACGCGCTGGGAGCGCGAGCGCTGGAAGACGAGCCATGGCCACCGGCTGCAGTTGTGGGAAACCGAGTTCGGTGACATCTCGATCCTCGTCTGCTACGACGTCGAATTTCCCGAACTCGCGCGACTGGTGTGCGAAGCGGGCGCCGACATCCTGTTCGTCCCTTCGAGCACCGACGATCGCCAAGGATTCTGGCGGGTGCGCTACTGCTGCCACGCGCGTGCGATCGAGAACCAGGTATACGTGGCGATGGCAAGCACCGTGGGCTCACTGCCGGTGGAAGGCCTCGGGCTGCACTACGGCCAGGCAAGTATCCTCACGCCCTCGGACTTCCCGTTTTCGCGCGATGGAATCGCCGCGGAGGGCATTGCCAACACCGAGCAGATCGTCATCGCGGATGTCGATCTCGACCTGCTCTTCGAGAATCGCGTCAATGGCACGACCATTCCTCTCTACGACAAGCGCGAGGAACTCTACAAGTCACCGGTCATCGTCACCAAGACCGGGCCCGGTGCCGCGCCCGCGGCACGCCCGGTGCGGGTCACGGGCTAGGCGCGCCGCAAACGCCGGCCCTGGGTGAAAAACACCAACCCAACGAGCAGCAGCGCCGGTAGATAGATCCAGTGCTGCGAGGCACGGTCGGCCGGCACTTTTAGTGAGTCGATCTGCCAGCCTTGCTCAAAGCCCGACTTGCGCGCGCGGCTCCCAAAGCGCACTGCGGCGACGCGCACATCGTCACCCAGCACCATGATCGTCAATCCCGATTCGGCAAGACGCTTGCGACCTTCACCCGGTTCGCCGAGACGCACCGCGACCGTCTTGCGCACGTCCTCGCCTTCCAGCGTCATGCCCGCGATGACCATCACCAGGCGCTGGTCTTCGCCGAGCGATTCCGCCACGCGAACGATGTCCCTTGCGGGCGCCGTGCGGTATGGCGCGGCGATCTTGTCCATGAAGTAGTCCGGTCGGAATAGCGCGAACGTAGCGAGCAGCAACACCCCGATCTCCCACCACCGGCAACGGGTCCGGAACCAGCCGAGCGTCGCGGCAGCAAACACGAGCGACGCCGCCGTGGCTGCGAATACCACAAGGACGAGCTCTGGCCAGCTTTCGACGTCGATCAGCAATAGGGTCGGATTAAAGACGAACACGAAGGGCAGCACGACCGTGCGCAACGCATAAAGCGACCCTTGCAACCCGGTCTTGATTGCGTCCTCCCCCGAGATCGCGGCAGCCGCGAAGCTCGCGAGACCCACCGGGGGCGTGATGTCACCCATGATTCCGTAATAAAAAACGAACAGGTGTACCGCGATGAGCGGAATCACCAGGCCCGCCTGCGCCCCCAGTTCGACGATCACCGGCGCCATGAGCGTCGCCACGAGGATGTAGTTGGCCGTGGTCGGCACGCCGAGGCCGAGGACCAGGCAGACGAGCGCGGTGAACAGCAGCATGATCACCACGTTGCCCTGCGACACCACTTCGACGAAATCCGTCATGCGGAAGCCCAGACCGGTCAGCGTAATGCCGCCGACGATGATCCCCGCCGTGCCCGTCGCGATCGCGATGCCGATCATGTTGCGGGCACCGTCGTTCATGCCCTCGACGATTTCGACGACCCCCCGGCGCAGCTCCGTCCCCGCTCCACCCGCGTGGCGGAACAGGGCGATCAGCGGTCGCTGCGAGCCCATCAACACGATGAGGGAAACCGTCGCCCAGAACGCGGAGTACGCAGGCGAGAGCTCCTCGATCATCAGGCACCAGATCAGCACGCCGATCGGGATCAGGAAATGAATGCCTGCCTTCACGGTCGGCCAGGTATCCGGCAGAACCGGATGCTCGACATCGATGTCTTCGGGGAGATCGGGACAACGCGCGGCAATCCAGACGGTGTAGAGGTACAGGCCAAGCAGCAGGGCACCCAGAATGATGGGTGCCGCCGCACCGAACAGGCTCTTCGCGGCAGCCGCGACAAAATAGATCACGCCGCAGACCACGATCGTGCCCGAGAGACCCAGTCCCCAGGCCGTCAGCTTCTCGCCGAGGCCGCGCTCGCGCGCCTGCGCCGTAGGCTCAAGACCGAGCTTCAGCGCTTCCAGATGCACGATGTAGAACAGCGCAATGTAGGAGATCACGGCCGGCAGGAAGGCGTGCTTGATCACGTCGGTGTAGGGGATGCCGACGTACTCGACCATCAGGAAGGCCGCGGCGCCCATCACCGGCGGCATGATCTGTCCGTTCACCGAGGACGAGGTCTCAATGGCGCCCGCCTTGACGCCGCCGTATCCGGCCTTGGCCATCAACGGGATCGTGAAGATGCCGCCGGAAACGACGTTCGAAACCGATGAGCCCGAGATGAGGCCGTTCAGGGCCGACGAGACGACGGCCACCTTGGCGGGCCCGCCGCGCAGGTGACCGAGCATGGCAAAAGACACCTGCATCATGTAGTTGCCCGCACCGGCCTTGTCGAGCAGCGAACCGAACAGCACGAAGATGAAGATGTAGCCGACGGACACGCCGAGCGCGACGCCGAACACGCCCTCGGTCGTCAGCCATTGGTGCGAAAGCAGGCGTTCGAGCGACGCGCCCTTGTGCGCCAGCACCTCCGGTAGATTCTGGCCGAACATCATGTAGCCGAGAAACACGATCGCCAGGATCATCATTGGCGGGCCGACCGCGCGCCGCGTCGCCTCGAGCAGCATCACGAGCCCGATGCAGGCGACCACGATGTCCTGCAGGATCGGCTTGCCTGGCCGGGTGGCGAGCTCCGCGTAAAAGAACAGGAAATAGCTGCCAGCCGCCGCCCCGGCGACGGCCAGCAGCCAGTCGAACCAGGGCACGCTTGCGCGCTGGCGCTTGGTGCGCATGGCCGGGTAGCACAGGAAGCCGAGCAGCAGCGCGACACCGAGATGCAGGGCGCGCGCCTCGGTGTCGTTCAGAACCCCCCAGGAAAGCGCGAAGGGCAGCGGCGAGGCGTACCAAAGCTGGAACAGCGACCAGCCAACCGCGAGGCAGAAGATGAGCTTGCCCAGCCAGCCGGTTGCCGCACGCCCGCCGGTATCCGCATCGGCGACCAGCGTCTGCAGGTCGGCTGCCGGACCCTTGGTTTCCCCGGCCACTGCATCTCCCCTTAAACGAAAAGGGGCGAGACGATCGTCCCGCCCCTCATGGCGTACGTATTACCGGCCCTACTTCATCCAGCCTTTTTCCTTGTAGTACTTCACCGCACCGTCATGCAGCGGCGCGCTCAGGCCGTCCTTGATCATGTTCTCGGGCTTGAGCACCTGGAACGCGGGATGCAGCTTCTTGAAGTCCGCAAAGTTGTCGAACACCGCCTTGACCACCTGATACACGGTGTCGGCAGGCGTGCGTGTCGATGAGACGACGGTTGCCAGCACCCCGTAGGTCTTGGTCTCCTGCGGATTGCCCGGGTAAAGACCCGCCGGGATAGTGGCATAGGCGTAGTACGGGTTCGCCTTCACCAGCTTGTCGACCGCGGCACCCGTGACCGAGACCAGCTTTGCACCGCACACGGTGGTCGGATCCTGGATGTTTGCCGAAGGGTGACCGACCAGGTAGAAAAAGCCGTCGATCTTGCCGTCGCAGAGCGCCGGCCCGTGCTCGTCCGCCTTCAACTCGGAAGCGAGCCCGAAGTCCTTGATGGTCCAGCCCATCGCAGCAATCAGTTCGTCGAGCGACGCGCGCGTGCCCGAACCCGGGTTGCCGACGTTGAACTTCTTGCCCTTCAGGTCGGCGAAGTTGTTGATGTTCGATTCCTTGCGCACGACGACGGTCACCGGCTCCGGGTGGAGCGAGAACACGGCGCGCAGCGCGGGAAACGGCTCGTTGAACTGCTTGCGGCCCTTCACTGCGTTGAATTGCACGTCGGATTGCGCGACGCCCATGTCGAGCTCGCCGGCCTTGATGGTGTTGATATTGAACACGGAGCCCCCGGTCGACTCGACCGAGCAACGAATGCCATGCGCTTTGCGGTTCTTGTTGACAAGGCGGCAGATCGCGCCGCCGGCCGGGTAATACACGCCCGTGACGCCTCCGGTGCCCACCGTGATGTACTTCTGTGCGAGCGCCGGCGCGGCCGGCGACAGGATGCCGCCGGCAAGCGCCACCGCAACCAGGAATGCACGTGTGTTCATATCAGTGTCCTCCTCCAGTTAACCAAGCTAGGTTATCGAATGACCCGGTGCACCGCAACGCTCAGGCGGGCGCCGCGAGTGCCGACAGCGTCGACTTGAGTGCGGCCTGCAGCTTTGCGACCAGCTCGTCGAGCTGGGCCTCTTCGACGATGAAGGGTGGCGCAAGCAGCACGTGGTCACCACGTATCCCGTCCACCGTTCCACCCATCGGGTAGCACATGAGTCCCTGCGCAAGCGCCGCCTGCTTGAGGCGTGCATGCACACGCAGAGTCGGATCGAAGGGCTTTTTCGTGCCGCGTTCCGCCACCAGCTCAACGCCACGGAACAGCCCGCGGCCGCGAATGTCGCCGACGTGCGGATGATCACCGAATGCGGCACGCAGGCGCGCTTCGAGCGCATCACCGAGCGACGCCACGCGGGCGAGCAGCCCGTCCTCGTGCAGCCGCCGCTGCACCGCCAGCGCCCCCGCACAGGCGGCGGCATGGCCGAGGTAGGTATGACCATGCTGAAAGAAGCCACTGCCGCCGACGATGGTGTCGAAGACCTTTTTCGACGAGAGCACGGCCCCGATCGGCTGGTAGCCGGCACCCAGGCCCTTGGCGACGGTGACCAGGTCGGGCACGACTTCTTCCTGCGTGTAGGCAAACAGCGACCCGCAACGTCCCATGCCGCACATCACTTCATCGAGAATGAGCAGCACGCCGTAGCGGTCGCACACATCGCGCACGCGGCGGAAATACCCTGGCACCGCAGGCACGGCACCCAGGGTCGCGCCCGAGACGGTTTCGGCGACAAATGCGATGACCTTGTCGCCATCCAGGCGCCGGATCTCGCGCTCGAGCTCCTGTGCAAGCCGCTCGCCGTATGCCGCCTCGTTTTCGCCGGGCTGCAGCCCGCGATACGCGTAGCACGGCGATACGTGCGTCGCGTCGATCAGCAGCGGCTCGAACTGCCGGCGCCGGGCGGGGTTGCCGCCGACGGCGAGCGCGCCGAGCGTATTGCCATGGTAGGACTGCGCGCGCGCAATGACATAGCGGCGCTGCGACTCACCGCGCTCGACGAAATACTGGCGCGCAAGCTTGAGCGCGGCCTCAATCGCCTCCGACCCGCCGGAGACGAAGTAGACCTTGTCGAAGACGCCCGCGCTGCGCTCGACGAGCACATCTGCGAGCTCCTCCATGGGTCCGTTGGAAAAAAAAGAGGTGTGCGCATAGGGCAGCACATCCAGCTGGCGCTGAATGGCCTCGACCACCGCGCGATCGGAATGGCCAAGGCAGGAAACCGCCGCACCGCCGGACGCGTCCAGATAGCGCTTGCCCTGCGCGTCGACGAGATACGCGCCCTCGCCCCGAACGGCGACCGGGTACCGGTTACGTGGGTCGCGATGAAAGACGTGAGTCACGCCGTTGCGGGCATATCCCGCCCGCCCTGTCTCTAAGCGGCCAGCTTGTCGTGCATGCGGCTGCGGCGCGCCTCGAGCACCTGAGGCAGGTGCGCGGCGAGCTTGCCGAAGAGCTCGTCGTGCGATGCCAGTTCCGCCTTCCACTCATCGTGGTCGACCTCGGTGAGCGCCGTGTAGCGCTTGGCGCCGAACGCCTCGAGCCCCTGCCAGTCGAGGTCCTCGAAGCGCGGCATGACGCCCAGCGGCGTCTCCGCGCCCTGACCCCGCCCATGGCAGCGCTCGACGATCCAGGTCAGGACGCGCATGTTCTCACCGAAGCCCGGCCAGATGAACTTGCGCTCCGCGTCGCGGCGGAACCAGTTGACGCGGAATATCCTCGGTGGGTGATGCACGGCTTTGCCCATCTTCAGCCAGTGCGCGAAATAGTCCCCCATGTTGTAGCCGCAGAACGCGAGCATCGCCATCGGGTCGCGGCGGACCACACCGACCTTGCCGGTGATCGCTGCGGTGGTTTCAGAGCCCAGAGTCGCGGCCATGTAGACGCCGTCTTCCCAGCTCGGCGCTTCGACCACGAGCGGCACGGTCGAGGAACGCCGCCCGCCGAAGACGAACGCTGAAATCGGCACACCACCCGGATCTTCCCACTTCGGATCGATCGAGGGGCACTGTGCCGCCGGTACCGTGAACCGCGCGTTCGGATGGGCCGCAACGCGACCGCAGCCGGGCGTCCATTCCTTGCCGCGCCAGTCGATCAGCTTCGGCGGCGGTGTGTCGCTCATGCCCTCCCACCAGACATCCCCCTCGGGCGTGAGCGCGACGTTCGTGAAGATGGTGTTCGAATGCAACATCTTCATCGCGTTCGGATTCGTTGCCTCCGAGGTGCCCGGGGCAACGCCGAAGAAGCCCGCCTCCGGGTTGATCGCGTAGAAGCGCCCATCTCGCCCGGGCTTGATCCAGGCGATATCCTCACCGATCGTCGTCACCTTCCAGCCCTTGAAGGCGGGCGGCGGGATCAGCAGTGCGAGGTTGGTCTTGCCGCAGGCGCTCGGAAAAGCCGCCGAGATATAGCTCTTTTCGCCCGTCGGCGACTCGATGCCCAGCACGAGCATGTGCTCGGCCAGCCAGCCTTCGTCGCGTGCCATCACTGAGGCAATGCGCAGCGCGAGGCACTTCTTGCCGAGCAGCGCGTTTCCACCGTAGCCCGAACCAAAAGACCAGATCTCGCGGGACTCGGGGAAATGAACGATCCACTTTTCCTTCTCGTTGCTCGGCCAGGGCACGTCTTTCGCGCCGGGCGCGAGCGGCGCGCCGACGGAATGCACGCAGGGCACGAAGTCGCCGTCCTCGCCCAGCCAGTCGATGACCGCCCGCCCCATGCGGGTCATGATCCGCATGTTGACGACGACGTACGGCGAGTCGGATATCTCGACGCCGATCTGGGCGATGTGCGAGCCGATGGGGCCCATCGAGAACGGCACAACGTACATCGTGCGGCCGCGCATGCAGCCGTCGAACAAGCCGCTCAGGGTATTGCGCATCTCGCGCGGGTCGGTCCAGTTGTTCGTCGGCCCCGCATCCTCCGCACGCGCGCTGCAGATGAACGTGCGGTCTTCCATGCGCGCGACATCGCCCGGGTGCGAGCGCGCGAGGAAACTGTTCGGCCGCAGCTTTTCATTCAGTCGAATGAAGGTACCGGCCTGCACCATTTCTTCGCACAGCCGGTCGTACTCAGCCTGACTGCCGTCGCACCAAACCACGCGCTCGGGCTTGGTCAGTGCCGCAATCTCGACGACCCACTGACGCAGTCCGGCATGCTTGACCCAACTGGGTGCGGCGGCAGAGGCGGGGGGCTCGGAACGGGGGGCGTTCATGTCGAAAACTCCGGGCCGGCGTCACCGCGCGGAAACCGAAAAACTACACGGCTCGACGGCATCGCGACGCGGCGATAAGTGGGGGTTTCGGGACGGTTGATTGTAACACCGCGGTCATGCGGTGGTCGCCACCACAAACAGGCGACGGAACGGAAACAGCGTGCTGCCATCGTCGCGTTTCGGGTATGCCTGCAGCACCCGGTGGCGGTATTCCGCTTCGAAGGGCCCGCGCAGCCCCTCTGGCAACGCTTCGAGCAGACCGCCGAGCCAGGTCGAGCGCGTCCAGTCTGCGACCGGATTCTCGCCTTGCAGGACCTGCAGGTACTCGGTCGACCAGAGGTCGATGCGTCCGAAGTGGGGCGCGAGCAACGCGTGATAGCTCTGCGCGTCGAGCACCGGCGTCTGCCGCAGCACGGAATCCAGGTGAGCGCGATACGGCGTCTCGAGCGCCAGCGCGTGCATCAGCAGGTGCGACGGTGCGGAAAAGTTGTTCGGCATCTGCACCGCGAGCACGCCGCCCGGTGCAACCGCATCGGCCAACCGCGGGATGAGCGTCGCATGATCCGTCAGCCAGTGCAGCGCGGCGTTCGAGAAAACCAGATCGAAGGGCTCGGCCGTGCGCCACGCAGCCAGGTCGACCTGCCGCCATTCGATCGCCGCACTGCGCGCCCGCGCGCGCGCCAGCATCTCCGCCGAACTGTCGAGCGCAACGATCGCGGCCTGAGGCCAGCGCGCCGCGAGCAGTAGGGTGACGCCCCCGCTGCCGCAGCCAAGATCGACGACACGGCGCGGCGCGTCGAGCGACACGCGGTTCAGCAGGTCGATCGCTGGACGCATGCGATGGTCGGCGAACGCTTCGTAGGCCTGCGGGTTCCAGGGCACGGATTACAGCCTACTTACCGATGCAAAAGCGCGCGAAGATTTCGCCCAGCAGATCGTCGGCACCGAATTCCCCGGTGATCTCACAAAGCGCGGCGTGCGCAAGACGCAGTTCCTCGGCAAACAGTTCCCATCGACCGCTCTCGCGCGACGCGGCCTCGAGATGCGTACGCGCCCGGAGGAGCGCGCGCAGATGCCGTTCACGCGCGAGGAACACGGTCTCCTCGCCCGGCCGCCAGCCCGCAGCGTCGAGAATCGCGCGACGCAAGGCGTCCAGGCCCGCGCCGGTCTTTGCCGACACCGCAACCGCGTGCGCCGCGTCGATCGGTTTCTCCAGCAAATCGACCTTGTTCGCGACGCGCACGCAGGGAACATCCGCAGGTAGCGCGTCAAGCAACGCGCGCTCTTCGACGCCGAGTCCGGCGCGTGCCTCGTAGACGAACACGATGACGTCTGCGCGCGCGATCTCGCGATGGGTGCGCTCGACGCCAAGCCGCTCGACCTCTTCGTGCGACTCGCGCAGCCCAGCGGTGTCCACGACGACCAGCGGCACCCCGTCGATCTCTAGCGCTTCGCGCAGCGCGTCGCGCGTCGTGCCTGCAGTCGGGGTCACGATCGCCCGCTCCTCACCCGCCAGACGGTTGAGCAGGCTCGATTTGCCGACGTTGGGCCGCCCGGTCAAGACCACGTGAATCCCGCTTCGCAGCAGGCTGCCTTGCCGGCTGCGTGCAAATACCGCTTCGAGCGCAGCGCACGCGCGCTCCAGTCTGCGCGCTGCGTCATCGCGGTGCAGCGTATCCACCTCTTCCTCCGGAAAGTCGAGCATCGCCTCGGTCAGCGCACGCAGCTCGACGAGCTGCGTGGCGAGCGCATCGATCGCGGCCGAGAAATCACCCTTGAGCGAACGCAGCGCCGAGCGCGCCGCGCTGCGGCTCGCGGCGTCGATCAGGTCGGCGACGGCTTCGGCTTGCGCGAGATCGAGCCGGCCCTCAAGAAAGGCGCGCCGCGTGAACTCGCCAGGCTCCGCCAGCCGTGCGCCGGCATCGACACAGGCCGCGAGCAGCGCATGCATGACCACCGGGCCGCCGTGACCCTGCAACTCGACGACCGCCTCACCGGTATACGAATGCGGCGCGGGAAAGTGGATCACCAGCCCCTCGTCGATCGTCTCCCCGCGTGCGTCGCTGAAGGTGCTCAGCCCCGCCCGGCGCGGCGGCGGCAGAGTGCCAGTCAGACGACGTGCGATTTCGGCTGCACGGGGTCCGGAGACGCGCACCACGCCGATCCCGCCGCGTCCGGCGGGCGTCGCGATGGCCGCAATTGTGTCGTGCCTCGCCGGGCTGGCGTCAGCGTCTGGCATGGGCAGTTTTGTCGCGATCAAACATGCGCTGAATCTGCCACTGCTGTGCGATTGAAAGGCAGTTGTTCACCAGCCAGTAAAGCACCAGGCCTGCCGGAAAGAAAAAGAAAAATACGCTGAAGACATACGGCATGAACTGCATCACCTTGGCCTGCACCGGGTCGGGCGGCTTCGGGTTCATCCGCGTCTGCAGGATCATCGTCCCGGCCATCAGGATCGGCAGCACGTAATACGGGTCGAGCGCCGACAGGTCCTTGATCCAGAGAATGAATGGCGCATGGCGCAATTCGATCGCGGCGAGCAGCACCCAGTACAGCGCAATGAAAACCGGGATCTGTACCAGGATCGGAAAACAACCGCCGAGCGGGTTGATCTTCTCGGTCTTGTACAGTTCCATCATCGCCTGATTCATTTTCTGGCGGTCGTTCGCGTACATCTCGCGAATCTTGGTCAGGCGCGGAGTAACCAGCTTCATCTTGGCCATCGACTTGTAGCTCGCAGCCGAAAGCGGGAAAAACACCAGCTTGATGCTGATCGTCAGCAGGATGATCGCGACGCCCCAGTTGCCGGTCAGCGAATGAAATTTCTCGAGCAGCCAGAACAGCGGCCAGGCGATGATCGTCAGCCAGCCGTAGTCGACGACGAGGTCGAGGCCAGGTGCCGCCGTTTTCAGGCGATGTTGCTCCTGCGGCCCGACGAACAGGCGCAGCTGGGCGCTCCGCGTTTCGCCAGGGGCAATCTCGCCGACGCCGAGAATGGTGCCGGCGGCATACAGTCCGTCCGGAAGCTTCCTCGCGTAGTACTCGCGCGGCGTCTCGTTCGGCGGCAGCCAAGCTGCGACGAAATAGTGCTGTGCCATGCCGATCCAGCCGTCTTTGGCCTGCGCGGGAATCCCGGACTTGTCCTTCGCGATATCCGAGAAGTCCACCTTGTGATAGGCATTTTCCTGCGTGTAGTAAACAGGACCGGAAAACGTCTGCATCATCGCCGTTTGCCCGGCCGGCGCCTGGTCGTCGCGCACGAGCTGGAAGTACGCGTGCGCCTGCAGCGGCGCCGCGGTGGTGTTGCGCACCTGCACGTCGAGATCGACGATGTAGCTGTTGCGGTGGAAGATGTAGCGCTTCTCGGCGGTGAGTCCGTCGCTGCCCTGCGCGCTGAGGCGTACTTCGAGCGCATCCTGGCCGGACGCTAGCGTTCGGGGGCCGTCTTCGATCCGCCACTGACTGCGGTGGTTCGGACCGCCCTCACCGGTCAGGCCGCTTTGCGCCGTAAACGAATGCTCAGGTCCGAGGAGCACGAACGGCTTTTTCGGATCCACCGCGTCCCGGTGCTTCAACAGCTCCACCCGTCGCAGGGTCCCGCCGATGCTGTCGATGTCCACGACCATCAGATCGGTCCGCAGCTGCACAATCTCGCCCTGCGTCGGCGCGGCCAACGGCTTCGCAGGCACCGCGCCACCGCCCTTGGCCGCCGGTGTGGGCGCCGGTTTGCCGTCGATCGGCGCGCTGGGGGTCGGTACCGTCTGTTGCGCCCGCTGCGCAGCCGTCTGTGCGGGGGGCTTGGGGCGATTGTGCTTTTGCCAGGCGTCCCAGAGCATCAGCACCGAAAAGCTGAACACCAGCAGAAGAATGAGGCGTTGGGTATCGAGGTTCATCGACCGTTACGCCCTGTTTCGTTCGTTTCGGGCACGGGATCGTAGCCGCCGTCGTGCCACGGGCCACAGCGCAGAATGCGGCCGGCGGTCAGCCAGCCGCCGCGCCAGGCGCCGTGCCGACAGAGCGCCTCCTCGGCATATTCCGAGCAGCTCGGGTAGAAGCGGCAGGCAGGCGGCATCAGCGGGCTGATGACGACCCGATACGACCGCACAAATAGCCGCAATGTCTTGGCAATCATTTCTCTTCCAGGCGCCCCAGAAGGGCGCGAAGGCGCGTCAGCATCTCAACCGAGGGCCTGGCGCCGAACGGCGGCCGCACGAGCAGATCGATAGGTCCAAGCCCAGACTGCTCCAGCCTGAACGCTTCCCGGATGTACCGCTTGATGGCATTGCGCGTAGCCGCGAGGCGGGCATGGCGGCGCGAGATGACGATTCCTAGACGCGCCGGGCCGCATTCGCGGCGCGCCATGTAAAAAACAAATCCGCCGAAGCTGCGACGCTGGCCGGCCTTCAACAAGCGCTCAAAATCGGCACGACGCGTGATGCGACGCGAGCGTTCGAAGGTCCGGCGCTCTCCCGAGGCGGCACTCGGCACGCTCGCGCGGGAATCAGACGCCCAGACGCTTGCGCCCCTGCGCGCGACGCGCACGCAGCACCGCGCGTCCGCCCCGCGTGCGGCTGCGCACCAGGAATCCGTGTTGCCGAGCGCGCCGTTTTTTTGACGGCTGATAGGTCCGTTTCATTGCTGCCCCGAGGGAAAAAGGCCGGTATTACAGCCTGCGCCATGAGTCGTTGTCAAATCAGGCTTTTTCGTGCCGCCTGCCTGTGGATAACTTGGCGCCTTAAAGGTAGAATTTTACCCTCTCCGAAGCCCCTTTCCGGGGCTTCGTTACGGCAGTCGAACGAGCGCCCAAAAAAGCTACCCGAACGCATGCAAAACCTCTGGGAAGCGTGCCTGCGCCGATTGGAGCAGGAACTCCCCACACAGCAGTTCAATACCTGGGTTCGCCCGCTCACGCCCGAGGAATCCGACGAACCGCAAACGCTCGTCCTCGCGGCGCCGAACCGCTTCGTGCTGGAACTCGTGCGGGAGCGCTTTTCCGCGAAGATCGAGCGCCTCGCAGCCGAGGCGAGCGGTCACGCGTTCGCTTTGAAGCTCGTTCTCTCGCGCACCCTGGACAGTCCTGCACGTACCGCTCCCGGGACGATGGCGAGCGCGGCACCGAGCGCTCCGACCAGCGGCGAGGCGCCCGCAGCCCTGGAACGCGCCAGACTCAATCGCGGCTTTACCTTCGATAGCTTCGTTACAGGCAAGGCGAACCAGCTCGCACGTGCCGCCGCCATACAGGTCGCCGAGAACCCTGGCGTCTCGTACAACCCGCTGTTCATCTATGGTGGCGTCGGCTTGGGCAAGACCCATCTGGTGCATGCCATCGGCAACCACCTCGCCGAGCAGCGCCCGGGGGCGCGCATCCGCTACATCCATGCGGAGCAGTACGTCTCGGACGTGGTGCGCTCCGTACGACAGCGTTCGTTCGACGATTTCAAGCGTTACTACCACTCGCTCGATCTGCTGCTCATCGACGATATTCAGTTTTTCTCCAACAAGGACCGAACGCAGGAAGAATTTTTCTACGCCTTCAACGCGTTGGTCGAGGCGCACAAGCAAATCGTGATCACCTGCGACACCTATCCGAAGGAAATTTCCGGGATGGAAGAGCGGCTCATCTCGCGCTTCGGTTGGGGTCTCACGGTCGCCATTGAGCCGCCTGAACTCGAGATGCGAGTGGCGATCGTTCTGAAGAAGGCCGAACTCGAATCCAGCGCGCTGCCGGAGGACATCGCCTTCTTCATCGCCCAGAACATCCGCTCGAACGTGCGCGAGCTTGAGGGTGCGCTGAAAAAGGTGCTGGCCTTTTCGCGCTTCACCGGCCGCGAACTCGATCTCGAGCTCGCCAAGGAAGCACTACGCGACATCCTTAATGTCGCGAACCGGCAGATCACGATCGACGGCATCCAGAAGGCGGTCGCAGACTACTTCAAGATCCGCATTGCCGACATGCACTCCAAGAAACGAAGCCGCAACGTCGCCCGACCCCGCCAGGTCGCGATGGCGCTCGCAAAGGACCTGACCCAGATGAGCCTGCCGGAGATCGGCGAAGCCTTCGGCAATCGGGATCACACCACCGTGCTTCACGCCTGCCGCACTATTACCGATTTGCGCAAGAAGGATGGTGGGCTGAACCGCGATTACCTGGTGCTCGAACAGGTGCTCAAGCGATGAATCATTCGCCCGTTAAAGCTGTGCCTATCAGCGGGATGAATTGTGGATAACTCGACATCCGCGCCGAAGCCAAGAAGTTGTTCGTCCTCCCGCACAGGCTGTCCACAGGTTCTCCCGCCGCCGAGAATGCGGCAACTCGTTGGTGGCAATCTGCTTTCCGCGTTATCCCACGATGTATTCAGCACCTACTACAACTACTAGGTAAATAAATATGGTTCTGGTCAAGGCAAAGCGAGACGCAATACTCGAGCCTCTTTCCGCCGTTAGCGGGATCATCGAACGCCGTCACACGCTTCCGATCCTGTCGAACGTCCTCATCGAACCGGGCGCCGAAGGCTTGGGGTTCTTGGCGACGGACATCGAAATTCAGATTACTGCGCGTGCCCCGATCGGCGAGCGCGGAGGAGCACGAGCCATAACCGTTGGCGCACGCAAACTGGTCGACATCCTGCGGGCCCTGCCCGAGTCGGCGGAGGTCACGCTGCAACAACAGGACAAGCGGCTGCTGGTGAAGGCTGGAAAGAGCCGCTTCAGCCTGCAGACCCTGCCCGCGGAGGATTTTCCGCGCCTCTCGAGGCCGAGCGGAGAGACCGCGCGCTTCGAACTGCCGCAGAAAGCCCTGCGCCACTTGCTCGGCATGGTGCAGTACTCCATGGCTCAGCAAGACATCCGCTATTACCTGAATGGCCTGCTGATGGTCGTCGAGGATGAACGGCTCAAGCTGGTGGCCACCGACGGTCACCGGCTGGCGTATGCCGCGATGGCTCTGCAAAGTGCGTTGCCCAGGCAGGAAGTGATCGTGCCGCGGAAGACCGTCATAGAACTCGGCAAACTGCTCGCCGACGGCGACGAGCCGGTGGAGGTCGAGCTTTCGGCGGCGCAGGCAGCGTTCCGCTTTGGTGGCGTCGAGCTCATATCGAAGTTGGTCGACGGCAAGTTTCCGGACTACGGGCGCGTCATTCCGACGCAGCACAAGAATAGTCTGAAGGTGGAGCGCGAAGTTCTGCGCCAATCGCTGTTACGCGCCGCCATCCTGTCGAACGAGAAATTTCGCGGTGTGCGCTGGGTACTTACCGATTCGAGCCTGAAGATCGTCTCCTCGAACGCCGAACAGGAAGAGGCGCAAGAGGAACTTGACGTCGAGTACAAGGGCGAAGCGCTCGACATCGGATTCAACGTCAATTATCTGCTGGACGTGCTGAACAATGTCAGCAGTCCGGAAGTCGAATGTCTGTTCGGCGACGCGTCGTCCAGCACCCTCTTTCAGTTTGCATCGGAGCCGGAATTTCGCTACGTCGTGATGCCGATGCGGATATGAGAAGGCTGCCTTGCAGCATGGTTTGTTGAAAAGGAAGGACCAAAGTGGGTGAACCGGAAGGAAACGCAGCGGTAGAAGCGGATACGTACGGATCGGACAGCATCAAGGTCCTCAAGGGCCTCGAGGCCGTCCGCAAACGTCCCGGGATGTATATCGGAGACACCTCGGACGGAACCGGACTGCATCACATGGTGTTCGAAGTCGTCGACAACGCGGTCGATGAAGCGCTTGCGCGATACTGCGACGAAATCGTTGTCACGATCCATACCGACAGTTCGATTTCCGTTCTCGACAACGGCCGTGGCATTCCGACCGACGTCAAGGACGACGACGAGCTCAAGCGTTCGGCGGCCGAGATCGTGATGACCGAGCTCCACGCCGGCGGAAAGTTCGACAGCAATTCGTACAAGGTCTCGGGCGGATTGCACGGCGTGGGCGTATCAGTGGTCAACGCGCTCTCCGAATGGCTGCGCCTGACCATCTGGCGCGACGGCCGGGTCCATGAGATTGAATTCAAGGACGGCGTGCCAACGGGATCGCTGCGCGTCACCGGCAGCACCGAAAAGCGCGGCACAGAGGTCCACTTCCTCGCATCCAAGGAGGTCTTCGGCACGGTCGACTATCACGTCGACATCCTGTCGCGGCGCCTCCGCGAGCTGTCCTTCCTGAACAACGGCGTTCGAATTCTTCTCGTCGATCAGCTCTCGGGCAAGGAGGAAAGCTTCGAGTTCTCCGGGGGAGTCAAAGGCTTCGTCGAGTACATGAATCGGGCGAAGACCGTGCTTCATCCGAACGTATTTGTTGGATCCGGGGAGAAGGACAACATCGTTGTAGACGTGGCCATGCAGTGGAACGATACGTTCCAGGAGTCGGTGCTCTGTTTCACCAACAACATTCCGCAGCGTGATGGCGGAACGCACATGACGGGCCTGCGCGCGGCGATGACGCGCGTGCTGAACAAATACATCGAGGAGCACGAGTTAGCCAAACGGGCTAAGGTCGAAACCACGGGCGACGACATGCGCGAAGGGCTGGCCTGCGTGCTTTCGGTCAAGGTGCCTGAGCCGAAGTTCTCCTCGCAGACGAAGGAAAAGCTGGTGTCCTCCGAGGTTCGACCGGCGGTGGAGGAGGTGGTCGCGGAACACCTGCGGCAGTTTCTCGACGAGCGCCCCAATGACGCGCGCGTCATCACCGGCAAGATCGTCGATGCCGCGCGTGCGAGAGAGGCGGCGCGACGTGCGCGGGAGATGACGCGACGCAAGGGCGTGCTCGATTCGATGGGTCTGCCGGGGAAGCTGGCCGACTGCCAGGAGCGCGATCCCGCAAAATGCGAGCTCTATCTGGTCGAGGGCGATTCCGCCGGCGGCTCGGCCAAGCAGGGCCGCGACCGTCGCTTCCAGGCGATCCTTCCTCTCAAAGGCAAGATCCTCAATGTCGAAAAGGCGCGTTTCGACAAGCTGCTCTCGTCGGCAGAAATCGCGACGATGATCACGGCGCTCGGCTGCGGGTTCGGCAAGGACGAGTACAACCCGGACAAGCTGCGCTACCACCGCATCATTATCATGACGGACGCAGACGTCGACGGCTCGCATATCCGTACGCTGCTGTTGACGTTCTTCTATCGTCAGATGCCCGAACTTGTCGAACGAGGCCACATCTACATTGCCCAGCCGCCGCTTTACAAGGCGAAGCTCGGCAAAGCCGAGCGCTACCTCAAGGATGAGCACGAACTGAACGAGTTCATGCTCCGGCAGGCGCTGGTGGATGCTGCGCTCAGTCCCGCGGCTGGTCGCGAGCCGATCATTGGCGATGCGCTCGCCGAGTTGGCCAAGTCCTACCTGATTTCCGAGGCGGTCATCAATCGTGCCTCACGCTGGATCGACCGGGAATCACTGGTCGCGCTGCTGCGCGGTGTGCAGATCGATCTGTCGCGTCGGGATACTGCGGAAGCGTCGGCCGAGGCGCTGCTTGCCGCACTGGTCGGCAACGGCGTTCGGGTTCGCGCCGACTTCGACGGCAAGACGGATCGCTACCAGATCCGTATCGAACGCAGCTGGCACGGCAACCTGCGCAGCTCGAACATCGATACTGAGTTCGTCGCCTCCGGAGACTATGCCCAGATCCGCCAGACTGCCGAGATGCTGCGCGGGTTGGTCGGTGTCGGCGCCACGGTGCAGCGCGGTGAGAAGAAGCAGCCGGTGCGCGATTTTCCAGAAGCCATGCGCTGGCTGCTGGCCGAGGTGAACAAGGCGATGGCTCTACAGCGCTACAAGGGGCTCGGTGAAATGAACCCGTCACAGCTGTGGGAGACGACGATGGACCCGGAGTCGCGCCGTCTGCTCAAGGTGCAGATCGAGGACGGCATTGCAGCGGACGAGATCTTCACCAAGCTGATGGGCGACGAGGTCGAGCCGCGCCGCGCGTTCATCGAGTCCAACGCCCTCGGCGTGCGCAATCTCGATATCTAGCGACGCTCGCGCGGCGTGCTAGCCGCGGGCGCGCTTGGGTGCAGCGGCGCGCTTACGCGGCGCCTTGGCGGACGGTGTCGGTTTCTTCTCGGTCTTGGACGCCGATCGGCGTGCCGCCGCGGCCGGGGCAGAGGTCTTCTTCGAACGCTTCGGCTTTTCCTCGGCATCGGCGACTTTCGCCGTCGCTGCCGATGCACCGCCCCGTGCGGAGCGAGCCCCACCTTCCGCCGGTTTAGCGCGCGGCATGAATTCGAAGCCGACCCGTCCCTCGGGTTGCCGCACGAGAAATGCCTTGAAGGGCCGGCCCTTCTTCGAAATGAAGCGCGTCAGCAGATCCGTTTTCCCTTCAGCGAGCAACTTCTCCATCTGTGAGCGCTCGACCGTCTGCTGCAGGATGACCTTGCCAGAGCGAAACTCGCAACTCCGGTCCTGGCCGACGGCTTTCTCGCAGACGTAGGCCACGCCGTGCTCGTAGACGCCTGCGCCGCATTTCGGGCACGGGCCCAGGCTGCGCTGATCCGAAAAATCAGGTGCCTCGGCGGATTGCTCGGACGCAGACCCCTGACCGAAGTCAAACTCCAGCCGGTGTTCGTCGGTCAGCCGGATGCCGGCGCTAAACGGCCGACCCATCCGACTGCGAAAGCCGTGCAGCGGTCCGATGAAGCGCTCGCGGAACAATTCCCCGATTTCCTCCGGAGACCACTCGCGGCCCGAAAGCACCTTCCAGAGGGAGAAATCGCATTTCTGACACTGGAACTTGCGATAGTTCTCCTGCACGCTGCCGCCGCATTTGGGGCAGGGCTCGGAGACCGTGGCAAACGCGGTGTTCGGGATTTCCCCGCCGCGAATGCGCTCGACGAGATCGCGGGTGACCTCCTCGATATGATCCATGAACTCTTCGCGCCGCAGCTTGCCCTGCTCCATCTGCTTGAGCTTGTACTCCCAGTCGCCCGTGAGCTCCGGGGACGTGACTTCGCTGACGCCGAAATGTTTCAGGGCGAAGAACAGTGAAAACGCCTTCGGCGCGGGTACCAGCTCCCTACCGCTGCGGTGGACGTATTCCTCGCGGATCAGCCCTTCAATGGTTGCCGCACGCGTGGCCGGCGTGCCCAGGCCCTTGGCCTCCATCGCCTCTCGCAACTCGTCGTCTTCGACGAGCTTGCCGGCACCTTCCATTGCAGAGAGCAGCGTCGCCTCGGTGTAGCGCGCAGGCGGCTTGGTCTGGTTCGCCTGGTTCGTCACCTCGAGCGTCCGCACCTGCTCGTCCGGCATGACCTGGGGCAGGCTGTCGCTTTGTCCCTGCGCCTCGCGCCCGTAGACCGCGAGCCAGCCCGGTTTCTGCAGCACGCGGCCGTCGGTACGGAACGGGTGCTCGCCGACACGTGTGATGCGCGTGGTCTGCAGGTATTCCGCCGCCGGATGGAACACCGCGAGGAAACGGCGAACGACGAGATCGTAGAGCTTCTGTTCCCCTTCGTTCAGGTTACGCGGCGTCTGCGAGGTCGGTATGATCGCGAAGTGGTCCGAGATCTTGCTGTTGTCGAAAATTCGCCGGCTCGGCTTGATCCATTTGTTCTTCAGCACGTTACGCGCGTGCTCGCCAAAGTCCTTCACGTCCGACAGCGCTTTCATCGTCTCGCCGACGGTGCCAAGGTAATCCTCGGGCAGCGCGCGCGAGTCGGTCCGCGGGTAGGTCAGAACCTTGTGGCGCTCATACAGTGACTGGGCGAGCGATAGCGTGCCTTTCGCGGAGAAGCCGAAACGGCCGTTCGCTTCGCGCTGCAGGCTGGTCAGATCGAACAGCAGCGGCGGCTGCTGGGTCGAAGGGCGGGTGTCCTCGGAAACGCGGCCCGGCGCGTCTCGGCAGGCCGCGACGATCGCGTCCGCCGCCTCTCGGCTCCACAGTCGATCGGCCCGGCGCTCGGCGTCGTCGTCCTTGCGGAACTCCGGATCGGTCCACCGCGCGGTGTACTCGCCCGCCGCGGCGCCAAATCGAGCGTGCACCTCCCAATAGTCGCGCGGCACGAAGGCGCGAATTCGCTCCTCGCGCTCGACCAGCAACGCAAGCGTGGGGGTCTGCACCCGCCCGACGGGGGTCAGGTAAAACCCGCCCTCCTTGGAATTGAAAGCCGTCATCGCCCGTGTGCCGTTGATGCCGACCAGCCAGTCGGCTTCCGATCTGCACTTGGCGGCATCGGCCAGCGGCAGCAGCGACTCGTCCGGGCGTAGGCTGGCGAAGCCGTCGCGGATCGCCTGCTGGGTCATGGACTGCAGCCACAGCCGCGAGATGGGCTTGTCGGTTCGAGCATGCTGCACGATGTAGCGGAAAATCAGCTCCCCTTCGCGGCCGGCGTCGCAGGCATTGACCAAGCGACTGACGTCCTTGCGCTTGATCAACCGCAGCAACAGATTGAGACGCTCGGCGTTGCGCTCGATAGGGGCCAGCGCGAAATGTGGCGGAATGACCGGCAAGTGCGCGAACGACCATTTTCCGCGCTTGACCTCGAATTGCTCCGGCACCACAAGCTCGAGCAGGTGACCGACCGCCGCCGCAAGCACCCAGTCATCACTCTCGAAGTAATCGCCTTTGCGCGTGAAGCCGCCGAGCGCGCGCGCGATGTCGGCGGCAACGGAGGGTTTTTCAGCAATGATCAGACTTTTCGCCACTTGGGTGTGCCTGGGCTCCAGCGTTGGGTCGTCGCACCGTTGCACGCCACGCGAGCATGTCGCGCAGCGCTACCGGTCTCGAAAGGCGGCAGATGATAAGTGCAAACTCCGGACGGCGGCAACCGCGTGCCGCAAGCGTCGTGCATTGCGGACGCACCGCGCATGCGCTATTCGCGTGCGCGCGCCCGCGAGCGTGATGCCGACTCGGATCAGCTCGGCAGCTGCGACTCCGACTCGATGAACAGGTCATGCGCGAGCAACTGCTGGCTCGGCAGATCCTGGTTCCAGAGCACCATCAGAACGATGACTTTAAGCTGCGCGAGCACCAGCGGCTCGCCATCTGCGGCGAGCGCGCGCTCGAGAACCTGCTCCCGCGTCTGCGGGCAGAGGACGCCCGAATGCTCCAGCGTGAGGATATAGCCGAGACAGGCCGTTTCGAGCTTGGCCAACTCCCGCGGCGAGTAGACCCGATGTGCGGCGTCGATGTCGGGCATCACCGGTGTCTCGCGCGTCGAATCCCCGCGCATTCCGGCGAGCCAGCGTAACGCGGTGTGGATTTCCTCGCGCTCGAAACCGGCGGCCGAGAGCTTGCGCGCGACTTTGTCTCCGTTGTACGCCAAATCGGTTCTTTCGTAGTGCTCGTACACGTAGGCAAGTACCTCGTACATGGGCAACCCCTCAGTGAAGGCGTTGAAAAAGCCCGCCAGCGAGCGTTTCCACCCGGCCAGCGAGTTCGAGCTGCAGCAATTCGGCGGCAATGCGCTCTGGTGGCCAGCCGGTGCGCGCGCGCAGCGCCTCCAGGTCGACGGGATCGTCGCCCATCAGCTTGAGCAAGGGCGGATCCTGTATCGTATCCGGATTCTGCACGGACGTTGCGGCGTGCGTCGCCGGGCGGCGCGGTAGCTGCGCAGCCAGTTCGCTCAGTACGTCGTCCGCACTCTCGACCAGCTTGGCACCGGTCTTGATGAGTGCGTGACAGCCCTTCGACAGCGGCGAATGAATTGATCCGGGAATCGCGAATACCTCGCGGCCCTGTTCCAGGGCCGCGCGCGCGGTGATCAGTGAGCCCGACTCGAGCGCAGCTTCGACAACGAGGCAACCGAGCGTGAGGCCGCTGATCAGCCGGTTACGGCGTGGGAAATGGCCGGCGGCGGGTTGCGTGTGGAGCGGAAATTCGCTGACCAGCGCGCCCCGCGCTGCAATTTTCTCGGCAAGCTCGGCATGGCGTGCGGGATAGACGACGTCGATGCCGGTGCCGAGGACTGCGACGGTCGATCCCCGTCCGTCGAGGGCGCCGCGGTGAGCCGCACCATCGATGCCGAGCGCGAGCCCGGAAACGATCGTCAGGCCCGCGTCGCTGAACGCGCGTGCGAAGCGCTCCGCATTGCGCGTGCCTTGCGCAGTGGCGTTGCGGCTGCCGACGATCGCAAGCGAGGCTTGGTTCAGGTATTCGGGATGTCCACGGATGTAGAGCAGGGAAGGCGGATCCGGGATTTCGAGCAAACGGTTGGGATAGTCTGCATCGCCCAGCGTCACGATCGAACAGCCCGCGCCCTTGCGCCAGGTGAGCGCACGCTCGACGGCATCGTCCAGCGCGGACGAGGCGACGGCCTCGAGGGCGCTGGGCGGCAGCATTGCGGCCAGTTCGCGCCGCGGCGCCGATAGGACCTGCTCGGGCAGGCCGTAGCGGGTCAGCAGTTCACGAATTTTGGCGGGACCGAGGCCGGGCGCGAGGGTTAAGCGAAGCCAACTCGCCAGCCCGGCGTCGGCCGTCATCCGCGCGGGCGCTCCGGGTCGGCGTCCGGCTCGGGACGCCAAGGTCGGCTACGGATCAACACGCGCGCCGCGAGGTCAGGGCGTTTGGACGATGTCCAGGTTATTCACCGGCCGGCTGATCTTCATGACTAGGGCATAGGAGACACGCTCGAAGACCCGGAAGACGAAGACCAGCCCGTAGCGTTCCTCCGGTGTCTGAAGCGTGTCGCCGCCCGCCACCTTGACCGCGCTGCTCTGCGTATGGAGCGCCAGCACGTGGCCCACCTCGAGCCCGTCCGACGCGCCGCGGTTCAATGCGACGATCGCCGCTTGTCCTTCTTCGGCGAGACGGCCGCGGGCGCCATAGATTGAAATGATCCGGCCTTTGACGAACGTCGCCGGCGCATGCGGCGCGTAGGTGATGACCTCGGGTTTGCCGATCGGAATCAGCTTGTCGCCCCTGCCGACTTCCTCCGTCGAGCTGGTCAACTCGACGGTGGCCGGGTCGCCCGCACGAAGCTGCCGCGCCGTGCCGAGGTACATGGCCTCGAAGCCCAGCGTCTGCTCGGTGTCCGGGTCAACCAGGGCCTTGCCCTGCCGGTAGATGTACCAGCCCGAATCGGGCTTGCCTTCGGCCATGCCGGACACGTATGCCCGGTTGCCGGCGGAAATCACCACCCGATTGTCTTCCGTTGCGACGATCGTCGGGGCCTTGTCGAGCCCATCCGGCTCAACCACCAGCGGTCGCGAGAGGAACGGCTCGATGACCGACGCCGGGATGCTCGGAATGGCCTTGTCCGTCGCGCCTTCGTCGCGCACGCGTGGCGAGAGTCGATTCGGATCGCCGCGCCCGGCGGCTCCGGCGATCGAGAGCCGGCCGGTCAGGCGATCGAGCCGGATGACGTCACCCGGATAGATCAGGTGAGGGTTCTTGATCTGTTCCTTGTTCAGGTCCCAGAGTTCCGGCCAGCGCCAGGGCGAATTCGTAAAGCGTCCGGCGATGCCCCACAGCGTATCGCCCTTGACGACGGTGTAGCTGTCTGGCGCATCCGCCTTGACCATCGCCGGCTTCGGCGGGGCAGCGCCCGCAGTTCCTGCCGTCAGGCCGGCGAAGGCGAACACGAGCGCTGTGATAGACTTTCCCAATTGCTTGAACATAGGACCCCCGATTCTGGTCTAAGTGCCCGGGATGGCTTGAATTTCTGGCAATTCGAGCAAATCTAGCATAAACCCGAGACAGCTTACATGCAGGGTGAGATGCTGCCTCTAATGTATTAAATTTGCAAGCGTTTTCTGGTCGTTTCATGGCACTACTGCACATTCTTCGCTACCCGGATGCCCGGCTGCACAAGGTGGCCGCGCCCGTCACCGTCTTCGATGACGGCCTCAAGCAACTCGTCGCCGACATGGCCGAATCCATGTACGCCGCACCGGGAATCGGGCTGGCGGCGACGCAAGTCGACGTCCACAAACAGGTGATCGTGGTCGACGTTTCCGAACGTCGTGATTCCCTGATCGTGCTGGTGAACCCGGAGATCGTCGAGTCGCATGGCGTATCGGACATCGAAGAGGGCTGCCTGTCGGTACCGACGGTTTACGACACGGTGCCGCGCGCCGAGCGGGTGAAGGTGCGCGCGTACGACCAGAACGGGACCCCGTTCACGCTCGAGGCGCAAGGTCTGCTGTCGGTTTGCCTGCAGCACGAGATGGATCACCTGCGCGGCAAGGTCTTCGTCGAGTACCTTTCCCAGCTCAAGCAACAGCGCGTCCGGGCCAAACTCGCCAAGCAGCTCAAGAAAAGCGCCTGAGGCCAGGCGTGCGGCTTTGAGCGGGCTGCTCGCGCCCGAGCCGCAACGTCCCCGCACCGCCCTGGCCACCGCCGCCTGACCGCCGTGCGCATCGTTTTTGCCGGGACACCCGAATTCGCTGAACGCGCGCTCACTGGCCTGATCGAAGCCGGACACGAGGTCGTGCTGGTTTTGACCCAGCCGGACAGACCGTCGGGGCGCGGGCTGCGCGCGACGCGGTCACCGGTCAAACGCCGTGCGCGCGCGCACGGCATCGAGGTCTATCAACCCGAGAGCCTCAGGGCGCCAGAGAGTGCGGCACCGATTGCCGCAGCGGCACCGGAGGCCATCGTGGTTGCGGCTTACGGCCTGATCCTGCCGCAGCAGGTGCTCGAACTTGCCCCGCTCGGCGCAATCAACATCCACGCCTCATTGCTACCGCGCTGGCGGGGTGCCGCGCCGATCCAGCGCGCGATCATGGCAGGCGATACGCAGACCGGCATCACGATCATGCAAATGGACAGCGGCCTGGATACCGGGCCAATGCTCATGCAGCGTGCGATCGCCATCGCGGAGGACGACGACGCCGGCTCGTTGCACGACAAGCTCGCGGTGCTCGGCGCCGAGCTGATTGTCGCCGCGCTGGAAGCGCTTCAACGGGGTGCCCTGGCCGCGACACCACAGCCGGCATCCGGCATCAGTTACGCGCACAAGCTCAGCAAACCGGACAGCCGCCTCGACTGGTCCCGCCCTGCGCAGGCTCTGGCCTGCCAAGTGCGCGCGCTGCGGCCAGCCCCGGGAGCCCTCAGCACGCTGGGCGGCGAACCGATCAAGATCTGGCAGGCGCGGGTCGTCGAGGGCGGCGGTGTACCGGGATGCGTCGTCGCCGTCGGCCCCGAGGGCATCACGGTTGCCTGTGGCGTTGGCGCACTCCAGATTCGGCGCCTGCAGCGCGCCGGCGGCAAGCCGCTCGACGCCTCTGCTTTTCTGCGTGGCCGACCGATCGCGGTTGGCGAGTTGCTCGACCGCACATCGCCGTGAGCGCCGAGCCGTCGGTGCCGGGTGCGATGCTTGCGAACGTGCTGCAAGCCGCGGCCCGCATCGTTGCGCGTGTCGCGGCAGGCAAGAGTCTTTCCGCAGAGATGGAACGTGCGGTAGACGAAGGGTGCACGGCGCCGCGCGCCGCCCTGATCGACGTGACGCATGGAACGCTGCGTCGCTACGGCCGCTCGCAAGCCATCGTGCGGTCCCTCTCGCGCCAGGACCGCGGCGACGCGCTCGTCGAGGCGCTGCTGTGGTGCGCGTTGTACGTGCTCGATTCGGGCCGCCATGCGCAGTACACCGTCGTCGATCAGGCGGTCCGCGCCTGCGGACTCCTCGAAAAGTGGCCGGCAAAGGGCTTCGTCAATGCGTTGCTGCGGCGTTTCCTGCGCGAACGCAAACTGATCGAGGCGCGACTGCAGGACGATGTGCAGGCCCGCTACCAGCACCCGGCCTGGTGGATCGATGCGTTGCGCGCGGCGTATCCCGCCGACTGGGAGCGCGTACTCGAAGCCGGCAACGGGCGTCCGCCGATGTGCCTGCGCGTCAACCGACGGCGGGCCGAGCCGCAGGCGATGCTCGAGCGACTGGCGGCGGCGGAACTCGCCGCAGAGCGCCTGGGGCCGGTCGGCCTGCTGCTCGCACGGCCGGTGCCGGTCGACCGCCTGCCGGGTTTCGCGCAAGGCGACGTCTCGGTACAGGACGCGGGCGCGCAACGCGCAGTGGATTACCTCGACCTGCAGCGGGGGATGCGGGTGCTCGATGCCTGTGCCGCACCGGGAGGTAAAAGCGCGCATATCCTTGAGACGGCAGACGTCGCGCTCACTGCGCTCGACCTCGATGACCTGCGCTGCAGGCGGATCGAACAGAACTTCCAGCGGCTCGGCTTGACCGGGCGCGTGATCAATGCCGACTGCCGCGCAACCGCGTCCTGGTGGGATGGACAGGGCTTCGATCGCGTCCTGGCCGACGTGCCGTGCTCGGCATCGGGCGTGGCTCGAAGGCATCCCGACATCAAGTGGATCCGGCGCCCCGACGACATTCCCGCGTTCGCGGCGCGGCAAGCGCAGATCCTGGAAGCGCTTTGGCGGGTGCTCGTGCCCGGTGGTAAATTGCTGTACGTGACCTGCTCGGTTTTTCCGCAGGAGAATGATGCCGTGATCGAGCTGTTCCTTCGCGACAGGGCGGACGCGCAGCGTCTCGATTTGCCCGCGGGCAGCCCCGCGCAGTGCCTGCCGGAGGCGCGGCATGACGGCTTTTTTTTCGCGCTGCTGGCAAAGCGGAACTGATGCAGCCCCCGGTGCGTTGGCTCGCTGGGCTGACCAAGGCCCTGCTTGCCATGCTGTGTTTCGCTGCGGTCGTGGCGCAGGCCGACGAGATCGAACTGCGCACCGCCGATCTGCGGCTGGCAAACGAGGGTCTCGTGTTGGAGGCGGAGTTTGCCTTCGAGTTTCCACCACGGCTGGCCGAGGCGGTGTCAAACGGGGTGCCGCTGTACTTCCTCGTCGAGTTCGAGATGAGGCGCCCACGCTGGTACTGGGTTGACGAGCGCGCGGCCGAGAAGCGCCTGCAGCTGCGGCTTTCCTATCATGCGCTGTCGAGACAGTACGTCGTTTCGAGCGGGCCGCTCGAGCAGCAGTTCCCGACGCTCGACGAGGCGCTCGGTGTTCTGCGCCGGATACGCAACTGGGTGGTTGGCGAGCGCATCGCGCTGGTGTCCGACGCGCAATACGAGGCGGCCGTGCGCATGCGTCTGGACGCTTCCTTGCTGCCCAAACCGCTCCAGGTGACCGCGCTGACGAGCAGTGAGTGGCGCTTCGAATCGGCCTGGCATCGCTTCGCATACCGCAGCCCGCAGATCCAGGCGCCGGTGGAAAGTCGCGAGCTGAAGCCGGAGGCGACGGGGCAATGAGGCTGCTCCTAATCGCAGGCGCGATCGTCGCCACGATCGGGTTGTTCCTGCTGGCGAGCGCGAGCGCCGATACGACGCTGTTTGCGCGCCACTACCCGTGGCTCCTCGCGCTCAACGCGACACTCGCCGCGCTGCTCGCAACGCTGGTCGTGGTTCAGCTGTTCGTGCTTGCGCGCCGCTACCGCGCGCGGCAGTTCGGCACGCGTCTGACGCTGAGGCTGCTCGCACGCTTCGCGCTGCTGGCGGTCGTACCGGGGATCCTCGTCTACGGCGTTTCCGTTCAGTTCCTCGCGCGCAGTATCGAGTCCTGGTTCGACGTCAAGGTCGATGCGGCGCTGGAGGGCGGCATCAACCTCGGACGGCAGGCGATCGACCAGCGTCTCGCCGAATTGCAAGCGAAGGCACGCAGCATGGCGCTCGAGCTCTCCGATCGCGCCTCGGGCCCTCAGGTCGCGCTGCTGGGCCGCCTGCGCGAGCAAGGCGGTGTGTACGAGGCGGTACTGGTGACGCACTCGGGACGCCTCCTCGCGAGCGCGAGCGATGACGTTTCGCGTCTGATTCCCGAGCTGCCCAGCTCGAACGCGATGCGTCAGGCGCGCGCCAACCGGATGTTCGCCTCGATCGACGCGCCCTCGGGGCGTCCGCTTTCGCTGCGTGTGGTGGTCCCGGTCGACGTGCTGACGCCCGGCGAGGAAGCGAGGTTCCTGCAACTGCGCCAGACCGTCCCAGTGGCATTCGCGCGCAGCGCCGAGGCAGTAGAGGCGGCATACCGGGACTATCGCCAGCTGGCGATCGCGCGCGACGGGCTAAAGCGTATTTACATCGTGACGCTGACCTTTGCGTTGTTGATGGCGCTGTTCGTCGCGGTCGGAGTTGCGGTGACGCAGTCGAACCTGCTCGCCGAGCCCTTGGCCAACCTCGCCCAGGCCACGCAGGCCGTCGCGCGGGGCGATTTTTCACGCCACGCCCCGGTCACGAGCCGCGACGAACTCGGCGTGCTGACCGAGTCCTTCAACTCGATGACGCGCCAGCTCGAGGAGGCGCGCCGCGTGGTCGAGGCGAATCGCGTTGCCCTTGAGACGGCCAAAGCGCACCTCGAGAACATTCTCGCCAACCTTTCGGCCGGCGTGCTGGTGTTCGACCGGGACCTCGTGTTGTCGATTTCGAATCACGGCGCCACGTCAATTCTTGGCGACGCGCTGGCCGAGGCCGGAGGCCGGCCGCTTACACAGTGGCCGAGCGCACTCAGCAATTTTTCCCAGGCGGTGCACGAGTCCATCGTTGCGCACGGCGGCGGGGCCTGGCAGCGCGAGCTCGAGCTCAAGGGCACGGGCAAGACCTTGCTGGTGCGCGGGTCGGCGCTGCCTGCGGCGAGCGGCGGTGGGAGCGTGCTCGTGTTTGACGACATTACGCAGCTGATCCAGGCACAGCGCGCGACGGCATGGGCCGAGGTCGCGCGCCGTCTTGCCCACGAGATCAAGAACCCGCTCACCCCGATCCAGTTGTCGGCCGAGCGCCTGGAAATGAAGGTGGCGGGTGCGCTTCCGCCCGAAGCCGCGGAGACGCTGCGCCGCTCGACGCGCACCATCGTCAACCAGGTCACTGCGCTCAAGGCCATGGTCGACGACTTCCGCGATTACGCGCGGCTGCCGACGCCCGTGCTCCTGCCGCTCGAGTTGAACGCGCTGCTCGGCGAGGTGCTCGCACTCTACGACGATGCCAGCGTCGCGTCGCTGCGCCGGTACCTCGCGCCCGACCTGCCGCCGGTGCGCGCCGACGCGATGCAGGTGCGGCAGGTGATCCATAATCTGTTGCGCAACGCGCAATACGCCGTGGCCCACCGCAGCGAAACACAGCGTCCGGCCGTGATCGAGGTGCGGACGGCCTGCCTGGACGACCACGTCGAGCTCTCGGTATCGGACACCGGGGGCGGGTTTCCCGAGGCCCTGATGGCGCGCATCTTCGAGCCCTATGTCACGACCAAGCCCCGGGGTACCGGTCTCGGCCTGGCGATCGTGAAGAAGATCATCGACGAACATCGTGGCACTATTGCAATTGAAAACCTGCCGAGCGGCGGCGCGCGCGTGAGCATCTTGTTTCCCGTCGCCGCACAGACCTTGACGAGAGCACGGGCGGCTTAGGACCAGCATGGCGCAGATTCTTGTCGTAGACGACGAAGTCGGAATTCGAGAGCTGCTGTCCGAAATACTCTCGGACGAAGGTCATCAGGTTCTGCTCGCGGAGAGTGCGGCGTCGGCGCGCGGCCTGCGCGAGCGCCAGCGGCCGGACCTCGTGCTGCTCGATATCTGGATGCCCGATACCGACGGCATCACATTGCTCAAGGAATGGTCGGCCAACGGCCGCCTCAGCATGCCGGTGATCATGATGTCCGGCCATGGCACCATCGAGACTGCGGTCGAGGCGACGCGCATCGGCGCCCTCGATTTCCTCGAAAAGCCGATCGCACTGCAACGCTTGCTTGCCACCGTGCACAAGGCGCTGCGTCGCGCCGAGGCGGCGCCGGCGCGCGAGCTGTCGCTTGCCGCGCTCGGTCGTTCGCCGGCACTGGTCGAAACGAAAAAGCGCCTCGCGCAGCTCGCACACTCGCCCAGTCCCCTCATGTTGCGCGGGGAGCCTGACCTGCGCGCCGAGCTGTTCGCCCGGCTGCTGGTGGGGCCGGGTGCGCCCTTCCTGAACGGCGAAGCGGTGCTGACCGATGCCCCCTCGGACGTGCTGACGCGCGCGGGCGGCGGCGTATTGTTCATCGACGACCTGACGCGCCTCGGGCGTTCGGGCCAGCGCAGCCTGGATTTTCTGCTGGTGCGGGCTGCACGTCACAGAGTGCGCGTGGTGTCGTTTTCTCCGGTCGATGGGAAGGCGCTGATCGAGCGACACGATTTCGACGCCGAGCTCGTGAAGCGTCTGGCCGAGTTGACGTTGCGCCTGCCGCCGCTGCGCGAGTTTGCCGAGGACGTACCCGATCTGGCGCAGGGCATGCTCGTGCAGCTGGTCGAATCGCGCAGCTGCCCCTCGCGGCGATTTTCGACCGCGGCGTTGAACGCGCTGCGGCAGCACGACTGGCCCGGGAACCTGGTCGAGCTGGAGGCGGTCGTGCGCGACCTCGCCTATTCCTCGCTCGAGGAGGAAATCCAGATCGAGGACGTGGAACGCGCCTTGGCGGGCCGGGCGCCGCCGCCCGCGGCCCCGGAGCTGCCGGCGTTCGATCTCGACCGGCCCTACCGCGAGGCACGCGAAGACTTCGAACGACGCTATTTCGAACGGCTGCTGGCGAGCGAGGGCGGCAGCATGTCGCGTGTCGCCGAGCGCTCGGGCCTCGAGCGCACGCATCTGTACCGCAAGCTGAAGGCCCTCGGCCTGCAGGTTGGTCGGCGTGAGGAGGTCTAGCCGGCGGGCGTGCTTCGCGTCCGGCGAAAGGGTCTAGGGTCCAGAGGGTCTACGAGGGTCTACGAGGGTCTACAATGCGCGCCCCACATAGCGTAACGCGTCACGACAAGCGCGCGTCCGTGTGAAGATCATCATTCTCGGCGCAGGTCAGGTCGGCGGTTCGGTCGCCGAAAGCCTGGTCTCGGAGCAGAACGACATCACGGTCGTCGATGTGGACCCGCCGCGTCTGCGCGCGTTGCAGGATCGCCTCGACTTGCGCACCGTCACCGGCAGCGCGGCGCATCCCTCGGTGCTCGCCGAGGCCGGGGCCGACGATGCCGATCTACTGATCGCCGTGACCCAGAGCGACGAGACCAACCTCGCGGCCTGCAAGATTGCGGCGCGGATGTTCAATGTGCCGCGGCGGGTGGCGCGCGTGCGGGCCACCGATTTTTTGAACGACGAACGTTTGCTCGGTGCCGAGGGCTTCGAGGTCGATCTGTCGATCTGCCCCGAACAGGTGCTGACCGAGTACATCGTCAAGCTGATCGAGTTTCCGGAAGCGCTGCAGGTGCTGGACTTCGCCGATGGCGTGGTGAGCCTGGTTGCCGTGCGTGCCTATCGCGGCGGGCCGATGGTCGGGCACCCGGTGAAGGATATTCGCTCGCATATCCCCAGCATCGACACGCGGATCGTGGCCATCTTTCGGCGCAACCATCCGATCGTCCCTGACGGCGACACCGTCATCGAGGTCGACGACGAAGTGTTCTGCCTTGCCGCTTCGCGCGACATCCGCAAGGTGATGCGCGAGCTGCGGCGCATGGACCGGCCGGTCCGGCGCATCATGATTGCCGGCGGCGGGAACATCGGCCAGCGCCTGGCGCGCGCGCTCGAGCGCGACTACTCGGTGCGCGTCGTCGAGCACAACAAGCAGCGCTGCGAGATGCTCGCGGCACGCGTGCACGAGGCCCTGGTTCTCAATGGGGACGCGACCGACGAGGAACTGCTCCTGCAGGAGGGCATTGGCGACATGGACCTGTTCGTCGCCGTGACCAACAACGACGAGAACAACATCATGAGCTCGCTGCTCGCCAAGCGGCTCGGCGCGCGACGGGTCGTCGCGCTCATCAACCGGCGCTCCTACGTCGACCTGTTGCAAAGCGGCGAGATCGACATCGCGATCTCGCCCGCGCAGGCGACGATCGGCAAGCTTCTGGCGCACGTACGCCGCGGCGACGTCGTCGCGGTACACAGCCTGCGACGCGGCGCGGCAGAAGCGCTCGAGGCCGTCGTGCACGGTGACCGCGACTCGAGCAAGGTGATCGGACGGCGCGTCGAGGACATCGATCTGCCTGCCGGGACGACCATCGGTGCGGTCGTTCGCGGCGACGAGGTGCTGATGGCGCATCACGACACGGTGATCGAGGCGGAAGACCACGCGATCGTCTTCGTCGCCGACAAGAAAACACTGCCGCGCGTAGAAAAACTGTTCCAGGTCGGCGTGCGCTTCCTCTAAGCGCAGCCGTCGTTTCCGATGGGCCGCTTTGCGACTGTATTGAACCTGCTGTCCGTGGTGGTCGCAATCTTCGCGCTCGCCATGCTGCTGCCGCTCGCCGTCTCGCTCACGCTGGAGGACGGTGCCGAAGGTGCCTACGATCTCGCCATCCTGATCACAGGGGTGGCAGGCTTTCTGGGCTGGGTCGTGACGCGCGGCGGTCGCCGCGAGTTGCAGCCACGCGACGGGTTCCTGTTCGTCGTGTTGGTGTGGTCGGTGCTGCCGGCGTTCGCGACGGTGCCGTTGCTCGTCTATCTGCCCGGGCTCAGTTTTACCGATGCCTACTTCGAAACCATGTCTGCCCTCACCGCCACGGGTGCGACGGTGCTGTCGGGCCTTGACGGCCTGCCCCCCTCGATCAATGTCTGGCGCTGCATGCTGCAGTGGGTCGGCGGCATGGGCATCATCGTGCTTGCGGTCGCGATTTTGCCGCTGCTCGGGGTCGGCGGCCGTCAGCTGCTGAAGGCGGAAACGCCCGGGCCGATGAAGGAACAGCAGCTCACGCCGCGGATTGCGCAGACCGCGAAGGGCCTGTGGCTGGTGTACCTGCTGCTCACCGTGCTCTGCGGCCTGAGCTACGCCTGGGCCGGGATGGACGGGCTCGACGCCATGATGCATGCATTCACGACGGTCGCGCTGGGGGGCTTTTCGTCGCACGACGCGAGCTTTGCCTACTGGAATTCGGCGCTCATCGAGGCGCTGGCGGTGGTCTTCATGCTGGCCGCCGGTGTCAGTTTCGGCACGCATTTCGTAGCCTTGCGTCGCGTGTCGCTTCGACCGTACCGGTTCGACGCGGAGGCACGCGCGTTCTTCAGCGTCTGCGGCGCCAGCGTCGCGCTCGTGGCGGGCTATATCTTTTTGCATGGGGCGCACGACAATTTCCCGACCACCGCGCGCTACGCGCTGTTCAACGTCGTCTCGGTTGCCACCACGACGGGTTATTCGACGACCGACTACGCCGTCTGGCCGCTGTTTGCTCCGCTCTGGATGCTGATGCTGTCGACGTTCAGCACCTGCTCCGGTTCGGCGGGCGGCGGGATCAAGATGATGCGCGCGCTGCTGATGTTTCAGCAGGCGCTGCGCGAGATGATGCGGATCGTGCACCCCCGCGCGCTGATACCGGTGAAGCTCGGCGGGCAGGTGGTAGAGAACAACATCATTTTCGCGGTACTTGCCTACATGCTGGTGTACGGCGCGACCCTGACGCTTATCACCATGCTGCTGACGGCGACGCAGCTGGATTTCATGACGGCGTTCTCGGCGGCAGCGGCCTGTCTGAACAACCTCGGCCCCGGGCTCGGCGAGGTGGGGCCAACGTCGACATATGCGGTGCTGGATGATTTTCAGACCTGGGTCTGCACGTTTGCGATGTTGCTCGGGCGGCTCGAGCTGATGACGGTTTTCGTCCTGCTGACGCCCGCCTTCTGGCGTCGTTGATCGGCGATCCGGCGCACTATCGACGCCACTGGGAATCCCAACGCACCGCGCCACCGGACGTCATGGTTCAACCGTTCGCCGTTCTGCACGCACTGTCGGCCTTGACGTTGGTGATGGCGCTCGCCATGGGCGTGCCGCTGCTGGTGGCCGAGCTGCTGGACGATGGCGCGCGCTTTGCGTTCGAGGGTGGCATGCTGGCGACGGCAGCGGTGGGCGGATTTCTGCGGATCCTGACGTACGGTAAGCAACGTGAATTGCGCGTGCGCGACGGATTTCTGCTCGTGGCGAGCGGCTGGGCCGGCCTGCCGGTGCTCGCTGCGTTGCCGCTGGTCCTGTACTTCCGCGACCTGTCGCTTACGCGCGCGTACTTCGAAGCTGTCTCGGCGATTACCACGACCGGTGCGACGGTGTTCGTCGGTCTGGACGGTCTTCCGCCCTCCATCAATTTCTGGCGCTGTCAGCTGCAATGGATGGGGGGCATGGGAATCATCGTGTTGGCCATCGCCATTCTCCCCATGCTCGGCGTTGGCGGCTCGCAGCTGTTCAAGGCCGAGACGCCCGGGCCGATGAAGGACAACAAATTGACGCCGCGCATGACCGAGACCGCAAAGGCGCTTTGGCTGGTCTACGGTCTCATCACGCTGGCCTGCACGATCGCCATGAAACTCGCTGGCATGGATTGGCTGGATGCCCTGATGCACGCCTTTACGACCATGTCGCTCGGCGGCATGTCGTCGCACGACGCAAGCTTTGCCTACTGGAATTCACCCGTTCTGGAAGCCGTGACGATCGCATTTATGCTGCTCGCGGGGATGAATTTTTCGACGCACTTTCTGCTCTTGAGAAAGCGCTCACTCTCGGTCTACGCGAGCGACCCGGAAGTGCCCGCATATCTGGGCGTGCTGCTGGTGAGCGTTCTCGTCATCGCCGGACTGTTGTGGTGGGTCGGCGCGTATCCGGAATGGGCCTCCGCGCTGCGCATGAGCGCCTTCAACGTCGTCTCGGTCGCCACCACGACCGGATATACGAGCGTGGATTATGGTTTATGGCCGGTCTTCGCGCCGATGTGGATGCTCATCATGAGCGGCTTCACGAGTTGTTCGGGTTCGACCGGTGCCGGCATCAAGATGATGCGCACGCGCCTCATGGCGCAACAGGCGGTGCGCGAGATGCGACGCATCCTGCATCCCAAGGCGGTGCTGCCGATTCGCCTCGGTGGGCGCGTCGTCGAGAACCAGATCATCTTCGCCGTGCTCGCCTTCATGCTGGTTTACGGCGTGTGCATCGTCGTCGTCACGCTGCTGCTCGCCCTCTCGGGAATGAACATCGTCACGGCGTTCAGCGCAACGATGGCGTGCATTAACAATCTGGGTCCGGGATTGAATGAAATCGGACCGTCGGGGACCTATGCCAGCCTGAACGGCGTGCAGCTTTCCCTGTTGAGCGCAACGATGCTGCTTGGGCGGCTCGAGATGTTCACCCTGCTGATCGTCTTTACGCCGGGGTTCTGGAGACGGTGAGTCGCGTTCCGGTACACATCTGCACCAGCGGCAGCGAGCGCGCGCAGGCGCGCGCGCTGACCGTACGCCTGTGCGCAACACGTCCCGACTGGGCAGTGCTTGAGCTCCTGAGCTGTCCCTGCTGCACCGGTCGGGCCGAGCTGCAGGCGCGGTTGGCGCAGTTGCTGCGCACGCGTCAGCCGGCCCGCGTGCTCATCGGTTTCGTCGAGCCGTCGCACCAGCGGGCGCTCGAGCGCGTGCTGACGAGCTGGCCGCTCGCGCAGTACATCGCGCCGGCGCGCGCGCTCAGCATGCCGGACGATGCGCAACTCACGGCCGAGAGGCTCGAGGCGTCCTAGGCGCGCAGCACGCCGACCGTCAGTGTGGCCCAGCCGGCCATGAACGCCAGTCCGCCGATGGGTGTGACGGCACCGAGCACTCTGGGTGCGCCGAGCGCAAGCAGGTACAGGCTGCCGGAAAACAGCACGATGCCGGCCGCGAGCAGCACGCCGGCTGTGCGCAGCCAGGTGCTTTCGGGCAGCTGGGTACAGGCCAGACCGACCGCCAGCAGGCCGAGCGCATGCCAGAACAGGTACTGGGTCGCGGTGTTCCAGAGCGCGAGCTGATCGGCCGCGAGCCGCGCCTTGAGGGCGTGCGCGCCGAATGCGCCGAGCGTGACGCCGCACGCACCGAACACCGCGCCGAGCGCGAGGAACAGCTTTGCGCTCGCGAGCATCGGATTGCGCGTCTTCAGCGGGTCTTCTTGGTTTTCTTGTTGCGCTGCGGCCGCTTGTTGCCGTAGCTGCTGCGGTAGATCTTGCCGCGTCGCGTGCGCTTGTCGCCCTTGCCCATACCGTACTCCGGTGTAAAAACGCGATTCTATAGCTGGAGCGCCTGCGCGGCCTCGCCGCGTGGCTCGTACGCCAGGACCGGCGCCAGCCAGCGTTCGGCTTCGACCACGCTGATTCCCTTGCGGCGCGCGTAGTCTGCGACTTGGTCCTCGCCGATCTTGCCGACCGCGAAGTAGCTCGATTCCGGATGCGAAAAGTAGAACCCGGAGACCGACGCCGCAGGCAGCATCGCGAACGACTCGGTCAGCCGCATGCCGGTGTTCTCGGGGGCTGCGAGGAGCGCGAAGAGCCCCGCCTTTTCGGTATGGTCGGGACAGGCCGGGTATCCCGGTGCGGGCCGGATACCCCGGTAGGCTTCTTCGATCAGTGCCTCGTTGTCGAGCCGTTCGTCTGCCGCGTAGCCCCAGAATTCCCGTCGCACGCGGGCGTGGAGATGCTCGGCGAAGGCTTCCGCCAGCCGATCGGCGAGCGCCTTGAGCATGATCGCGGAGTAGTCGTCATGCTGTGCCTCGAACTGTGCGACGCGCTCGTCGATGCCGCCGCCCGCCGTCACTGCGAAGGCGCCGATCCAGTCCGGCACGCCGCTCGCTTCCGGTGCGACGAAATCCGCCAGGCACAGGTTTGGCCGGCCGGCCGGCTTGTGATTCTGCTGGCGCAGGTTGTGCCAGGTCATGCGTACCGAGCGGCGCGTGTCATCCGCGTAGATGGCAATGTCGTCATCGTCCACCCGCGAAGCCGGGAACAGGCCGCACACACCGTGTGCCGAAATCCATTTCTCGCGCACCATGTGTTCCAGCATCTGGCGCGCATCGGCGTAGAGCTTGCGAGCGGTCTCGCCGACGACCGCGTCATCGAGAATCTTCGGAAAGCGCCCCGACAGCTCCCAGGCCTGGAAGAACGGTGTCCAGTCGATGACGGGCACCAGCGTCTCGAGCGGGTAGTCGCGCAGCACCGTCAGGCCCGGGCGGCGCGGCGCCGGCGGGCGATATGCGCTCCACTCCGTCATCAATCCACGGGCACGTGCCTCGGCGATCGGATGCAGCGGTCCCGGGCCCTTCTTCTCCGCGTGCTGGACCCGGACCCGCTCGTAGTCGGCCCGCAGCTCGGCGACGTAGGCGTCGCGCGACTCCGCGGACAGCAGGTTCTGCACCACCGGCACGCTGCGTGAGGCATCGGGGACATACACCACGGGCGCCGAGTAATGCGGCGCGATACGCACCGCAGTGTGCGCGCGCGAGGTCGTGGCACCGCCGATCAGCAGCGGGACGGAGAAGCCCTCGCGCTCCATTTCGCGCGCGACATGCGACATTTCGTCGAGCGAGGGCGTGATCAACCCTGACAGCCCCACCACATCCGCGTTCTCGCGCCGCGCAGTCTCCAGGATCTTCTGCGCCGGCACCATCACGCCGAGGTTCACGACCTCGTAGTTATTGCATTGCAGGACCACCGAGACGATGTTCTTGCCGATGTCGTGGACGTCGCCCTTCACGGTTGCGATGACGACTTTGCCCTTGGGTTTCGGTGCGGCGCCGGAGGCGGCCCGTTCGGCCTCGATGTACGGCACCAGGTGTGCGACCGCCTGCTTCATGACACGTGCGGACTTGACGACCTGCGGCAGGAACATCTTGCCGGCACCGAACAGGTCGCCGACCACGTTCATGCCGTCCATCAGCGGACCCTCGATGACCTCGATGGGCCGCGCCGCCTTCTGCCGCGCTTCCTCGGTGTCCTCGATCACGTAGTCTGCGATGCCGTTCACCAGGGCGTGTGTCAGTCGCTCCTCGACCGCGCTACGCCGCCAGGCGTCGTCACGCACGCGCTGCTTGCCGCCCGCTTTGACGGTGTTGGCGAATTCGATCAGCCGCTCGGTAGCGTCGTCGCGGCGATTGAAAATCACGTCCTCGACGCGCGTCCGCAGCTCGGCATCGAGCTCTTCGTACACGCCGAGCTGGCCGGCGTTGACGATGCCCATCGACATCCCGGCTCGGATCGCGTGGTAGAGGAATGCGGTGTGCATTGCCTCGCGCACCGCGTCATTGCCGCGGAACGAGAACGACAGGTTCGACACGCCCCCGGAGACGCGCGCCTGCGGCAGATTGGACCGGATCCAGCGCGTCGCCTCGATGAAGTCGATGCCGTAGTTTGCGTGCTCCTCCAGACCGGTCGCCACGGCGAAGATGTTCGGGTCGAAGATGATGTCCTCGGGCGGAAGCCCTGCGTGCTCGACGAGCAGTCGGTACGAGCGCTCGCAGATCGCCGTACGGCGCTCCAGGCTGTCGGCCTGGCCCTGCTCGTCGAATGCCATCACCACGACTGCGGCCCCGTATCGCTGCGCAAGGCGTGCCTGCTGCAGGAACGGCGCCTCGCCTTCTTTCAGGCTGATCGAATTGACGATGCACTTGCCCTGCACGCATTTGAGCCCCGCCTCGATCACGCTCCATTTCGAGGAGTCGATCATCACAGGCACCCGCGCGATGTCGGGCTCGGCGGCGACGAGGTCGAGAAAGCTCACCATGGCTTTCTCCGAGTCGAGCATCGCCTCGTCCATGTTGACGTCGATGACCTGTGCGCCGTTCTCGACCTGCTGGCGCGCAACCGCGAGCGCGCCGGCCGTATCGTCCGCCAGGATCAGGCGGGCAAAGGCCTTCGACCCGGTCACGTTGGTGCGCTCGCCGACGTTGACAAACAGCGAGTCGTCGCCGACGTTGAACGGCTCAAGGCCGGCCAGGCGCAGCGCTGGTTTCAGCTCCGGAATGACCCGCGGCGCGACGCCGGCGAGCGCATCGGCAAGCGCCGCAAGGTGCTCGGGCGTGGTGCCGCAGCAGCCGCCGGCGAGGTTGAGCCAGCCCGCGCGCGCCCACTCGCCCATCGCCCGGGCCATCGACTCGGGCGTGTCGTCGTACTCACCGAAGGCGTTGGGCAGGCCCGCGTTGGGATGGCAGGAGACATGCGTGGCGGCAACGTTCGACAGCTCCTCGACATAAGGCCTCAGTTCGCGCGCGCCGAGGGCGCAATTGAGTCCCACCGCGATCGGACGCGCATGGCGTATCGAGTTGTAGAACGCCTCGGTCGTCTGCCCGGACAGCGTGCGGCCACTCGCGTCGGTGATCGTGCCCGAGATCATCACCGGCAGGCGCAGACCGCGCGTCTCGAAGGCGGACTCGATCGCGAACAGCGCGGCCTTGGCGTTCAGCGTGTCGAACACGGTTTCAACCAGAATCAGGTCGGCGCCTCCCTCGATCAGCGCGCCGACAGCCTCGCCGTAGGTGGTCACCAGGTCGTCGAAGCGCACCGCGCGATAGCCGGGATCGTTGACGTCGGGCGAGAGCGAGGCGGTGCGAGTGGTGGGCCCGAGCACGCCCGCCACGAAGCGCGGTCGCGCCGGATCCTTGGATTCCCACTCTCGGGCGACCGCCTTGGCGAGCCGTGCCGCCTCGAGGTTCAGCTCGCCGACCAGCGCCTGCATGCCGTAGTCGGCCATCGACACCGCAGTGGCGTTGAAGGTGTTGGTCTCGATGATGTCGGCGCCGGCGCGCAGGTAGTCGGCATGGATGCGCCGGATGAGGTCGGGCTGCGTCAGCACCAGCAGATCGTTGTTGCCGCGCAGCTCCTGCGACCAGTCGCGAAAGCGCGCGCCCCGGTAGTCCTCCTCGACGAGTCGCTCGCGCTGAATCATCGTGCCCATCGCGCCGTCGAGCAGCAGGATGCGCTCGGCGAGCAGCGCATCGAGTTTCGCGGTGTGGGCGGGTTGGCTCATGGCAGATAAAAAAACAAAAGCCCGTTCAGCTCGCGCTAGAAACGGGCTCTCGTGCACGTCTCTTTAGCGGCATTTTTTTCCCCGCCGTCCGAGGGACGGCGGTTCGGCGCCCGCAAGCTGAACCATCAAATCGGCGCCACACAGCGTGTGCGTGCCTCGCACACCCGCCGCAGTGTGCCGAGACAATCCCTGGCTGTCAACCCGAAACACCCTATAATGCGTGGTCTTTCAAGGACTTCCCGCGTATGGAGCACCTCGAGCCGAAAGCCGCTTTCGATTTTCTCAAGCGCAATCCTGACGCCCTGTTCATCGATTGCCGTAGCGAGATGGAGTACCTGTTCGTCGGCCATCCGGCGGGCGCGCTGCATGTCGCCTGGAACGACGGCCCCGACTGGCTCGTCAACCCGCACTTCGTGGGCCAGGTCAAGCGGCTCGCGGGAACCAACCATACGATGCGGCCGATCGTGCTGATCTGCCGCAGCGGCAATCGCTCCAACGAGGCCGGCGGGGAACTGGAGCGCGCCGGCTTTACGCGCGTGTACAACGTGGTGCACGGCTTTGAGGGCGAACTGAACGACCAGCACCAGCGCAACTCGCTGGCGGGCTGGCGCCATGACGGCCTGCCCTGGGAGCAGTGCTGAGCGCTGACCCCGATGCCTGCGCCGCGTCGCAGGCATCGGCCCTGCGCGGCTAGCCGGCGAGCGTCAGACCGCCGCTTACGCTGAGGATCTGTCCGGTCACGTAGTCGGAGCGGTTGCTCGCGAAAAACAGGATCGCGTCGGCGATCTCCTTGGGCTGCGCCACGCGACGGAAGGGAATCGCGCGGACGAAGGCCTCGCGGATCTTCTCGGGCACGCGGTTGTAGAGGGGCGTGTCGGTGGGGCCCGGGCACACGCAGTTCACGTTGACGCCGAAGCGCGCGGCCTCGCGCGCGAGCGACTTGGTGAACGCGATCACGCCGCCCTTGGCCGCCGCGTAGACGGTCTCGCCGAGGCTGCCAACGCGCCCGGCGTCGCTCGAGATGTTGACGATCTTCCCGGC
Source organism: Betaproteobacteria bacterium SG8_39 (assembly GCA_001303445.1). GTDB lineage: Bacteria > Pseudomonadota > Gammaproteobacteria > Burkholderiales > SG8-39 > SG8-39. The sequence continues at coordinate 41,470 of LJTQ01000002.1, read as the reverse complement.
GCGTGCCTCGAACATCGACGGCAGCAGCTTTTGCGTCAGCCGGATCGGCCCCTTCAGGTTGATCGCCAGCACCTGATCCCAGAACTCGGGCGGATTGTCGACGAACGGCTGCACCTTTCCCCAGCCTGCCGCGTTGACCAGCACGTCGACGCGGCCGCCGGCGCGCTTGAGGACGTCCGCCGCGAACTGGTCGATTGAGGTCTCGTTGGTCAAGTCGAGCTTGACGTAGTCCACCTTGAGACCCGCCGCGTGCGCCTCCTTCTGCACTGCGGTGCCGCCGGCCTCGTCGACGTCCCCGAGGAAAACCTGCGCGCCCGCCCGCGCGAGTTCGAGCGTCGTCGCTTTACCGATGCCGGAGGCGCCTCCGGTCACGATGGCCTTTTTTCCGTCCAGTTTCATGTCCCTGATCTCCTTCTGGCTGCGAAAGTTGGCGTCCCCTGTCCGGCTGGCTTATTCGGCGTCGGGCTGTGCCGAGGGCTGGGCGCGCTGAAAGGCGTCCAGCTTCATGCAGGCGTCGAACACGCGCATCGTCTTTGGATACGGCGACAGGTCGCTGTCGAAGCGCTGTGCGTTGAAGATCTGCGGTACCAGGCAGCAGTCGGCGACCGTCGGCTGCTCGCCATGGCAGTAGGTTCCCGCCTTGCCGTCCTGCGTCAGCGCGGCCTCGAGCTTCTCGAGCCCGTCGGCGATCCAGTGCCGGTACCAGCTGGCGATTCCGGCTTCGTCCTGGCCGAGATGCGTGCGCAGGTAGTCCAGCGTGCGCAGATTGTTCAGCGGGTGGATCTCGCAAGCCACCAGGTCGGCGAGCGCGCGCACGCGGGCGCGGCCGATGGCGTCGGCCGGCAGCAGCGCCGGCGCAGGATGACGCTCCTCGAGATATTCGAGAATCGCCAGCGACTGCGTGAGTCGCTGCCCATCGACGACCAGGGTAGGCACCAGACCCTGCGGATTGACCGCGAGATAGTCAGGCGCGCGCTGCTCACTCTTGCGCAGGTGAATCGTATGCGCGCTATAGGCAAGCCCCTTGAGGTTGAGCGCAATGCGCACGCGGAACGCCGCAGAGCTGCGAAAGTAGGTATAGAGCTCCATCGTGGACGGCGCGCGCGACCGCTTCGCGATGCGTGGCTACTCGGCCGGCGCGATCGTGACCTCGAGCGAGCCGACGCCGTCGACCGAGGCGAGCAGCCGGTCGCCGGCTTTCACCGCCCCCACGCCGGCCGGCGTACCGCTGAAGATCAGATCGCCCGGCTCGAGGTGGTAGTACTCGGACAGGTAGGCGATCTGCTCGGGCACCGACCAGATCATGTCCGAGAGATCGGCATCCTGGCGCAGCTTGTCGTTCACCGCCAGGCGAATCGCGCCCTTTGCCGGGTGCCCGATGCGCGCCGCCGGTGCGAGCGCGCTGCAGGGCGCGGCCTGGTCGAAATCCTTGCCAAAATCCCACGGCCGGCCGTGATCCTTGCCCCATTGCTGCAGGTCGCGGCGCGTCATGTCCAAGCCCACGCCATAGCCGAAGATGTGCGCATTCGCCTCGCTTGCCGGAATGCGCCGCCCGCCTTTCGCAATCGCAACGACCATTTCCGTCTCGTAGTGCAGGTTCGACGTCTTCGGCGGATAGGCCACCTTGCCGCCGGGCGGCACGATCGCATGCGCCGACTTGATGAAGAAGAACGGCGCCTCGCGACCGTCACCCCCCATTTCCTTCTGGTGCTCGACGTAATTGCGCCCGACGCAGAAGATGCGCCGGACCGGAAACAGGTCCTTGCTGTCGCTCACCGGCAGCGCCGGCGGGCTCCACAACGGAATCGCGTATGCCATGGTTGCCTGTCGTTCAAGTGATCAAATGAAGGCGGATTCTAGCCTCGGGCGCCCAGTTCCCGCTCCAGCATTTCGCGCAGCTTGAAGCGTTGCATCTTTCCAGTCGCCGTGCGCGGAATCTCGGGTACCGCGCGCAGCCATCGCGGCCGCTTGAAGCGGGGCAGCTGCGCCTCGCAGGCGCTTTGCGCGGCAGCGAGCGCGGCCTCGGCGGCGGTTGCCGGAACGACGAACAGGGCCAGCCGTTCGAATCCCGCCTCGTCGGTGACCGGCACGCAGGCCGCCTCGACAATCTCGGGCGCGCCAAGCACGATTTCTTCGACGTCGCCCGGCTGCACCCACTGCCCGGCGACCTTGATGAAATCGTCCGATCGGCCCTGATGGGCATAGAACCCGTCGGCGTCGCGCACGAATACGTCGCGCGTACAGAACCAGCCGTCGACGAACTGCTCGCGGGTCGCCTCGGGCCGATTGGCGTAGCCGAGCGCAATCGACGGGTGGCGCAGCCAGAGCACGCCAGGCTTGCCGGCTCCGACCTCGCCGCCGCTCTCGTCGCGCAGCTGCGCCTCGACCCCGGAGAGCGGTTTCCCGGTCCGTGGTCCGCGCACGCTGCCCGGTGGCGTCATCATGGCGACGCAGAACGTCTCGGACATGCCGTACAGGCCCAGGATCTCGCGCCCGGTGGCGCGCTGCCAGGCGTCGTTCACCGAAACGGGCAGGCGCTCGCCGGCGGAGACGTAGAAACGCACTTCGGCAAGCGCCGCGCGCTCGCGCGGCGGGACATCGAGCAGGCGGCGATAGAACGACGGCACGCTGTAGAACGCGCTCGGACGCCAGCGCTCGACCAGCGCGCAGATCGCCTCCGCTTCGGCCCAGTCGGGATGGAGCACCGCGGTGGCGCCGATCGAAAGCGGTCCGAGCAGGCCGTGCTCGAGGGCGTACGAGAAGAACAGCTTCGACGTGGCGAGCACCCGGTCATCCGGGCCGAGCGCCAGTACCTCGCGCTGGCCCATGCCGGCGCACATCAGGTTCGCCTGCGTGTGGATGATGCCCTTGGGTCGGCCGGTGGTGCCCGACGAGTACAGCCAGAACGCGGGGTCTTCGGCGCGCGCGTCGAAGACCGGCGTGTCCTCGCGCGCCGCGGCCAACGTCGCGCGCCAGTCAATGGCCTGCGCACCGCCGACGCGGCCGGCCACGGCCAGCCCGCCGTGCGCCGCGAACTCGCGCGTCAGATCCGGCCGTGCGGTGGCGAAAACGTCCTCGATCAGCGTGATGCGCGCGGCGCTGTCGGCGTGGATATGCCGGTAGTCCTCCTCGGAGAGCTTCGTATTGAGCGCGACCGCGACCCCGCCTGCGCGCACGATGCCAAGCCAGGCGGCCGCCATTTCGGGCGTGTCGCGCATCAGCAGCAGGACACGCTCGCCCGGGCGCAGCCCCAGTCCGCTCATTACCCCGGCCGCGCGACGCACCTGCCGCGCCAGATCGGCGTAGCTCAGTTGATCCTCGCCGCAGATCAGCGCGGTGCGCTGGCCGTGCCGCGCCAATGCATCTTCGCCCAGCAGGTTTTCGGCCGCGTTCATGGGAAGGGCCGCTCAACGAGGCAGCGGTCGACTCGGGGCAGGCATGCGGGATGTGTTCTGGCATGCTAGCGCCCTGAACGTTCGAGCGTCAAACTGTTTGGGACACAAACGAATCATGCGTCAATCCCATGAAGCGCCGCGCGCCTGAGCCGCGCCCGACCGCACCGCGCCTCGCGCAGGGCGAGCTCTCGGACCTGATCGGCTATCGGCTGCGGCGCGCGCAGCAGGAGCTGTTTCGCGATTTCGCCGCGAGCATCCCGGATTTGTCGCCGGGCCGCGCGGGCCTGCTGATGCTGATCGAGGCCAATCCGGGTGTTACGCAGAGCCGGCTGGCGCAGGCCATGGCGCTTGACCGCTCGACGATGGTCGGTGTGCTGGACGCGCTCGAGTCGCGCGGCTGGCTCGAGCGGCGCAAGGGCAGTGACCGGCGAACCAATGGTCTGTGGCTGACCCGGGGTGGACGGCTGCTGCTCGCGCGCGTCAAGCGCCGCATCGCAGACCATGAGGCGCGTGTCACCGCGCGCCTGACGGGCGCAGAGCGCGCCCGCCTGCTGATGCTGCTCGGCAAGCTCTGTCCGGACTAAAACAAAACGGGGCGCCCAGGGGCGCCCCGTCGTGTTGCCGAACGGCCTGCGTTCAGCTGTAGGCGCTCTCGCCGTGCTCTGCGACGTCGAGCCCTTCGGTCTCCTGCTCGTCCGTGACCCGCAAACCGGTGAACATGTCGACCAGCTTGAGAATGATGAACGTCGCGATCGCGGTGTAGACGATCGTGAAGCCGACGCCGGCGAACTGGGCGGCGAGCTGCCCGCCGATGCCCTTGATCTCGCCGCCGAAGCCTGCGCCACCGAGACCCGGCGAGGCGAGCACACCGATGCTGATTGCACCGACGATGCCGCCGACGCCGTGCACGCCGAAAACGTCGAGCGAGTCGTCGTAGCCGAACATCTTCTTCAGCGAGGCCACCGCCCAGAAGCAGACGATGCCGGCGAGCGCGCCGAGCATGATGGCACCCATCGGCCCGGCGTTGCCGCAGGCCGGCGTGATGGCGACCAGGCCCGCGACCGCCCCCGAGGCGGCACCGAGCAGGCTCGGCTTGCCCTTGATGATCCACTCGGCGAAGGTCCAGCCGAGCACCGCGGCTGCGGTGGCGAGCTGCGTATTCATCATTGCCAGCGCTGCGCTGCCGTTCGCCGCGACCGCGCTGCCGGCGTTGAAGCCGAACCAGCCGGCCCAGAGCAGGGCCGCCCCGGTGAGCGTGAACGTCAGGTTGTGCGGCGGCATTGCCAGCTTGCCGTAGCTCTTGCGCTTGCCGAGTACGATCGCCGCAACCAGGCCTGCGACCCCGGCGTTGATGTGCACCACCGTGCCGCCGGCGAAGTCGATCGCGCCCATGCCGCCGATCCAGCCGCCGCCCCAGACCATGTGCGCGATCGGCACGTAGCAGACGAACAGCCAAAGCGCCATGAACCAGAGCACCGCGGAGAACTTCATCCGCTCGGCGAAGGCGCCGACGATCAGCGCCGGCGTAATGGCCGCGAAGGTGAGCTGGAAGGCCGCGAACAGCAGCTCCGGGATGGTCCCCTGCAGGCTGTCCGGCTTGATGCCGGAGAGAAACGCCTTGCCGAAACCGCCGATGAAGCTGTTGCCCTCGCTGAAGGCAAGGCTGTAGCCGAACAGCGCCCAGAGGATCGACATCATCGAGAAGACGACGAGCACCTGCATCAGCACCGAGAGCACGTTCTTGGCGCGCACCATGCCGCCATAGAACAGGGCCAGCCCGGGCACGATCATGATGACGACGAGGACCGTAGAGACCAGCATCCAGGCCGTATCACCGGTGTCCAGCTTCGCATCGGCCGCGTGCGCTACGCCGGCCGAGAGCAGCAAGCCGAGAAATGCAATCAGGGTTTTCATCGGTTTCTCCTACAGCGCAGCCGCATCGGTCTCGCCGGTGCGGATGCGGATGACTTTCTCGAGGTCAAATACGAAGATCTTGCCGTCGCCGATTTTTCCGGTATTGGCCGACTTCTCGATCACTTCGATGACCTGTTCGAGAATCTCGGTCTTGATTGCGACTTCGATCTTCACCTTGGGCAGGAAGTCGACGACGTACTCCGCACCGCGGTAGAGCTCGGTGTGCCCCTTCTGGCGACCGAAGCCCTTGACTTCGGTCACGGTGACACCCTGCACCCCGATGCCGGACAGCGCTTCGCGCACCTCGTCGAGCTTAAAGGGCTTGATGATGGCAGTTACGAATTTCATGTTGGTCTCCCGCTGCGCGGAGAGCGGAAACACCGCTCGCCCGCGCCCGCACCGGTGGTGTTAGAACGATTTGCTGACGTACACGACGAACGAATCCTTCGCCGTGTTGTAGCCGTTCGCATCGACGTAGAAGCTCGTCCCAGCGGCGTTCTTCTTGACGTCGTTGTCGGCGTAGTACGCGCCGAGGGTCAGGTCCTTGAGGGTTCCCGAGGGCACCACGTACTTCGCCCCGATTTTCCAGTCGTTGTAGGACGCTTCCGTTGCCGCGGCCTGACTGCCATCGCTGTTTACGTCCAGGATCCCGTAGTGCGCGTTTACCGAGAAGCCGCTGTTACCGATCGGGTAGTCCGCATAGAAATCGAGATACCAGGTGCCGTCGGTCTTGCTGCCGGTCGGCCGGGCGCCGAAGTAGTCATTGATACTGTAGGAATACTTCATTCCCAGGAACTTCCAGCCGAGCCCGGCGTAGATCTCCCAGGTGTTGGCGTCGACGATGTTCGGGTTCTTGTTGCCCGGGTAGTAGTAGTAGATCGTGCCGACGTCGAACGAGAAGTCACTCTTGCCGATGTTGGCCTTGTAGCCGCCGTAGAAGTCCCACTCCAGGCTGGAGCGGGTGTACGAGCCGAAGTCCTCGAGCCAGCTGATGTTCGACGCCCAGGTGCCGAGGTAGAGGCCGCTCGAGTGCGCGTAGTCGAACCCGCCCTGCAACGCGGGCTCGCCCGAGGTCTGCTTGATGCCGCGGAAGACGTACTCGCTGTACAGGCCGACGTTGGCACTGAACGAATGCGGCGACTGCGCTTGTGCCTGCGCGAGTGCGGGTACGCAAAGCGTGCTGCCGAGCGCGAGGGTGAGAAGTGTTTTACGCATGGTGCTGCTCCCTGGGGTGTGAAGGAAAAATGACGAGTCCCTTCTTGCAGCTTCCATGCCAGAAGTCATTCCATTGCTTTTTCAATGGGTTAGCTACACCGTGGGATCGGGTGGCGGATGCAGTGCACCAGTCTGGATCCTCCCGCCAGGCCCATGCCCGGTATCGGTGCATCGCCGGTGCTAGACTCGAAACGCCCTCCGCGAGACCCTTTTCGAATGACCGATAAGCGACTGATCGACGAGCTCGGCGAGCGCATCGCCGAGGCGATGCGCGAGTCGCCCGCACAGGACCTGGACAAGAATCTGCACGCGCTGCTTGGCGCATTCTTCGACCGCTACGACCTGGTGCTGCGAGAGGACTTCGAGGTGCAGAAAAAGCTCCTCGAGCGCGCGCAGACACAGCTCGAAACCCTCGAGTCGCGGCTCGCTGCGATCGAGGCGCGCGGCCGCGCGGCGTCGGACGCCTGACGCACACCCGGTAAACCGGACTGCGGCTTGCGGCGTTGCTCCCCTGCAGCAGGGGGAAAAACGCATGTCGCTTGCGCAGGTGCCGAGCCGTGCACTCGCCGGAATCGATGCGCCGGAGGTCGCCGTCGAGGTGCACCTCGGGCCGGGCCTGCCCGCCTTTCATATCGTCGGGCTGCCGCAGGCGGAGGTGCGCGAGGCCAAGGACCGGGTGCGCGCCGCGCTCAATCACGCGCGCTTCGAGTTTCCGCAGCGACGGATCACCGTGAATCTCGCCCCGGCTGATCTGCCAAAGAATTCGAGCCGCTTCGATCTGCCGATGGCGATCGGCATTCTCGCGGCGAGCGGCCAACTCGATCGCGCGGCCCTCGCAGACCACGAGTTTGCGGGCGAGCTGTCACTCTCCGGTGAGCTGCGACCGCTGCGCGGCGCGTTTGCCATGGCGCTCAACGCCAAGGGCGCGCAGCGTGCCTTCGTCCTCCCGCAGGCCAACGCGGACGAAGCGACGCTCGCCGGGCACGCCCGCGTGCTGCCTGCGCGATCACTGCTCGAGGTGTGCGCACACCTTGCAGGCGAACATCCGATCGCAGTTCACCGGCCGGCGTTGCCGGAACGCAAGCAGGGCGCTGCCGACCTGCGCGACGTCAAGGGGCAGTCCGCGGCCAAGCGTGCGCTCGAAGTTGCCGCCGCGGGCGATCACGGCGTGCTCCTCATCGGTCCGCCGGGCACGGGGAAGTCGATGCTGGCTGCCCGATTTCCGGGATTGCTTCCGCCGCCGGGCGAGGCCGAGGCGCGCGAAGTCGCCGCGCTGCACTCGGTCTCGCGCCAGGGCTTCGACCTTGCGCAGTGGGGTGCGCGACCGTTGCGCGCGCCCCATCACTCGGCGTCGAGCCGCGCGCTGGTCGGCGGCGGCAATCCGCCGCGACCGGGCGAGATCTCGCTTGCGCACGGCGGCGTGCTGTTCCTCGACGAGTTGCCGGAATTCGCGCGTGATGCGCTCGAGGCCCTGCGTGAGCCGCTCGAGACAGGGTTCGTTTCAATCGCCCGCGCCGCTCACCAGGCGCGTTTTCCGGCGCGCTTTCAGCTCGTCGCCGCCATGAACCCCTGCCGCTGCGGTTACCTCGGGCATCCGGGCCTGCGCTGTCGCTGCACGCCCGAGCAGATCGACCGCTACCGGGCAAAGCTCTCGGGGCCGCTGCTCGATCGCATCGACCTGCGCGTCGAGGTGCCGGCGCTGGCGCATGACGAGATCCTCGCCGCCGCCACGGGCGAAGACAGCGCCGCAGTGCGTGATCGGGCGGCGGGCTCTCGGCACGCGCGATCCATCGCGTGCTCGGCGTCGCGCGCACGGTCGCCGACCTGGCGGGTGAGGCCACGATCCGGGTCGAGCATCTCGCGGAAGCGATCCAGTACCGGCGCGCGGCAGGTCTCTGAGCGCCCGGTTATAGTCGCGCGTGATGGCGACCTACGCGATCGGCGACGTTCAGGGCTGCTTCGACGAGCTGCAGGCGCTGCTTGCCCGGCTCGACTTCGATTCTCGGCACGACCGCCTGTGGTTCGTCGGTGATCTCGTCAACCGTGGTCCGCAGTCTCTCGAAGTGCTGCGCTTCGTGCGCGATCTTGGCGAACGGGCGGTCACCGTGCTCGGCAATCACGACTTTCACCTGCTCTGCGTGTTCGAGGGTCACGAGAAACCGCGCACGGGCGACACGCTGGACCGGGTGCTCGATGCGCCGGATGCACGCGAGCTGGTCGACTGGCTGCGCTCACGCCCCCTGATGCATGTCGAGCGGAACTACGCGATGGTGCACGCCGGTTTGCTGCCGCAGTGGACGATTTCCATGGCGCGTGCGCTAGCGGAGGAAGTACAGCGCGCACTCGCAGCGCCCAATTACGGCGAGTTCCTCGCGCACCTCTACGGTGGCGCGCCCGACCATTGGGACGAGGCACTGACCGGCTGGGATCGCCTGCGCGTGCTGGTGAATGCGATGACGCGGATGCGATTCTGCACGCTCGAGGGACGGATGAACGTTCGTGCCAAGGGACGCGAAGCCCCGGCGGGCTACCTTCCCTGGTTCGAGGCGCGGCCGACGCGCGCAGAGGCGGCGATTGTTTGCGGGCACTGGTCGACCCTCGGTCTCAAGCTCACCGAGCGCCTCGCGGTGCTTGACACGGGATGCGTCTGGGGCGGAGCACTCAGCGCGCTGCGGCTGGAGGACCGGGCGCTGACGCAGCTGCCCTGCGCCCGCCATCGTGTGCCGGGTGAGGACTGAAGGAGGCTGGCAATGACCGACTGCGTGTTCTGCAAGATCGTCGCCGGGCAGATTCCGGCGACCAAAGTGACCGAAGACGATGCGTGTGTCGCTTTCATGGACATCGGCCAGGTGAACCCGGGCCACGTGCTGGTCGCGGCGAAGCTGCACGCGAAAGACGTGTACGCGCTCGACGAGGCGCAGGCGGCGAGCATCGCGCGTACCGTGGTGCGAGTCGCGCGCGCGATCCGCGCGGCCTTTGCGCCGCAAGGCCTGTCGGTCTATCAGGCGAACGGCGAGGCCGCCGGGCAGACCGTGCTCCACTACCACGTGCACCTGGTGCCGCGCTACGCCAACGACGGCATGGCGTTCACCTGGCCGGTGCAGAATCCGCCGCGCGCCGCGCTCGAAGCGCACGCGGCACGCATCCGCGCCGCGCTCTAGTCCTTCCTGGAGAGTTTTTCCACGCGCGTGATGCCGCCGCCGGTGACGAGGCGCACGCGCTCGCCGCGCAGGAAGGTCCCGGCGGCCGTTTCCTGCGTGATGGCGCGCAGCTCGCCGGTATTGTCCAGTTCGACGATGATTTCCAGCGCCTCGCGCCGCGTCGCATGGTCTTCGATGGCACTGCCGGCAAGGCTTCCCGCGACGGTGCCGATCACGGCACCCACCGCCGAGCCGCTGCCCTTGCCGACCTCGGCGCCTGCGATCCCGCCGACCACCGCGCCGATGAGAGATCCCGCGCCACTGTCTTTTCCGGGCAGCGTGACCGGCCGGACCGAATCCACGGTGCCGAAGCGCACGGTTTTTTCATTGCGCGGCGGCGACGGCGGCGGCTTCGGTTTGGTGCGCGCCTCCTGTTCGGGCGCCGGTTCGGGACCGCGACCGCTTTCGTCCTCTGGGCCCTGAGTCGCGCAGCCCGCCAGCAGCATCACGCATGCCAACAGGATCCCGGCGACGCGCGGCATGTCACATGCCCCAGGGCGAATAATCGAACGCGCCACGGAACCGGGCATCGATCTCGGCGTGGGAGGGTTTATGGTTCTGCCCGCCGCGGTGTGCGATCTTGATTGCGCCCATCACTGCGCCCAAGCGCGCTGAGGTCGGAACGTCCCAGCCTGCGGCAATGCCGTGCAGCAGGCCCGCACGGTAAGCGTCACCGCAGCCCGTGGGATCGACCACCTGTTCGGCCTCGACGCAGGGAATCTCATGACGTTGGCCGTCGGTCAGAACGAGCGAACCGCGCCCGCCCAGTGTGACGACCAGCGCCTTGACTTGGCTGGCGACCGACTCGAGCGTTTCACCGGACTTTTCCTCCAGCATCTTGCCCTCGTAGTCATTGACCGCGACAAAGTCGGCCAGGCGCACGAACTCCCTCAGCTCGTCTGCGGAGAACATCGGCAGGCCCTGTCCGGGGTCGAACACGAACGGGATGCCGAGTTCGGCACATTCGCGCGCATGCTGCAGCATACCGTCCTTGCCGTCGGGCGACACGATCGCGAGCTGCGCATTGAGGTCGTCTGTGACTTTGTTCTCATGGGCGAAGTTCATGGCGCCCGGATGGAACGCCGTGATCTGGTTGTCGTCCAGGTCGGTCGTGATAAAGGCCTGCGCGGTGAATTGGCCGCGGATGCGCTTGAGCTGCCCGTTCGCGATTCCCAGCTCGTCGAGCCGCTCAAGATAGGGCTGGCTGTCTTCGCCCACAGTGGCCATGACGATCGGCGCCTCGCCCAGCAGGCGCAGGTTGTAGCTGATGTTGCCGGCTGTGCCGCCGTACTCGCGACGCATTTCCGGCGTGAGGAAGCAGATATTCAGGATGTGCAGCTGCTCGGGCAGCAGGTGATTCTTGAACCGGTCGGGGAACACCATGATGGTGTCGTAGGCGATCGAACCCGTGACGAGGATGCTCATTGGCGTGCGGTCTCTGGGTAAAAAAGGTAGAGGCGAAATCCGGCGGCACGCGGCCCCTGCAGATCGAGCTCGACGCGGATCAGCTCCTCGGCGCCGGCCGCGATGCCTGCGCCCAGCCGGGCCTGCGCGGCCTTCGCGCCCAGGTACTCGGATGGCAGCAGCACGCGCCGCACCATCGGGTGATCGCTTTCGTCGGTCAGCGCGAGCTCGAGCGCGGGAAACTCCTGCGGAAAGGTTGCGCGATTGCGCACCAGCGCGGTCAGAAGTATGACCCCGTCGCGGTCCTTGTCGAAGCGAAGCTCGGAGGACTCAATGCCGATCAGCTCGGGCTGGCGGGGAAGATGGACATCGCAGGCGAGCATGTCGCAGGCGACCTCGAAGTGCGGACGCAGCTGTGGAGCGAGCAAGATAAGGTCGGTCCGGAAGTGCAGCGCCGCCTGCGCCGCAAGTGCAACGAGCGCGAGCAGCGCCAGCAGGCTCCAGAGCATCACGAAGCGGGTGCTGCGCCTCGGGCTCGCGAGAAAGGCGGCCTCATCCGGCCCCGGCGTCGTCGCGCGGCGCACGCGCCGCGGCGTGCCGCCGGCCGGCGCGGCATGCGCGTCCTCGCGCGGTACGACCGCCGGCCGGCGCGTTTCCGCAGCGAGGCGCGATGGATCGAACAGCGGCAGCTGCGGCGAAGGTCCGACGTGCGGCGTCGCCGCTTCGTCCTCGACGATCTGGGCCAGACCGTCGAAAACGCGTCCGCATTTTCCACAGCGCACGCGGCCGCCGCGCGCGGACAGCTGCGTGGCCTGCACGCGAAACGTGGTGTCACAGTCCGGGCAGCGCGTGACGAGACTCACCGGCGCACTCCGTCCACCAGCGCCCAGCCGTCTTCGGTCGCCGCGACGCGAGCGTCGAACGCGGACGCGTAGGCGGCGATGACATCCGCCGCCTGCCCGACGAGCAGCCCGGCGAGTGCGATGCGTCCGCCGCGCCGCGTGCGTGCGGTGAGCAGCGGCGCCAGCGTGATCAGAGGGTTGGCAAGAATGTTGGCTAGCACGATGTCGTATTCGCCGTCGGGCAATGCGTCCGGCAGCAGCGCGCGTACTTCGACGCCGTTACGCCGCGCGTTGTCTCCTGTGGCGATGATCGCCTGCGGATCCGTGTCCACTGCGTCGATCCCCACGGCGCCGAGCTTGCCCGCGGCGATCGCCAATATACCGGAGCCGCAACCGTAATCCAGCACGCGCGGCGCGGGCCTGCGATTTTGCACCACCGCCTGCTCGAGCCACGCGAGCATGAGCCGGGTGGTCGGATGTGAGCCGGTGCCGAAGGCGAGACCCGGATCGAGACGGATTGCGACGCCGCTCGGGTCGACGGGCGCGGCGTGCCAGCTCGGGACGATCCAGAGGCGCGTGCCGACCGCAAGCGGCACAAACTGTGCCTGGCAGCGTCGCACCCAGTCAGCATCCTCGAACCGTTCGCGGCGCAGTGCGGACGGCAGCTGAACGCCGGCGGCCTGCGCGGCCTCGCGCAGAATCCGATCGACGTCGGCATCCGATTGCAGCAGCACCTCGACGCGGTTCCGCCGCCAGGCGGCAGGCGCATCCCAGTCGGGCTCGACGTACTGCGCGATCTCACCCGCCGTACCGGCCTGCGCGTCCTCGATGGCGACCGACACCGCGCCGGCCTCGAGCAGCGCCTCGGACAGTGCCTCCGCCTCGCGCCCGGCGAGCTCGAGCGTGATCGCCTGCCAGGGCATCGGTGCGTCCCCTATCGGGCGCCCCGCTGCTCCTCGATGAGCTTGTTCTCGAGGTAATGGATCGATACGCCGCCGCGCACAAATCGCGCGTCGTTGAGAAGCTCTTGGTGCAGCGGAAGGTTGGTGCGGATGCCCTCGACGACCATCTCGGAAAGCGCAACCCGCATGCGACGAATGGCCTGCTCGCGCGAGGCCCCATAGGCGATGACCTTGCCGACCATCGAATCATAGAACGGCGGCACGGTGTAGCCATGGTAGACGTGTGAATCCACCCGGATGCCCGGCCCCCCCGGCGGGTGGTAGGAGGTGATGCGTCCGGGCGACGGCGTGAACCGGTAAGGGTCCTCCGCGCCCTCTGCCGGAAGCGCAGCTTCTCGCCTGCCGCAACCCGGATCTGCTCCTGCACGATGTCGATGCCGGTGACCATCTCGGTCACCGGGTGCTCGACCTGGATGCGCGTGTTCATCTCGATGAAGTAGAACTCGCTGTCCTGGTAGAGGAACTCGAACGTACCCGCGCCGCGGTAACCGATCTTGCGGCAGGCTTCCACGCAGCGCTCGCCGACTTTGTCGCGCAATTTTGCAGGCAGGTCGGGCGCCGGGGCCTCCTCGATGACCTTCTGATGCCGCCGCTGCAGGGAGCAGTCGCGCTCGCCGAGAAATACCGCATTCTTGTGGCTGTCGGCGAGAATCTGGATTTCGATGTGCCGCGGGTTCTCGAGAAATTTCTCCATGTAGAGCATTGGATTGCCGAAGGCAGCGAGCGCCTCGGAGCGCGTCGTATTGACCGCGTTGAGCAGCGCCGCCTCGGTATGCACGACGCGCATGCCGCGTCCCCCGCCGCCGCCGGCGGCCTTGATGATGACTGGGTAGCCGACGCGGCGCGCGATGCGCACGATCTCGCGGCTGTCTTCGGGCAGCGCGCCGTCCGAACCGGGTACCGTGGGCACGCCGGCCTTGATCATCGCCTGCTTTGCGCTCACCTTGTCGCCCATCAGGCGGATGTTCTCCGGCTTGGGGCCGATGAACGCGAACCCGGAGCCTTCGACCTTCTCGGCGAAGTCGGCGTTTTCGGCGAGAAAGCCGTATCCCGGGTGCACCGCCTCGGCGTCAGTGACCTCGGCGGCACTGATGATCGCGGGAATGTTGAGGTAGCTGTGCGTCGGATTGGGCGGGCCGATGCACACCGACTCGTCGGCCAGCTTGACGTATTTCGCCTCGGTGTCGGCTTCCGAGTGCACGACGACGGTGCGGATGCCCATTTCGCGGCACGCACGCTGAATGCGAAGCGCAATTTCGCCGCGATTGGCGATGAGGATCTTCTCGAACATGACCGGCGGGCCTTTTTCTCTTCCCTACGGGGCGCGGTGCGCCCGCGCGCGCGCGCTCATCCCGGTCAGGTTGCGGCAGGTGGGCTGCATCAGGCGATGACGAACAGGGGCTGTCCGTACTCGACGGGCTGGCCGTTCTCGACCAGGATCTCGACCACGCTGCCCGAGGTGTCGGCTTCGATCTCGTTCATGAGTTTCATCGCCTCGATGATGCAGACCGTTTCCCCCTCCTTGATGGACTGACCGACCTCAACGAACGGCCTCGCATCCGGCGCCGAGGAGCGATAGAAAGTGCCCACCATCGGCGCTTTGATCAGGCGCCGGGTCTCGGTGGTTGCCTCGGCGGCAGCCCCCAACGCGGCCTCGGTGCCGGCCGAGGCCGCGCTGGGCGCCGGCGCCATGGTGGGTGCCCAGCCCGCGCTCGCCGGAGCGACGCTCACCTGCCCGCCTTTTGCGATGCGCACCTTCTCCTCGCCTTCGGTGATCTCGAGCTCGGCGATACCCGACTCCTGCACCAGATCAATGAGCTTTTTCAGTTTGCGGAGGTCCATGGGCGGTTCTCTCTTTGGTGTTCGGGGCGGCGCGGGCACCCCGGCCCGCGCCGAGGCTCGTTCTCAGCGCGCGCCAATCCGATCGAGCGCAATGCCGAGCGCCAGGTCGTAGCCCTGGCTGCCGAGGCCGCAGATGGTGCCCAGCGCGATATCGGAAAAAAAGGAATGGCGCCGGAACGCCTCGCGGGCGTGGATGTTGGACAAGTGCACCTCGATGAACGGAATGGCGACTGCAGACAGGGCGTCGCGCAGCGCGACGCTGGTATGGGTGTAGGCGGCCGGGTTGGCGACGATGAAACGCACGCCTTCGTCGCGCGCGGCCTGCACGCGGTCGATCAGCGCGCCTTCGGTATTGCTCTGAAAACAGCGTACGTCGACCTTCCTGCGGTGACCTGCAGCCTGCAGACGCGCGTTGATCTGGGCCAGCGTTTCTCGGCCATAGATCCTGGGTTCCCGCGTGCCGAGGAGATTCAGGTTGGGTCCATGTAGGACCAGGATAGCAGCCGCGGTTTCCTTGCGTTTTTTTTGCATGTTTGCGCCAGTAGGCTGCATTTTAGCCCACGTTCGGCGCTGATCATGCTTCCCAAGAGGCTCACGGGCGGGCCCGGTTTCGCGCGGCGCTCAGACGCCCGCCAAGTCTTATAGTAAGGCCTTGATTCTGGGCTCTATATCACTACGACGCAGGATCCCGAGCTTGCGTTCCAGGACGGTTCCCCTGCGGTCCAGAGTGACCGTAAAGGGGAGCGCTCCGGCGTTGTTGCCCAGTTTTCTGAGCAGGTCGAGGCCCTTCGCTTCAGCGATCAGGACAGGGTACGAAATCGCGTATTTAGACGAAAATTCGCGCACTTTGTCTGCATTATCGATGGCGATGCCTACAACTTCAAATCCCTGGGCAGCGTACCGCTCGCGCAAATCGATCAGCATGGGGATCTCTTCCCGGCACGGGGCGCACCAGGTCGCCCAGAAGTTGCACAGCACGACCTTGCCATGCCATTCGGACAGACGGCGCGTGCGCCCGGCGACATCCGGCAGAGGCGTCGCGAGGAGTTCCGCCGCGCCGCTGCCGGATTGCAGCAGGATCGGACCTGCGACGATGCCGGCGATCGCCGCCGCGGTGCCGACGCCGCCGAGGATCAGCCATTCGCGCCGGGTGAGCCCCATCGATCTGCCGGTGTCCGTCGCGCGGCTCAGGCGTTGGCGCCGAGCAACTCGCGTACCTGGGGGATTCCCGCGCGGTCGATGACGCGCCCCGCGACCGAGGTCTTGAGCGCGAGGCGCTCGTCACGCGGATCGAGAACGGTCAGCTTGAGCGGAACCCCGCCCCACTCGAGCGTCAGCACGCTCGCGTCCGTGGCGCGGTCGCCGGCATAGCGCTTGGTCGGCGCCGCCGCGTAGGGGATGCTGCGGTCGAGCAGGAAAAGCTCGACGTCCTTGGTGCTTTCTGGAAAGACCTGCAGCTCGATTTCCGCGTAGCGACCGGCAAAGCCCTTCAGCACCGCGCCCGTGAGGTAGGGGTTGAAGCGCTCGAGCGCGCGCATCGCATCGAGCGCAATCTCGCGTAAGGCACGAATGCGTTCAGGATGTTCTTCGGCCTGGTAAATCGCCCGGTAGTTGGCCAGCTCCGCCTCGATCTCATGGTTGGCGGGCAGCCACTGCCCGTCCTCGACGCCGAGCCGTCGAGCGGCCTTGCGCTTGGCAAGGGCGAAGTCGTCGACGCCGTCTTCGGCCATGATGCGTGCCGCGGCGGCCGCGATGCTCGAACGAATTGCGTTTTGCCGCTTGCCGTGCCTTGCCATGAATTGCGGACCCCGCCGGACGGGGCTTGAATCTTAACGCAGCGCGTAAAATCGGCGCCTTTTCCGTTCCTTCGAATGCCAGCGCACGTCCACATCCTCGGTATCTGCGGCACGTTCATGGGCGGGCTGGCGGTGCTCGCGCGTGCCGCAGGCTACCGCGTGACGGGTTGCGACGCGGGTGTCTATCCGCCGATGAGCGAGCAACTCGCCGCGCTCGGCGTCGAACTGATCGAGGGCTACGACGCGGATCAGATCCGGCTCGCGCCGGATGTCTGGGTGATCGGCAACGTCATCAAGCGCGGCAACCCGCTGATGGAAGCAATCCTCGAGCGCGGCGAACGGTTCGTGTCCGGCCCGGAATGGCTTGCGAGCGAGATTCTGTTCGGCAAATGGGTCCTCGCCGTTGCGGGCACCCACGGCAAGACGACGACCAGCGCGATGCTGGCGTGGATACTCGAGCACGCGGGCAAGGCCCCCGGGTTTCTCATCGGCGGGGTGCCGGCGAATTTCGGCGTCTCGGCGCGGCCGGGCGCGGGTGGCGTTTTCGTCATCGAGGCCGACGAGTACGACACCGCGTTCTTCGACAAGCGGTCCAAGTTCGTCCATTACCGGGCACGGACCGCGATTCTGAACAATCTTGAGTTCGATCATGCAGACATCTTCGGCGATATTGCAGACATCGAACGGCAATTTCACCACTTCGTGCGGATATTGCCCAGGACCGGAAAAATCCTCGCGAATGCATCCGACCCGGCCTTGGCGCGGGTTCTCGCCGAGGGCTGCTGGACGCCGCTCGAACGTTTCGGCGCGCCCGAAGACTGGGCGGCGCGCGCCGATGCAGACGACGCCGGCGCGTTCGACGTGCAATGGCAGGGCGATACGCTGGGCCGTGTGCGCTGGAGCCTCGCGGGCGCGCACAACCGCATGAACGCCTTGGCAGCGATCGGTGCCGCGCGCCACGCCGGGGTGGAACCCCGGCTCGCCTGCGAAGCGCTCGGCCGCTTCGAAGGCGTGCGCCGCAGGATGGAGCTGCGCGGCACGGTGCACGGCATCGCGGTGTACGACGATTTCGCGCACCACCCTACCGCGATTCGCGCGACGATCGACGGCTTGCGTGCGCGGTGCAACGGCGCGCGCATTCTCGCGGTCCTCGAGCCGCGCTCCAACACGATGAAGGCGGGCGTGATGAAAGACGCCCTGCCGCACAGCCTCGACGGGGCCGACCTCGTGTTCGTTCACGCTGCGGGCCTGGCTTGGGACCCCGTCGGCGTACTCGCCCCGCTCGGGGCGCGCGTCCAGTGTCACCCTGATCTGGACGCGCTCGCCGCGGCGATCGTGCGCGCGGCCCGGCCCGGGGACCAGATCCTCGTCATGTCGAACGGCAGTTTCGGCGGCCTGCATGGCCGGCTGCTCGAGCGTCTGGCGCTGGCAGGCGGTGATACAGATCAAGGGCAGGTCAGGCCGGGTCGGTAGCCTTGGGCCGTCTCCTCAGTTAACGAAAGCGCCGCATGCATTTCATGGTCCTGATCCTGCTGTTTCTCCTCGGCGCCGTGCTGTGGGGATTTTTTCACTCCAATCCGCAGGGTGTACCGCGGGTCAAGCTCGCCTTGGTGAACGGCGCAATCCTGGTTGCCGCGCTGATCATCGGCGCGATGATCGGCAGCGCGCTCTACGCCGACGCGATCAGCGTCAAAGCCGGCGAAAAAGGCATGGCAACCTACCTCGCGATCATGGCCGCGGGAACCGCGTTCCTGATTGTGGTCGCGGCCGGCGGACTGGTGCGCAATCTGCTGGTTTTTCCGATTTCGAGGCGCGCGCCGACCGAATCCGGCCCGCCATGATCATCTACCTGCATGGCTTCATCAGTGCGCCGGCGTCCAAAAAGGCGCGCGCGATGCAGGCTTACATGGACGCGCGCGGGCTCGGCGCGCACTTCGCCTGCCCGGCGTTGCCCGATGCGCCGCAGGCAGCCGTGGAGACCATCGAGGCCACCTACGCACGGCATGCGGCACAGGGGCCTACCTTCGTCGGCAGCTCGCTCGGTGGGTTCTACGCCACCTGGTTCGCGGAGAAGTACGATCGGCGCGCGGTGCTGATCAATCCGGCGATACGTCCGGATCTCGGGCTGGCGGCCTACCTCGGCCCGCAGCGCAATCTGTATACCGACGAGGCCTTCGAGCTGACGCAGGCGCATCTTGCCGGCTGGCGCGGACTCGTTGTCGACCCGGTCGACCCGGAGCGCTACCTGCTGCTGCTGGAGACGGGCGACGAGGTGCTCGATTGGCGCGATGCCGCGCGTAAATACGAGGGTGCGCGCACGGTGATCCGCGACGGTGGCGACCACACGCTGCAAAGTTTTCCCGAGCATCTGCCGCGCATTCTCGCGTTTGCCGGCATCGGCGCGGCCTGAGCGCGCGCCCCGCTTCCGCGTCACACGCGGCAGCGCCCCTATAATCGGCCGCACGATGCAGGTGCTGTACGAAGACGGAGGCGACTTTCGCGTTGGCGTGGTGCTCGCGCAGTCGCCGGCCTCGCTGCAGGTCGAAACGCTGCACGGCCGGCGCGCCAAGGTCAAAACGGCGCATGTCCTGATGGAGTTCGAGCGGCCGGCAGGGGCGGAGCTTCTCAGCCAGGCGCAGCAGTTCGCGGACGGCCTCGACACGGATTTCCTTTGGCAGTGCTGCGGCGGGCGCGAATTCGGCTTCCGGGAGCTGGCGCGGGAATACGTCGGCCGCGAGCCCACGCCGGTCGAGGCGACCGGCCTGCTGCTCAAGCTGCAGGCGGCGCCGATGTATTTCTACCGCCGCGGACATGGGCGCTTTCAGGCTGCGCCGGAGGACACCCTGCGGCGCGCGATCGCCGGCATGGAGAAGAAGCGGCGGATCCAGGCGCAAATCGAGTGCTGGTCCGACCTCCTAGCGCAGGGCAGCTGTCCGGCGGAGGTCGCGTCGCTGAAAGACGAGCTGCTCTATGCGCCGGACCGCAACAAGCCGGAAACCAAAGCGTTCGAGCAGGCCTGCAAGCGGACTGGTCTGAGCCCGGCGCGTCTCCTGGAGCACTGCGGCGTGCTCACCGACAGCTACGCCTTTCATCTGAATGCCTTTCTGCACGAGTTCTATCCGCGCGGCACGCAGTTTCCAGCACATTCGGAGCCCGCGCTGGCGGCCGAGCTGCCGCTCGCCGAGCACGCGGCTTTCAGTCTGGACGACGTCGGCACCACGGAAATCGACGACGCGTTCTCGGTCACGCGCACAGCCGACGGCAACCTGCGTATCGGCGTGCACATCGCGGCGCCCGCGCTCGGCTTCGTGCCCGGCTCACCGATCGACGCCATTGCGCGCGAGCGGCTGTCGACTGCTTACATGCCGGGTCAGAAGTTCACCATGCTGCCGGAGGACGTGATCGCGTACTTCTCTCTCGACCACGGCGCCGCACAGCCGGCCGTGTCCCTGTACCTCGACGTCTCGCCAGAGGATTTTTCGATCCGCGGCCAACGTTCGCGGCTGGAGCGCATTCCGATCGCCGCCAATCTGCACCACGCGCAGTACGACCGGCTGAACGAAACGTTCCCTGCAGGCGCTGCCTGCGGCCTGCCGTTCGAGGACGAGCTGCGCACGTTGTGGCGGTTCGCCTGTGCGCTCGAGACCCGGCGCGGCAAACCGGCAGTGAACAGCGCTTTGCAGGAGTACACGATCGTCGTCGAGGATGGCCGTGTCGAGCTGCGTGCGCGCAAGCGAGGCGCGCCGCTGGACAAGCTGGTGGCCGAACTGATGATCTTGGCCAATACGGTCTGGGGCACGCAGCTCGCGGAGCGCGACGTCGCTGCCATTTACCGCGTGCAGACCTCGGGCAAGGTTCGCATGAGCGTCCATCCCGAGGCCCACGAGGGGCTCGGTGTTTCCTGTTATGCCTGGTCGACCTCGCCATTGCGGCGCTACGTTGATCTGGTGAACCAGTGGCAGCTCGTCGCCACGCTCGAAGGCCGGCGCGCGCCGTTCGGGCGCAGCGCCGAGACGCTGCTCTCGGCAATGCGCGCGTTCGAGCTGGTCTACGCGCGCTACGCCGAGCACCAGCGCGCCATGGAGTCCTACTGGTGCTTGCGCTGGCTGTTGCAGGAACAGGTCGAGCAGGCCGAGGCCATCGTGCTGCGTGAACGGCTGGTGCGCTTCGCGGCACTGCCGCTGACGGTCGCCGTACCCTCGCTCCCTGCCCTCGAGCCGGGGACACGCGTGTGTATCGCCATCGGCGAGGTCGATCTGATCGAGCGCAGTGTGGCCTGCAGCTACCGCGAAACGCTGGCCAGCGATGCCGAAGGCGTCCCGCACAACTCCAACGCGGAGGCCTGAGGCCTTAGAATAGCGGCGAGTTGTTTTTACGAGACGATATTGCAGGGCGTACTCGCGACAGAGCCGAATCGCCTGCCCTGGATCTGGGCAGGCATGCACCGCCATTCGCGCGCGCTGCATGCGTCGGTCTTCGTTTCCCTCGCGCTGCACGCGGGTCTGTTGTCGGTGCACTTCACCTTTCCCGAGGCGTTTCGCTGGAAGTCGCCGAGCACGTCACTCGACGTCATCCTCGTCAACGCCAAGACCAAGAAAGCGCCGGTCAAGGCGGACGCCCTGGCGCAGGCAAACCTCGACCGTGGCGGAAACACCGATCAGGCGGTACGCGCCAAGACGCCGCTGCCCGTGACCCAGCCCGACGATGCCGGCAAGACCTTGGCCAAGGCGCAACGCAGGGTCCAGGCGCTTGAGGAACGACAGCGCAAGCTGATGGCGCAGGCTACGCGCAAGCCGGCACCCAAGGTGCAGGAAGCGCCACGCAAGCCGAAGCCCAAGCCGGAGGAAAAGCCTGCGACAGGTCCCTCTGGACGCGATCTCGCCGACTTGTCGCTGGCCGCTCTAAAGCTGCAGGCGCAGCTCGATCGGCGTGTCGAGGCCTATCAGAAGCGTCCGCGCAAGAAGTTCATCGGCGCGCGTGCCACGGAATACCGCTTCGCGCAGTACGAAGAGGACTGGCGCATGAAGGTCGAGCGCATCGGGACGCTCAACTACCCGCCTGAGGCGCGCGGCAAGGTGTACGGCAACCTGCGCCTCACCGTAACGATCCGCCCCGATGGCAGCGTGCAGTCGGTCGAGCTGGATCGCTCGTCCGGCCTCAAGGTCCTGGACCAGGCGGCCTACAAAATCGTCCGCATGGCGGCGCCGTTCGCGCCGTTTCCGGCCAACATCCGGAGTGACACGGATCTTCTGGTGATCACGCGGACGTGGTTTTTTGGTCGCGGCGACAAGATCTGGACCGAATAGTCGGATGCCGGGGGGAAGCGCGGGACGTTTCCCCCCCCGCACCCCCTTGCCAAGCGGGAATATCGGGGCGTTCGTACACTAGGCGCATGACGGATCGTTACGTCGTCATCGGTAACCCGGTCGGGCATTCGAGGTCGCCCTGGATCCATGCCGAGTTCGCGCGCGCGACGGGGCAGGACATCGCGTACGGGCGTCTCGAGCCGGCACTCGACGGATTCGACGCCGCGGTCGATGCGTTTCGCGCCGCCGGCGGCCGTGGCGCGAACGTCACGTTGCCCTTCAAGCAGGCCGCATTTCGCTACTGCGCGACGCTGAGTCCCCGCGCGCGCGCGGCCGAGGCGGTCAACACGCTGGTGCTCGAGGGTGCCCAGACGCACGGCGACAACACGGATGGCGTCGGCCTGGTGCGTGATCTGCAGACGAACCTGGGCTGTGAGCTTGACGGTTGCCGGGTGTTGCTGCTCGGCGCCGGCGGCGCAGCCCAGGGCGTGGTTCAGCCGCTGCTCGACGCCGGTGTGGCGACGCTCGTCGTCGTCAACCGTACGGCCGCGCGTGCGCAGGCCCTGGCGGCGCGCTTCCCCCGCATCACGGGTGGCGGCTACGACCTGCTCGATGGCGCGGCTTTCGATCTCGTCGTCAATGCCACTGCCGCCGGGCTGGTCGGCGCGCTGCCGCCGGTCCCGGCGAGCGCGTTCGCCCCCGATGCGCTGGCGTACGACATGGTGTACGGCCGCGACACGCCGTTTCTTGCGTTTGCACGCGAACGCGGCGTGCGTGCGAGTGACGGCGCCGGGATGCTGGTCGAGCAGGCCGCCGAATCGTTCTTCATCTGGCGCGGCGTGCGTCCGCCCACGGCAGCCGTCCTGAACGCTTTGCGACGTGGCTAAGCGGTGCGGCGGCATGCGCGTGATCGCGAGACTGGCGGCGTTTGCGCTGCTCGCAGGCATTGCGATTGTCCTGGTCGTGCAGGTCTGGTTCCTCGGACAGGTGCTATGGCTCGCACGCAACGACCCGGCGAGCACCGCGTTCATGGACGCGCGCCTCGAAACCTTGCGTGCGCGTGCCGCCCTCGCAGGCCAGCACCCGGACCGGGCGCGCCTCAGCCATGCCTGGGTGCCCTATCAGCGCATCTCGGCGCAGCTCAAGCGCGCGGTCGTCGCCGCAGAAGACGCCCGCTTCCTGGAACACGGCGGCCTGGACTGGGATGCGATCGAGCGCGCGCTGGAAAAGAACCAGCGGCGCGGCCGCGTCGTCGCGGGTGCATCGACCATTACGCAGCAGCTCGCCAAGAACCTGTTCCTGTCGGGCGCGCGTTCCTGGATGCGCAAGGCACAGGAGGCAATCATCGCGTGGATGCTGGAAGCGACGCTCAGCAAGCGCCGTATTCTCGAGCTGTATCTGAACGTGGCCGAATGGGGCGAGGGCGTGTTCGGTGCGCAGGCGGCTGCCGAATACCACTTCGCGACCAGCGCGGCGGCGCTGAGCGCACATCAGGCTGCGTGGCTTGCGGCGATACTGCCGAGCCCGCGCCGCTATGCGCGAGGTGGCAGCACCCCCTACCTCGAACGCCGGGTCGAGATCATCCTGCAGAGGATGCGCAGCGCGCGGATTCCCTGAGCCGCGCGTCCCCGCGCCTCGCGCAGGCGGCATTGATGCCGATCGTTGCCGCCAGCGGCGGCGGCTTCATCGCACTCGGTCCGTCGACCCAGCAGCTGATCTGAGCTATCGGTCCAGCGCGCGGAACGCCTCGCGTGCCGCGGCGAGCGTGGCGTCGACTTCGGTGCTGCCGTGCGCCGCCGAGACGAATCCGGCTTCGTATGCCGAGGGCGCGAAGTACACGCCGCGCTCGAGCATGGCGTGAAAGAATCGGTTGAAGCGCGCCTTGTCGCACTGCATGACCTCGGCGAAACTCGTCGGCGGCGTGGCGCGGAAGTAAAGACCGAACATGCTGCCGATCGACTGCGCGGAAAACGTGACGCCCGCATTCTTCGCTTCTGCCGCCAGGCCCTCGACCAGCGCGCGCGTCGTCGCCTCGACGCCTTCCTGGAACCCCGGCTGCGCGACGATTTCCAAGGTCGCGAGGCCCGCGGCGACCGCAACCGGATTGCCCGACAGCGTGCCCGCCTGATACACGGCACCGAGCGGCGCAATGTGCTGCATGATCTCGCGCCTGCCGCCCACTGCGCCGACCGGCATGCCGCCGCCAATGACCTTGCCGAGCGTCGTGAGATCGGGCCGGATGCCGAAGCGCGCCTGCGCGCCACCGAGCGCGACACGAAAGCCGGTCATGACTTCGTCGAAGATCAGCACCGCGCCGTGTGCCGTGCATGCCTCGCGCAGGGCCTCGAGAAAGCCTGGCGCAGGCGCCACCAGGTTCATGTTGCCCGCGACCGGTTCGACGATGACCGCTGCGATCTCACCGCCGCGCTCGGCAAACAGCGCGCGCAGCTGCGCCGTGTCGTTGTAGTCGAGTACCAGCGTGTGCGCGGCCGTTTCGGCCGGCACGCCGGCCGATGACGGATTGCCGAAGGTCAGCGCGCCCGAGCCCGCTTTGACGAGCAGGCTGTCGGCGTGACCGTGATAGCAGCCCTCGAATTTGACGATCACGCTGCGCCCGGTCGCGCCGCGCGCCAGGCGCAGCGCCGTCATCGTCGCCTCCGTGCCCGAGGACACCAGCCGCACCAGTTCGATCGAGGGCACCAGCCGACAGATGGCCTCGGCGAGCGCGATCTCGGCCTCGGTCGGCGCGCCAAAGGACAGCGCGCGCGCGGCTGCATCCTGCACGGCCTTCACCACCCGGGCGTCAGTGTGCCCGGCGAGCATCGGCCCCCAGGACCCCACGTAGTCGATGTAGCGCGTACCGTCGGCATCCCACAGATAGGCGCCCAGCGCACGCTCGAAAAACGGCGGCGTGCCACCGACGGCGCGGAACGCGCGTACGGGTGAATTCACCCCGGCGGGAATGCATTGCTGCGCGCGGGCAAAGAGTTCTTCGTTACGCGATTTTGAGCTCATGGCAAGGTCACCGATTCAGGATCAAACAGCTGTGCATAGGCCCGCGCCCGCGCCGCGACGTCGTTCGCGTCGAACAGGTCCGAAACTACCGCGAGCAGGTCTGCGCCCGCGCGGATCAGCGTGGGCGCATTTTCCAGGGTGATGCCGCCGATCGCGCAGAGCGGAACGCCGAGTGCGCGTGCCTGCCCGAACAGGCTGAGCGGCGCGCGTACCGCGGCGGGCTTGGTCGGGGAGGCGTACACGCTGCCGAACGCCACATAATCGGCGCCCGCGGCGACCGCGGCGCGCGCCAGATCGAGGCGGTCGTAGCACGACGCGCCGAGCAGCCGTCGGCCCAGGCGGGCCCGCGCGGCAGTGAGATCGCCGTCCTCGCGCCCGAGGTGCGCGCCATCGGCGTCGACCGCGAGCGCGAGATCGACGTCGTCGTTGATGATGAAGGCGGCGCCCAACCTGCGGCACAGCGCACGCAGTGCGCGCGCCACCTCGAGCTGCCGCTGCGGGTCACTGTCCTTGCTGCGGTATTGCAGCAGCCGGACGCCGCCCTGCAGTGCGTGCTCTGCGCGCGCGACCAGAATCTCGGGCGCGAGCCCCTCGGGTGTGATGGCGTACAGCCCGCGTCGCGTCACGCCGCGGCCTCGTCTTCCTGCCCGCCGACCTCGCGTGCCCAGAAGAAGCGGTCCGGCAGCAGCTGTCCCATGCCGGGGCGGAAGCCGCCGGCGAGCGCCTGCCAGGTGTATTCCTGCGCATCGCGTACCGCCTCGGGCACGCCCAAGCCATTCGCCAGCGCCGCGGCAATCGCCGCGGCCAGCGTGCAGCCGGAGCCGTGATAGCTGCCGGCGAGTCGCGGCCAGCGGTCCGCGCGCACAATGCCCGAGTCGGCATACAGCGTGTTCACGACCTCGGCGCCGAGCTCGTGCGTGCCCGTGATCAGCACGTAATCGCAGCCCATGGCGAGCAGGCGCTGCGCGCAGGAATCCAGGTCCAGCCCTTCGTCCTCGAGGTCATCTTCCGCAAGGCGGCGTGCCTCAAGACTGTTCGGTGTCACGATCGTGCTCTGCGGCACGATCAGGCTGCACAGCGTATCGACCAGCACGTCATCGGCGAGTGCGTCGCCGCGTCCGGAAGCGATGACCGGATCGAGGATCACCGGCACGTCCGGGTAATCCTCGAGCACATCGGCGATTGCCGCGGCGTTCTCGGCCGAGCCGAGCACGCCCAGCTTGAACGCGGCGACCGGTATGTCCTCGAGCAGCGCGCGCGCCTGCTCGCTGACCCAGTCGGCGTCGATCGCGAGCAGCGCCTCGACGCCGCGCGTGTCCTGCACCGTCAGCGCAGTGACCACAGACAGCGGATGACAGCCCATGCTTGCGAGCGTAAGCAGGTCTGCCTGCAGGCCCGCGCCGCCCGTGGGGTCCGATGCGGCGAAGCTGAGAACGATAGGTGGAAGTGATGCCATACGGCGCGGCTTGCGCGTGCGCGACGCGCACCGAGGAAAAGGGCGCGCGACGGAATGCGCTAAGATGCGACCCGATTTTAACCCAGCGCTCGGCGTCCTCATGTCTGAAACCACGGCGTTCAAATCCTGGATGTGCCTCATCTGCGGCTTCGTCTACGACGAGGAGAAGGGTCTGCCGGACGAGGGCATTGCGCCGGGCACACGCTGGGAGGACGTGCCCATGAACTGGACCTGCCCCGAATGCGGCGCGCGCAAGGAAGACTTCGAGATGGTGGAGATCTGAAGCGCGGCAGTGCCGCGCGTTCTGCCCACTCGGCTTAGTGCGGGCTTATTGCGCCGCCTTGTCCTTGCGCACGACGCCGTAGCGCGCCAGGGTGCGCTTGCGCGCGGCGTCGTGATCGACGATCGGGGCTGGGTAGTCGCGTCCGATGACGCAGCCTGCGGCCTGCTGTTCGAGCGGCGTTAGCCGCCATGGCGCGTGGATCGATTTTGTCGGCAGCTGCGCCAGCTCAGGCACGAAGCGCCGGATGAATGCGCCGTCGGCATCGAATTTCGTCGACTGAGTGACGGGATTGAAGATGCGGAACCAGGGCTGCGCGTCGCAGCCGGTCGAGGCGGCCCACTGCCAGCCGCCGTTGTTCGCCGCGAGATCGTAGTCGGTAAGGCGTGCTGCAAAGTAGCGCTCGCCGCGTTGCCAGGCGATGCCCAGATCCTTCACCAGAAACGAGGCGCTCACCATGCGCAGGCGGTTGTGCATGAAGCCGGTCTGGTTGAGCTGACGCATCGCGGCATCGACCAGCGGATACCCGGTCTGCCCTTCACACCACGCCCGCCAGTAGCGGTCGTTGTCGTCGTACACGATCGCGTTGTATTCCGGGCGGAACGCCGCGTCGACGACGTCCGGCCGCGCTGCGAGCACCGCAAAGTAGAAATCGCGCCAGATCAGCTCCGACAACCAGGTCTGCGCACCGATCCGCTTGCGCTGCCAGGCGAACCTCGCGAGCTCGCGCGCCGAGACGGTTCCAAAGCGCAGGTGCACCGAGAGACCGGACGTCCCCTGCACTGCGGGAAAGTCGCGATCCGTCTTGTAGCGGTCGATGCGGCGTTTGAACGCGGCGAAGGTCCGCGCCGCCCCCGGCGCGCCGGGCTCGATACCGAGCGCCCGTAAGTTGCTGCGCTGGAAACCCAGTGCCTCGAGGGTAGGCACCGCCCGGGTCGGGCCGGCGGCGAGCTGCGCCCGGTGCGCGTGCACCGGATACGGTTTGAGGTAGAAGGGCGTGAGTTTCGCCAGCCAGGCGCGTTTGTAGGGGGTGTAGACGGAGAAATCACCGCCCGCCCGGGTCTGCACCTCGCCGCGCTCGAAGATCACCTGGTCCTTGCGGGTGTGAAAGGCGAGCCCCCGCGCCGCGAGGCGGGCCGCGACCTCGGCATCGCGCGAGAGCGCCTGCGGTTCGTAGTCCCGGTTGGCGTAGACGGCGGCCACGCCGAGACGTGCAGCGAGCTGCGGCACGGCCTCGCGCGCCCGGCCATGCAGCACGTGCAACCCGCCGCCGAGCGTCTCGAGCGCAGCCCGCAACGCCTTGACGCTTTCCCAGATGAATTCGACGCGCCGATCGGCCCGTGCCTGCAGGGCATCGAGGATTTCGGTGTCGAAAACGAACACGCAGTGCACAGGCCCGCCCGCGCGCAGCGCAGCATGCAGTGCGGCATGGTCGTCGGCACGCAGGTCGCGACGGAACCACACGAGGCTGCCAGGGGAAGGAACCATGTCGGCGGGGGGCTGTCTCGGTAAGGGGACGGGGTAAAATAGCGGGGCGCATGTCCTCGATCAACCTGACGAATCATTTTCTGATCGCCATGCCCAACATGGTCGATCCGTATTTCGCCAGGACCTTGACTTACTTGTGTGAGCACAATGAGCAGGGTGCGCTCGGCCTGGTGGTCAACCGGCCGATCGACCTCACCCTGCAGGCCCTATTCGAGCGGCTGTCGCTCGGCCTGAAGCAGCGCGAGCTGGCGGATGCGCCGGTGTACTTCGGCGGGCCGGTGCAGACCGATCGCGGCTTTGTGCTGCATGCCCCGCCGGGCGAGTGGCAGTCGACGCTCAAGGTGCGCGAGGCCATCGGCCTGACCACCTCCAAGGACATTCTCGAAGCGGTGGGCCGTGGCGAGGGCCCGCAACGCATGATGGTCACGCTCGGTTATGCAGGCTGGTCGCCCGGGCAGCTCGAGCACGAGATCTCGCAAAACGCCTGGCTCACGGTCGAGGCGCGCGACGCGATCATTTTCGACCTTCCGTCCGAGGAGCGCCTGCCCGCGGCGATGGAGCTGCTCGGGCTGGATTTCGCGCGCCTGTCGGACGAAGCGGGACATGCCTGAGCGCGCGATGCCGCGTTCAGCTGCCAATCCCCGCGCCACCCCCGTCTTCCCCGCTTTCCCGCCGCGCGGCACGGTGCTCGCCTTTGACTACGGTACGCGCCGCGTCGGGGTCGCGGTCGGGGATCTGGAAACGCGTCACGCACACCCGCTGGTGGTGATCCGCAGCGAGGGCGCGGCGCGCTTCGCCGAGATCGGCCGCCTGGTGGACGAGTGGAAACCCGGCGCGCTGGTGGTCGGCGTTCCGCGGCGCGACGACGCCGCGGTCCACCCGCTCGCCCCACGTGCCGAGCGCTTCGCGCGCCAGCTCGCCGGCCGCTTCGACTTGCCTGTCGCCTGCGTCGACGAAAGCTACAGTTCGGTCGAGGCGGAAGGACGATTGCGCGCGGCCGCCGGGGCGCGGCGTGCCGCCGGCGTGGCGCGCGCAAAAGCGCTCGACGCGCACGCCGCGCAGCTGCTGCTCGAGCAATACTTTGCCGAGGCCGGGGCATGACCGCACTGCCGGACGCAGAGCAGCTTTGCCTGCAGCTGGCCGACGCGATCCGGCCGCAGCTCACGCCGAACACGGCAATGATCGGGCTGTATACCGGTGGCGTATGGCTGGCCGAGCGGCTGCACGACCTGCTCGGCATCGCCGAGCCGCTGGGCACGCTGGACATTGCCTTCTACCGCGATGATTACCACCAGCAGGGCCTCGCCCGCGATCCGAAACGCAGCAAGATCCCGTTCTCGATTGAAGGGCGCGACCTGCTGCTGGTCGACGACGTGCTCTTTACCGGCCGTACCGTGCGCGCGGCGATGAACGAGCTGTTCGACTACGGCCGCCCGGCGCGCATCCTGCTCGCCGTGCTTGCCGATCGCGGTGGCCGCCAGCTGCCAATTTGCGCCCAGTACTGCGGTGCGCGCGTCGAAGTGCCGGCCGGTGCGCGCTTGCGCTTGCGCCGCACCGAAGAGGGCCGCCTTTCGCTGCAACTCGAACATGCGACGTAACCCGCAACTCAACAAGAATGGCGAACTGCAGCACCTGCTGTCGATCGAGGGCTTGCCGCGCGAAGTGCTCGAGCGCGTGCTCGCGACCGCTGACTCGTTCATCGGCGTAACCGAGCGCGAGGTGAAGAAGGTTCCTCTGCTGCGCGGCAAGAGCGTGTTCAATCTGTTCTTCGAGCCCTCGACCCGGACCCGCACGACCTTCGAAATCGCCGCCAAGCGCCTGTCGGCCGACGTGATCAATCTGAACATTGCCGCCAGCTCGCAGAGCAAGGGCGAATCGCTGCTCGACACGGTCGCCAACCTGTCGGCGATGCAGGCCGACATCTTCGTGGTGCGCCACGGATCCTCCGGCGCACCCTTCCTCATCGCGCAGCACGTCAAGCCCCACGAGCACGTCGTTAATGCGGGGGACGGGCGTCATGCGCATCCCACGCAGGGATTGCTCGATCTCTACACGCTGCGCCATTACAAAAAGGATTTCACCCGGCTGACGGTCGCGATCGTCGGCGACGTGCTGCATTCGCGCGTCGCGCGCTCGCTGATTCACGGGCTCACCACGCTCGGCACGCCGGAAGTGCGGGTCATTGGCCCGCAGACCCTCATCCCGACCGGCGTCGAGGCGCTCGGCGTGCATGTGTATCGCAACATGCGCGAAGGCTTGAAGGGCTGCGACGCGGTGGTGATGCTGCGCCTGCAGAACGAGCGCATGCGCGGTGCGCTGCTGCCGTCCGCCCAGGAATTCTTCAAGCACTACGGGCTGACGGCCGACAAGCTCGCGCTCGCCGCGCCCGACGCCATCGTGATGCATCCCGGGCCGATGAACCGCGGCGTGGAGATCGATTCCAGCGTCGCGGACGGGCCGCATTCGGTCATCTTGCCGCAGGTCACTTTCGGCATCGCGGTGCGCATGGCGGTGATGAGCATGGTCGCGGGGGCCTCGGCATGACGCTGCGCATCGTCAACGCACGCCTCATCGATCCGGCGAGCGGGCGTGATGCCGCGGGCGACGTGCTCATCGAGCGCGGCCGGATCGCGGCGCTCGACGGCGATGCGCGTGCCGCGCGCGCGGAACGCACGCTCGATGCCGCGGGACAGGTCGTCGCCCCCGGCCTGATCGACCTCGCGGCGCGCCTGCGCGAGCCGGGCGAGGAGTACAAGGCGACGCTCGAGTCCGAGATGGAGGCTGCGGTCGCGGGCGGCGTGACGAGCCTGGCCTGCCCGCCCGACACCGACCCGCCGCTGGACGAGCCGGGGCTGGTCGACATGCTGCGCCGGCGTGCGCGTGCGCTGGCGCGCGCGCGCCTCTATCCGGTCGGTGCGCTGACGGTGAAGCTGCAAGGCGAAACGCTGACCGAGATGGCCGAGCTGGCCGAGTCAGGTTGCGTGGCGTTCTCGCAGGCCAACATACCGCTGCAGGACACGCAGATGCTGTGGCGCGCGTTGCAATATGCGGGGAGCTTCGGCTTCTCGGTATGGCTGCGCCCGGCAGAGCCCTGGCTGTCGCGCGGCGGCGTCGCGCACGACGGCGACGTCGCAACGCGCCTCGGCCTGCCGGGCATCCCGTCGTTTGCCGAAACGATCGCGATCGGTACGATCCTCGAGCTCGTGCGTGCGACCGGGACGCGCGTGCACCTGTGCCGGCTGTCGAGCGAAGCGGGTGTGGCGCTGGTGCGTGCCGCGAAGCGCGAGGGGCTGCCGGTCAGCTGCGACGTTGGCGTGCACCATCTGCATCTCTGTGAAGTCGACCTGGGCTATTTCGATGCACAGTGCCGGCTCGATCCACCGCTGCGCGCGCAGCGCGATCGCGACGCGCTGTCCGAGGGCGTCGCCGACGGCACGATCGACTGCGTCTGCTCGGATCACACGCCGGTCGACGACGACGCCAAGCACCAGCCGTTCGCCGAGGCCGCGCCGGGGGCGACCGCGCTCGAGCTGCTGCTGCCGCTCATGCTGCGCTGGGGTGCGCTGAAGAAGCGCTCGCTCGTACAGACGCTCGCGCCGATCAGCTGCGCGCCGGCGCGCATCCTCGGCGTGCAGAGCGGCCGCATCGAGATCGGCGCGCCGGGCGATCTGGTGGTGTTCGACCCGGAAGCGCCCACGCGCATGACGCCGGATGCGCTGAAGAGTCAGGGCAAGAACACGCCGTTTCTCGGCTATGAACTGCCCGGGCGCGTGCGCGCGACCATCGTCGCGGGCAAGGTGGTGCACGAAGGCGAATGACGCAGCGCGGCGGCTGGCTGGTCTGTTTACTTGCGCTGACGCTGGCCGCCTGCGGATCGGCGCCGCCGCGCGACGCCCCGTCGGCAGGCTCACCGCAGCGCGGCGGCGGCTATTACCAGGACGACGGACCGGGCGACGCGATCCCGACGAATCTTGCCGAGGTGCCCGATGCGGTGCCGCGCGGCGAGCCGCTCAGCCGCTTCGCGAACCGCCCCTACGAGGTATTCGGCCGGCAATACGTTCCCTTGACGGAGGTCAGGACCTTCGAGCAGCGCGGTGTCGCCAGCTGGTACGGCAAGAAATTCCACGGCCAGAGGACCTCGAGCGGCGAGTCTTACGACATGTACGCCATGACGGCCGCGCATCCCACGCTGCCGATCCCGAGCTACGCGCAGGTGACCAATCTGCAGAACGGGCGCAGCGTCGTGGTACGCATCAACGATCGCGGTCCGTTCCTGCGTGATCGCGTCATCGACCTGTCCTACGTGGGGGCCTGGAAGCTGGGTTACATCCAGTCGGGGCATGCGCAGGTCGAAGTGCGTGCGATCGTCCCGGGAGAAAGCCGGGTGGTCGCCGTCGCGCAGCCGACTGCGCTCGCTGCGCCGGTGAACGGGGTCGTCGCCACGACGGTGCCACCGACCGACGCCGCGTCCGGAAGCGTCTACCTGCAGCTCGGCGCCTTTTCCGCCGAGGCGAGCGCCGAAAGCATGCGCGAGCGCCTGCAGCGTCAGCTCGACTGGGTCAGCGAGCGGATCGAGGTGCTCGCCAGCGATGCGTTGTACAAGCTGCAGCTTGGCCCTTATCGCAGCCGCGACGACGCGGTCGGCATTGCGGAACGCATCGCGCAAGAGCTGAACTTTCGGCCGTTCCTCGTGGTCCGTTGAATCGGGCGGCCGTACACGGCGCAGGCTGCCGGCCGCGCGGGCTCTCTATAATTCGACCCTTTTCG
Organism: Betaproteobacteria bacterium SG8_39; assembly: GCA_001303445.1. Classification (GTDB taxonomy): domain Bacteria; phylum Pseudomonadota; class Gammaproteobacteria; order Burkholderiales; family SG8-39; genus SG8-39. The sequence goes on along the minus strand of LJTQ01000002.1, from coordinate 8,588 downwards.
GGCAACTTCATGCTGAAAAAGCTTTGCATTGCAATTTTCCTGCTCTCCGGCGCGCTCGCGCAGGCGGCCGCGCCGACACCGCCGTCCGTCAAGGGACGTGCCTGGCTGCTCGCCGATCTGTCGAGCGGGCAGATTCTGGCAAGCGAGAACCTGGCGGAACGTTTCGAGCCTGCATCGCTGACTAAACTGATGACGGCCTACGTCGTCTTCGGCGCCCTGCGCGACAAGCGCATCACCCTCGAGCAGCAAGCCAACGTTTCGGAGCGCGCGTGGAAAGCCACCGGTTCGCGCATGTTCATCGAGCCGAGAAAACCGGTCACGATCGATGAACTGCTTCGCGGCATGGTGGTGCAGTCCGGCAACGACGCCTCAATTGCGCTCGCCGAGGCCGTATCGGGAAGCGAGGATGTGTTCGTCAGCCTGATGAACCAGGAAGCCACGCGGCTCGGGATGAAGGACACGAAGTTCATGAATGCCTCCGGTCTGCCGGACCCGCAGCACCTCACGACGGCGCAGGACCTCTACCAGCTGACCGCCGCGCTGATTCGCGACTTTCCAGAGCATTACGCGCGCTACTACTCGCAGAAGGAATATCGCTATAACAACATCACGCAGCTCAACCGCAACCGCCTGCTCTGGCTCGATCCGAGCGTCGACGGCGCGAAGACGGGCCATACCGAGGCGGCGGGCTACTGCCTGATCGCATCCTCGCGGCGCGGCGAGCGGCGTTTGCTTTCGGTGCTGCTCGGCTCGACGTCCGAGGCGGTCCGCGCGCAGGAATCGTTGAAGCTGCTGAACTGGGGCTATCAGGCCTTCGACAGCGTGAAGCTGTATGCCAAGGGCAAGGTGGTGAAGACGATCCCGGTCTGGAAGGGCAAGGCGAAGCAGGTCGATGCCGGGTTCGCCGGTGATCTGGTGCTCACGGTGCCGAAGGCGAAGGCCGCCAACCTCAAGGCGGAGCTGCTGTCACGCCAGCCGCTGATGGCCCCCGTAATGCAGGCGCAGCCGGTCGGCGTGCTGCGCGTCACCCTGGACGGCGAGGCCGTCGGCGAATACAACCTGATCGCGCTCGAGGCAGTGCCCGCCGCGGGGTTCTTCGGTCGCACGTGGGATACACTGAGGCTCTGGTGGAAATGAAGGGGATACCCATGGGCGACATGGTTTTCCTGAACGGCGAGATCCTGCCGATCGAGCAGGCCAAGATCCCGGTGCTCGACCGTGGATTCATCTTCGGCGACGGCATTTACGAGCTGGTGCCGGTGTACTCGCGTGTACCGTTCCGGCTCGAGGAGCATCTGACGCGACTCGAACGCAGCCTGCGCGAGGTGCGCATCAAGAATCCCTACACGCGCGCTGAGTGGCGCGACGTGATCCAGCGCCTGATCGCGGCCCAGCCCTTCGAGGATCAGGGGCTGTATTTCCAGGTCACGCGCGGCGTGGCGAAGCGCGATCATGCCTTTCCGCAGGGCGTCGAGCCGACCGTGTTCGCGATGTCCAATCCGCTCGTCAGCCCGCCCGCCGCACTGGTCGAGCGCGGCGCGGCAGCGCGCAGCGCCGAGGACTTTCGCTGGCAGCGTTGCGATATCAAGTCGATTTCGCTGATCGGCAACTGCCTGCTGCGCCAGGTTTCGGCGGATGCGGGCGAGGCCGAAACGATTCTGTTTCGCGACGGCCGTCTCACGGAGGCCTCCGCGTCGAACGTGTTCGTCGTGAAATCCGGGGTGATCCAGGCGCCGCCCAAGTCGCAGTTGATCCTGCCGGGCATCACCTACGACGTGGTCGTCGAGTTGGCGCAGGGTGCCGGCATGGCGCTCGAGTTTCGCGACATCACGGAGGCCGAGGTCCGCGCCGCAGACGAACTCTGGGTAACGTCCTCCTCGAAAGAAGTCCTCGCCATCGTGTCGCTCGACGGCAGGCCGGTCGGGGACGGCAAGCCCGGGCCGGTGTTCCGAAGCATGTACGCGCTCTATCAGGAATTCAAGCGCACGGTCATGCGCGCCGGCCGGGAGAAGGCCGCGGCCTGAATGGAAACCGGGCAGTCGCTGCTCGACTTTCCCACGCCGTTCCCGATCAAGATCATGGGGCGGCGCGAAGGTGGATTCGCGCAGAGCGTGATGGAGATTGTGCTCAAGCATGCGCCGGACTTCCAGCCGGCGACGATGGAGATGCGCCCGAGCCGGCAGGGGAAGTACATCAGCCTGACCGTGACGATCGAAGCGCGCTCGCGCGAGCAGCTGGACGCGCTGTACCGGGATCTGTGTGATCACCCCGGCGTGGTGATGGTGCTGTGATGGCCGCGGTGCTGGCACCGCAGCACCCCGGGCTCGTGCTCAAGCGACTCGGGTGCGTCGAGTACCTGGAGGCGCTCGAGGCGATGCGCCGCTTCACCCGCACGCGCGATGCGCATACGCCTGACGCGCTCTGGCTGCTGGAGCATCCACCGGTGTACACCCTCGGGCAGGGCGCCGATCCAAAACATGGCCCGCGGCACGGCGACATTCCGGTGCTGCGCGTCGAGCGCGGGGGCGAGGTGACGTACCACGGGCCCGGACAGGTCGTGCTGTATACCCTGGTCGATCTCGGCCGACGCGCGATCCGGGTACGGGACTTCGTCTGCCTGCTGGAACAGGCGGTGATCGACCTTCTGGCGACGCATGGCGTACGTGCCGAGCGCCGGCCCGGTGCGCCGGGCGTGTACGTGGACGATGCCAAGGTCGCGGCGCTCGGCATTCGCGTTGCGCGCGGGCGCGCGTTTCACGGTCTGGCGTTGAACGTCGACATGGACCTCGCGCCGTTCGAGGCGATCGATCCCTGCGGCTACCCGGGGCTGCGCGTGACGCAGACGCGCGACCTGGGAATTGCGCTGACACCGGCGCAGGCCGGCGCCGCGCTCGCGGCGCAGCTCGAAAAGGGGCTCGCCCATGCGTGAGCCCGGGGTCAAGCAGAAGGGCGCGCAGAAAACCGCGCGCATTCCCGTCAGGGTCCTGCCGCGCACGCCGCTCGCCAAGCCGGCCTGGATCCGCGTGCGCGCCGCGAGCCCGAACTCGCGCTTCTACGAGATCAAGGACATCCTGCGTGCGCAGAAGCTGCACACGGTATGCGAGGAAGCGAGCTGCCCCAATGTCGCGGAATGCTTCGGCAAGGGAACGGCGACCTTCATGATCCTGGGCGACATCTGCACGAGGCGCTGCCCGTTCTGCGACGTCGCGCACGGCCGGCCGCTCGCGCCGGACGTCGAGGAGCCGGCACATCTCGCCGAGACGATAGCGCGACTCAGGCTTGCCTACGTCGTCATCACCAGCGTTGATCGTGACGACCTGAAAGACGGCGGCGCGCAGCATTTCGTCGACTGCATACGCGCGGTGCGGGCGGGCGCGCCCCAAACCACGATCGAAGTACTGGTGCCGGATTTCCGCGGACGCCTCGAGCGCGCGCTCGAGGTGCTGCGCGCGGCGCCGCCCGACGTGATGAATCACAACCTGGAAACGGTACCGCGGCTGTATCGCAAGGCGCGCCCGGGGGGCGACTATGCGCACTCGCTGCGTCTGCTCAAGTCGTTCAAGGCGGCGCAACCCTCGGTGCCGACGAAATCCGGGCTGATGGTCGGTCTGGGCGAGACCGACGAGGAGATTCTGCAGGTGATGCGCAATCTGCGCGCGCATGATGTCGAGATGCTGACCATCGGACAGTACCTTGCGCCATCGGCGCATCATCTGCAGGTCGAGCGCTACGTCACGCCCGAGACCTTCGCGCGCTTCGAGCGCGAAGCGGCCGCGATGGGCTTCCGCCATGCGGCGATCGGGCCCCTGGTGCGCTCGTCGTACCACGCCGACCAGCAGGCCCACGCGGCGGGTGTCGACGGCGCGCGCTGAAGCGCGCCGGCCAGTCGCGAAGCCTATGAGTGACATCGGCTTTCAGGGGCTGGCGACGGCCATGGTCAGCGTCGCGATGCTGGCGATCGCTCTAATCGGCTTGGTGGTCGAGGGCGTCCTGCTGTGGAAGCGCCGGGGCAGCCCGCGCTTCGCAGCGCGCACGCTCCTCGGTCCCGGAATCTACGCGCTCGCCGCGATCGTGCTGGGCGCTATCGCGGAAGAGGGCTCGCTTGAGCTGCGCGAGGTTTTCGATGTCTGGGGCTGGCTGGTCGCGCTCCTGGCGGTGATCCCGTGGATTGCCGTGCACCGGGGCAGGCGCGGATAGTGCAGCATGGCGCCCGGAGCCGAGGGAGGGACACGATGATGCGACGCGCATGGGTGATTCTGGCGATGTGGGCGATTGCGCTCCCAGCGACGGCGCAGCTCGACCAGGTCAGCAACGCGGACGCGGTCGGTGGCCTGAAGGCGGCGCTGGAGAAGGGCGCGGTCTA